>NC_014364.1:930794-1241058 GCF_000143985.1 Sediminispirochaeta smaragdinae DSM 11293 | reverse complement strand
GGCAGCCCCTGCCAGTGCTCCGATCAGCATGATGCCTTCGGCGCCGATATTGACCGAACCGGCCCGTTCGCTGAAGGCCATACCGAGGGCAGCAAGAAGAATCGGCGTCATGGTACGCAGATCGGCGGCTATGAATTCAAATATCCACTCCATCATACCCTGTCTCCCTCGCCCACTTCTGCCTCGAGGTCGGATTCAGACTCCGATTCAAGGATATTCACCCTACTCTTCCGTGTCTCGAAAAAGCTCCGCCCAACCACAAAAAGAATGACAAAGGCCTGCATGATCGAAATAACGGAAACGGGAACCTTGGCCAGCATCTGCATCATATTTGCCCCGGCCCGCAACATGCCGAATAAAAGGCCGGAAAGGAAAATACCAATCGGGGTGTTCCGCCCCAACAAGGCAACGGCAATTCCGTCGAAACCGTATCCGGGCGAGAAATTCTGAAAGAGCCTGAACTGGACACCGAGGATTTCCGTGGCACCGGCCAGGCCCGAGAAGCCCCCGGCCATAAACATGGCAAGAAGACTGCTTTTGGCAGTGTTCATTCCTGCATAGCGAGCCGCTTCCGGGTTCATCCCCACCACCCTCATCTCGTAGCCTGAGGCGGTTTTCCAAAGAAAATAGTAGAAAAAGGCAAGCGCAAGAAGGGCCACAATAAAGCCGAGGTGTAATCGCGTTCCCGGCAGGATTCGGGGAAGCTGAGCCGTATGGGCGATTTGGGAACTCTGGGGAAACTCTCCCTTGGGCTCCTTCATGGGGCCGGTCACCAAAAAGCTGATAAAAAGGCTAGCGATATAATTGAGCATGATGGTGGTGATGATTTCGCTCGCACCGAAACGAACCTTAAACCAACCGGCAAGGGCGCCCCACATCCCGCCTCCGACAACGCCGGCGGCAAGGGCAGCCAACAGATGGATCCCGGGGGGCAGGAAATCCCAATAGACCCCGACGGCGGTGGCAAAAAGGCCGCCCATGTAGAGTTGCCCCTCTGCGCCGATGTTGATCATCCCACACCGTTTGGCAACGGCGAAACCGAGTCCGGTAAATATGAGGGGAACGGCCTTGACGATGGTTTCGGTCACGGCCTTGATACTGCCAACAGAGCCCTTAGCAAGGCTCGCATATGCCGCAAGAGGGTTAAAGCCAAGGAGATAGATGGCAGCCCCCCCAAAAAGCAGAGCAAAAAAGATCGCCAAAAGAGGCGAAACGGCCTTACTCAGATCAATTGTGCTTTTTCGCATGTGTCCATGTCATCCTTATGTGAAGAGCGCAGCAAAGCTGAAGCTTGTCGGATGGCATCAACAATCTTTACATATCCGGTACAACGGCAGACCTGTCCGTCGAGCATGCTCCTGATCTCATCTTCTGAAGGATCGGGATTTCGGTTCAGCAAGGCTATGGTGGCGATAATCATACCCGGAGTGCAGAAGCCGCATTGAACGGCTCCTGCCTCGATAAAAGCGCGCTGTACAGGATGAAGGGTGCCGTCGGAAGCGGCCACCCCTTCTATGGTGGTAATTGTCTTGCCATCCGCACGAAACGCGGGGAGCGTACAGGAACTTACAGCCTCTCCGTCAACAAGGACCTTGCAGGAACCACAATCACCGGTCTCGCAACCAGCCTTGGTTCCGGTAAGATGAAGATCTTCCCTCAAAACCCGAAGCAGTGTCCGATTTTTCGGAACCTCTAGGCTCCGAACCCGACCATTGACGAAAAGCGTTATCTTTTCCATATATCGCTCCCCTTTCTTCGATCTACGGCTGGGTCTTTACCGTACCACTACCGACTTCGTCCTTAATCGTTTCAAGTTTTGCCTTCACTTCGGCAGGTACTTTATCTTCAAAACCATGCCAGGAAGAAAGGTAGACCGCTCCCTCGTTGACACCGAGGCGATACACTTTTGGCTCCAGGCTACCCTCGGCCATCTTTTCGAAGGCAAAGGTAAAAAGAACGGGAATGCTCTTGACCACACTGACAACGACGGTATCGGGAGCAACGGGATTCTGGTCCTGATTTGACCCAACAGCCATGACGCCGCGTTCCTTACACCCCTCGATGGAGCCGAGCCCGGCCTGGTTTGCAATCGCACCGACAATATCGGCGCCGTTTCCTATCATGGCAAGGGCGGTTTCCTTTGCCTTGGCTACATCGTCGAAGCTTCCGGTAAGGGTACTGAGGACCTCGACATTGGGATCCGCATACTTTGCACCGAGCATGTAGCCATCCACCGCCATTTTGATGGGGGGAATTTCGACACCACCGATAACCCCAATGGTCCCGGTTTTCGTCAGCAAAGCTGCTACGGCCCCCATCATGAAGCCCTGCTGATCATCCGCAACCTGAATACAGGCGATGTTGGGAGCCTTCGGGCTGTTTCCATTGATAATAATAAACTGGATATCAGGATAATCACCGGCCACAGCATGGATAGCATCGGTAAACTGGGAACCGTGGCCGAAGATGATACTGTAACCAAGTTCCGAATAGCTGCGAAATACATCTTCCATGTCGCTGGTACTTACATTCTCGGTGTAAGAGACCTCGGCGCCATAGTTCTCTTCAATCATCATCAAGCCTTCATAGGCAGATGCACTCCAGCCATTGTCGCTAATGGGGCCGGGAAGTGCCAAAGCAACCTTTAGGGCTTCTTCCTCACTCGCTTCCTGGGAACCGGCGGCAAACAGCATTCCCGCAGCCAGCAGGAAAAACAGTATAGCCAGTACTACTCCTCTTTTCATCGTCTCCTCCTTAATGTGTAAACGCTTGATAAACGTTTAACAGATAGTGTTGATTGTATAGAGCAACTATAGGTTTTGTCAAACGTATCCGAAAAAGAAGGGCCAGGCTTCCAGAGTAGGAAGTAAGCGTGTATAATAGCCGCATGAAAGCGATTATAACGGTAGTTGGAGAAGATAAAGTTGGTATCATTGCCGGTGTGAGCGGGGCCCTGGCCCAGCGCAAGGTGAATATCCTGGACATCACCCAGACAATTCTACAAAATTATTTCACCATGATGATGTTGGTGGAGCTTTCCGAAATGGAGCTCTCTCTCGAAAAGCTCAAGACGGCTCTGGAAGAGATCGGCAAGCAGCTTGGTGTTTCGATTCGAATCCAGCATGAAGAGATCTTCAGAACCATGCACAGGGTATAGGCGATGCTCGATACACTTGAGATCATGGACACCATCCGGATGATCACCGTGGACAAACTCGACATCCGGACCATCACCATGGGGATCTCCCTTCAGGACTGTGCTGATCCCGATGCGAAGGCCGCTCAAAAGAAGATCTACGACAAGATCACCCGCCTTGCCGGTAATCTTGTCGAGGTCGGCAGGGAAATCGAATCGGAATACGGTATTCCCATCATCAATAAGCGGATAGCAGTCACCCCTATTTCCATTGTGGCCGCGGCCTCAGAATGCGAAAATTATGTGGGGTTCGCCCAAACATTGGATAAGGCGGCAAAGGCGGTGGGAGTCGATTTCGTCGGCGGCTTTTCCGCCCTTGTCCATAAGGGCTTTTCAACTTCCGACATTCGTCTGATCGATTCGATTCCCGAGGCCCTCACCCTTACCGACAGGGTCTGCTCTTCGATCAACGTCGCTACAACAAAGGCCGGAATCAACATGGATGCAGTGGCACGAATGGGTGCGGTGGTGAAGGCTGCCGCCGAAAGAACTGCGGATAGAGAAGGCATCGCATGTGCAAAGCTGGTGGTCTTTGCAAATGTCCCTGAGGACAACCCCTTTATGGCCGGGGCGATGCACGGGATAGGAGAGCCGGAGTGTACCATCAATGTCGGAATCAGCGGACCGGGTACGGTAAAGGCCGCACTGGAAAAGGTCCACGGGGAACGGTTCGACGTGGTCGCCGAGACGGTCAAAAGGACGGCCTTTAAGATCGCACGGGCAGGGCAGCTGGTGGCGAGAGAGGCCTCCAGAAGACTCAATGTCCCATTCGGCATCATCGATCTTTCTCTCGCTCCCACCCCAGCCGTGGGAGACAGTGTTGCGGAAATTCTGGAGGAGATGGGGCTCCAGTCCGCAGGTGCCCCGGGAACCACCGCCGCCCTCGCCCTTTTAAACGATGCCGTCAAGAAAGGGGGTATCATGGCAAGCTCCCATGTGGGGGGGCTCAGCGGCGCCTTCATTCCCGTGAGTGAGGATGCAGGTATGATCAGGGCGGTGAAGGCCGGCGCGCTAAGTCTTGAGAAGATGGAAGCGATGACCTGTGTTTGTTCGGTGGGTCTCGATATGATCGCCGTGCCGGGAGATACCAGCGCTTCGACCATATCGGCAATTATCGCCGACGAGATGGCCCTCGGGGTCGTGAACAATAAAACCACGGCGGTGCGTATCATTCCCGCTCCAGGAAAGGGTGTCGGTGATTCGGTAACATACGGAGGTCTTTTGGGAACGGCACCGGTGATGCCGGTCAATGCCTTTTCCGCAGCTGACTTTATCAGCAGGGGCGGAAGAATTCCGGCTCCGCTGCACAGCGTTCGTAACTAAGCATAGAGGGAAAAGGAGTACCACATGAAGATTCTGAACTACGGCTCACTGAACATCGATCACGTTTACCGGGTACCCCACATCGTACGGCCGGGAGAAACCCTTTCGAGCGGAGACCTCAAGCTTTTTGCAGGTGGTAAAGGGGCAAACCAGTCCGTAGCCATCGCAAAAACAGGAGTGGAGGTATGGCATGCGGGAAAGGTGGGCGGCGATGCACAATGGCTCCTTGATATTCTGAAGGATGCCGGTGTACATACCGACTTGGTACGAGTATGGGACGGACCCACGGGACACGCCATCATCCAGGTTGCAGAGAGCGGGGAAAACTCCATCGTGCTCTTCGGCGGTGGGAACCAGCATATCGAGGTGGGGGAGATTGAAGCGACCATGGAAAGCTTCGGAACGGGAGATGTGCTTGTTCTTCAGAACGAAATCAACAATGTTCCGGAGATCATGAAGGCAGCGGCAAAAAAGGGAATGAAAATATACCTCAATCCGGCTCCCTTCTCGGAAGAGGTTCTCTCCTGGCCTCTTGAGCTTCTGGATACCCTGGTGGTAAACGAAACCGAGGGAATGGAACTGGCCAAAAGCGAAGGAACGCCCGAAGAGGTTCTCGACCGTTTGACCTCACGCTACCCGGACATCGACATCATCATGACAGCAGGCAAGCAGGGCGCCTATTATGGACGGGGAAAAGCACGTGAATATGTACCGATCGTCGATGCGCCCGTGGTAGATACTACTGCGGCAGGAGACACCTTTCTCGGCTATTACCTTGCTTCCAGAATAGCAGGAGCCTCTCCCAGGGCGGCAATGGAACGGGCAACGGTGGCCTCTTCCATCACCGTATCCCGTCCAGGAGCGATGGAGTCGATCCCAACTGCTTCCGAAGTTGATAAGAAACTCGGCTTGTAGAAACCAAGCGCGTAAAAAAGGGGGCCAACTACTTCTCAGTCGGCCCCTTTTTTGATTCTTCCGGCTTGCTACTTTTCTTCAAAATCGTACATGGCAAGGACGTTCTCTAAGGGTGTGTCAGACTGGATGTGGTGGGAGCTGGCCATGATATAGCCGCCCCTCTCTCCAAGGATGCCAATTCTGTCGGCGACCTCTGCCCTGACATCATCGACGCTTCCTTTGGGCAAGGTTTCCTTGATATCTATTCCGCCGTGAAAACAAAGTCGGTCGCCGAAATCATCCTTCAAACCACGAAGCGCCATTCCTGCAGCATCGGGCTGGATGGGGTTCAGTACATCGATACCCATGTCGATCAATTCGGGAAGAAGCATCCGCAGGGCGCCGTCGGAATGGTACATAATCGACTTATCGTAACGCTTTGCCACGGCAATGATCTTCTCATGCCTCGGCCGTATAAACTGGTTCCACATATCCTTTGAAATGAGAAGGTTGCTGTTTGAAGCAACGTCATCGTAGAAATAGACCATGTCGATGAGATCTCCACCGGCACTCAGGGCGCGCTCGGTTACCTCACAAAGGATATCCGTAATGCGGTCGAGCATGTATTCCACCATATCGGGATTAAGGGCAAGGTCCATGAAAAAGGTATCAAGCCCCCGCAGCTGCCAGGCAAGCTCGAAGACGGTCCCGATCCGATATCGTATGTGATAACGATTTTCGCCGTTGATCTCCTTGATGACCGAAGGGAGGGCGGAAAAATCCCACCAATCGGGATCCGGCCAGCAGTGCTGTTTCAGGTCATCCACGCAGCTCGCATCGGCAAGGACATCCACATTCGACTCGTAGACACCGGTTTCGTTCGCCACCCGCTTAAAAAGCCGGCCGAAGATACAACGGGCATACTCGCCATCCTTCACCCGTCGCCACATCCTGGCGGGGGTTGATCTCCCCATCACGTCCCACCACTCTTCCCGTTCATCTGCCTCGAAAAGGGATTCGGGAGGCTTGCAGAACTGATCGTAGGAGACGACACGGCAATCGACATCCAGCATACGAAGGACCTCCTCCCAGGCGGGATCGAAAAATCCTTGAAGCGTATCGGCCTGCGTGATGCCGAAATGACGGATAAGTTTTTCCCAAATTTCCGGAGTAGCAAGAAAATCAACCGGTGTCCGGTCGCTTACTTCATGGTTCAGGGCCTGAAGAACCCTTTTTCGATAATCCATTTTTCTTTCCTTTCAATAGTTGTCTTTCGAACCTTCACCACCGAGAAGAATCTCCCGTGCCGAACTGGTACCGATAAGCTCAGCACCAGATTCGAGGATGGCAAGAGCCTTTACCATGGAATTCACCTTCCCCGAAGCCTTCACCCGGCAAGGTGGGATTACATACTCTTTCAGCAAAGCTATATCTTCCACCGTTGCAGGGGAGCCGCCCTTGCCCCATCCGCTGGAATTCTTTGCCCAGTCCACGCCGGCCTGGGAGGAAAGACGCACCGCATCGATCTTCATTCCGCGATCCTTAAGATATCCGAATTCCAGCATCGCCTTCACGACTAAGCCATGATCATGGGCGACACGGACAACCAGAGCAATCTCTTCTGCATATGCATCCTGCATCCCGGATAGCAACAATGCCGGATTAGGAGGAAAATCGAACTCATCGGCTCCCATCCTGGCAAGAAGAGGAATAACAGCCGCCTTCATCTCCGGTGTGTCGGTTGCCTGGGGGAAATTAACGGTGGTGGCGATTTTGATGCCGGTTCCCTGCAGCATCTCTTTGGCAAGGGGTACCCAGCAGGGAGAGATCATGGCCGCTTGAACCCCAAGTTCCATGCATGCCTCGAGATGCCGAACAATTCCCTCCCGCGTAAGATCGGGATTAACGTCGGTAAACTGGATTTTTCCGGCAAGTTCTTTCTTATCCATCATGCCCTCCATTATGTTTCTTCGTAGGAAGCCCGCTCCTCGTAATAGTCGGGAACCTTCGTTCCTGGTTTCTTGAACCATACGGGTGCATCGACCCCGGAACAGAGAATGACATTTCCCCAGGGTTCAAAGGCCCCTGTTCTGACAATAAACTTGGCCTTTTCAGGATACTGCTCAATCAGCTGGGCATGGGGAATGGTTTCAACGTTGCAACGGTCACAGAGCTTTTCAATGGCGTTGTAGAGATTAGGGTTGTTTTCTTTCTGCTCCTCGGCAACAATCACCCGTTCGTAGATGAAGTCGGAAACCACCAGATCCAGAATTTCCGTGATACTGGGTTTATCAGCCTCTATGGCAAGGTCGACCCGTTTCCCTTCGGGAATGGGGAACCCGGCATCGGAGATAATGATGAAATCGCCATGACCCATGGCTGCAATCGCATCGTTCAAGGGTTTGCTCAATATTCTGCTCTTTTTCATGTTCTACCTCGTGTTGTATAAAAGTGGTCAACGTATTTCTAACGTTGCTGTTTTAAGAAATCTTCGACCGCGTCCCTGAAGGGCAGGGATTCAATAACCCCCGGAACCTGAACCGAAAGGCTTGCTGCCGCATTGGCAAAGGTGACGGCATCGCGAAGTCCCTTCCCCTCTGCCAAGGCGACGGTAAGGGCTGCATTAAAGCAGTCTCCCGCTCCCGTGGTATCCTTCACCGTCACTTCGGGAACAGGAATAGCCACCGCTTCGCCATCTTCCATGATGAAAGCACCATGCTTACCGGCGGTCAGAATAACGGTGTTGCCATATTTTGCGGTCAGCTCCTTGCAGAGGATCTGGGGATCGGCATTTTTACCAAGGAGTGACTGGGCTTCGGTTTGATTCGGGGTGATGTAGCTTGCCGCAGCAACCATTTCATCGGGAACGGCACGAAAGGGTGCCGGATTGAGGACCACGGGAATGCCTTTTTCGTCTGCACGTCTGATGGCATAGTGAACAGCATCGAGGTTTGCCTCAAGCTGCACCAGGATGATCTCAGGGAGTGGAGAAGAAGTAAAAATCGTATCGATATGGTCTCGGCCCAGTTTTTCGTTTGCCCCCAAATCGATAAGAATTTCATTCTCCCCACTGGAACCGACCATGACAAAGCCTACTCCTGTAGAGGCCTCGGAGTTTCTAAACACCGTTTCGGTTCCGATTCCTTCTTTGCGGAGCATCGATATCGCATCGTCTCCCATTCGATCCCGGCCGATGCAGGAAGTAAAATGGACTTCCCCCCCACCCCTTGCCGCACCGACGGCCTGGTTTGAACCTTTTCCTCCGTGCAGCTGACAAAAGCCGTAGCCAGGTACGGTTTCGCCCTCCTTGGGAAACCGGTCCGTTCCCATGGTCATCCCCACAGCGTAGCTGCCAATTACCTGTATTCTGGGTTTCCGTTCCACTGTTCTCTCCTACTCATATGATGTGGGGGATGCCCGGCGAGTGGCCGGAACATCCCGGTTTCGGACTATCAGCCGATCGGCTCTCCGTCTTCAAGTTTCTGCAGATAGGTATCGACATTACTGGCATCGCAGCGAACGATCCCCGTATCCTCACTCTTCAGCTTTACCCCGGTGGTAATGTAGAGATAAAGATTCTTTACCGGCAGGTATCCCTGCATGTAGGGGTTCTGGCTCAGGGTTGCCTTGGTTGCCCCGGCCTTGATGTTGTCCAGGGTCTCGGGCATAAAGTCGTGGCCGACGTGCATGACCTTATCGAAGCGTCCGCTACGCAGCAGAGCCCGACCTCCGGCCATGGTAGTGGGAGCTCCGAGGGTGGCAAGCCCTCCAAGATCGGGGTTTGCAAGCAGGGCATTCTCGATTGCAGCATACATCTGCTGCTCTTCCCAGCCTGTGCTGACTACCTGAACGATCTCGATATCGGGATATTCGGCAAGGGCCTTGCGAACACCGGCCTCTCTGTCCTGAGACCAGGAAGCGGAAGCATCACCGCTGGTGATGATCACCTTGCCCGTTCCTTTCATGTACTCGGCAAGAATTTGTCCCTGAACATAGCCCGATTGCTGCAGGTCCTGGCCATAGAAGGCAAGCCGCTTTGATCCCGGAGCCTCACTGTTGAAGGTAACTACGGGGATCCCGGCATCCATGGCTTTATCGATCATGGGGTTAAGGGCTTCGGCGTTTACATTCGATATGGCAAGACCGTCGACACCTGCAGTAATAGCGTTTTCGATGAAGTTGACCTGTTCGTCCACGTTGATCCCGATGGGACCGACCCAGTTCACGTTGGCACCAAACTCCTTGGCAGCAGCCATGGCACCGCTTTTGATGACCTGGCCGAATTCGATCCCCGTGTCGTGATAGACAACGGTAATAGTGATGGCGTCGCTATCTGAGGCTGAACCGGCCTCCTGCGTGCCGTTCGCACCTGCAATCAGAATACCGAAGCAGAGCATCAATACCAGAAATAATGTTTTTTTACGCATCTTTGTCCTCCAAAAAATAAAATTGCTCTCGATTTTTGCTGATCCATCCATTGTTCTTTTGTCCAACACCTCCTTCCCTGTCTACCCAACCAGGGCATATCGAATGATGTTATCTTTATCGATGGCCTTACCGGTAAGCTCTTTAACCATTGCACCGTTCTTCATCACGAGGACGCGGTCGGACTCCGCGATAACCTCCTGCAGCTCCGAGGAAACCATGATGATGCCGAGTCCTCTCGATCTGAGCATTCTCAGGACCGAAAAAATCTCGGCCTTTGCACCGACATCCACTCCGCGGGTCAATTCGTCGACAAGAAGGACCTTGGGATTTGTTGCAAGCCACCTACTGATGACGACCTTCTGCTGGTTACCACCGCTTAAGTGTGTGATGTTCTGATAGATATCCTTTGCCTTGATTCCCACCTCTTCCCGGTAGTGGTCGGAAATCTTTACCATACGCCGCTTATGCAGCAAACCGCCGGGAGAGGAAATATCGTTTTTGTTCGAGATATTGATATTCTCCAGGATATTCATGTTGGGAAAGATGCCGATCTGACGCCGGTCTTCGGGGACCATGGCAAAGCCGTTTTTAATCGCCTGGGCAGGACTTTTATTTTCAAGGGTTTCGGAACCAAAGAGCATCTCACCAGAACCCCTTTTCCTGATACCGAATATGGTTTCGAGCAGTTCGGTTCGCCCAGCCCCCTGCACACCGTAAATACCGAGAACCTCGCCCTTATGGAGTTCGAAACTCACATTCCGCACCTTTCCGTCGGCGCTTTCCAAATTTCGAAGGGACAGAATAACTTCGGAGGAGACACCGTTCCTCTCAGAGGTTTGATCCCCCCGTTCCAGGACCTCTATCAGCTTTTTCCCTGCAATCAACCTCACCAAATCATCAATCTGAACGGAACCGGTCTCGAAGGTCCCCTTATATTCACCATCCCGAAGAACAGTGATGTGATCGCTCAGCTCCATGATTTCCTCAAGGCGGTGAGAAATGTAGATGATCGTGACACCTTCGTCCTTCAGCTTCCTGATATTGGTAAAAAGATTCTCTGATTCCCGAATCGTCAGGGCCGAAGTGGGTTCATCAAGGACCAAGACCTTGATATCCCTGGTAAGAGACTTTGCAATTTCAACAATCTGCTGTTCGGCAATGGAAAGGCTCCTGACAAGCGCGTCGGGTGAAAGATCCATGCCCAAGTCGCAGAGCACCTTTTTCGAACGCTCTTTCATGCACTTCCAGTCCAGCCTATGGCCGTCGTGAAGCTCCCGGCCGAGAAAAAGATTTTCGGCAATGGTGAGATTGGGGCAAAGACGCAGCTCCTGATAGACAATACCGATTCCCATACCGAGAGAGGCCTGTTCGTTCGGTATGGCGACCTCGGCTCCCTCGAAAAAGATCGCTCCTTCGGTGGGAGAAAAGAGCCCGCCGAGCAGGTTCATCAAGGTGGATTTCCCTGCGCCATTCTCCCCGACAATTGCGTGTACTTCCCCGCGTTCGATGGAAAAGGAGATATCTGAAAGGGCCTTAACGCCGGGAAAGCTCTTCGAGATATGTTCAAAGGCGACCATCGGTTTCATTGTGCTTTCCTCGACCACATATCGATACCGACGGCGACAATGATGACAATGCCGATAATGAGCATCTGAAAGAAGGGGGAGACGCCGAGCAAAATGATGCCGTTTTTCAGGACTCCCATGATGAGCACACCGATGAGGGTGCCGATAATGGTCCCTTCCCCCCCCGACAAGGAAGTGCCGCCGATAATAACCGCCGATATGACATCCATCTCAAGGCCGGTCCCTGTTGTTCCCTGGACATTGGCAAGAAAAGAGAGGTTGAGTATACCGGCCAAGGCACAGAGCAGGCCGGTGATACCGAAAGCCGCGATTTTTATCAAATTTTGGTTGAGGCCGGCGGCCTTGGCGGCCAATTTATTTCCTCCCACGGCCCTTAAGCGGAATCCGAGAAGGGTCTTCGAGTAGAGAAAATTGGCAATGATGACCACGATGATAAAGATGATGCTCACCACCGGGATGTGAAAAACCTTACCCTGACCGAGGAAGAGAAAGGCCCCGAGTCCGGAACTTTCCACCGTCCGCTTCGAAAGGGAAATAACCCGGGCGTTACACAGTACCAAGGCGGCACCCCGGGCGATATTCATCATCCCCAAGGTGACAATCAGAGCGGGAATTCTCCCGTAGGTTGTCAGAATCCCGTTGAGGACACCGAAAAAGATACCGGTGGCCAATGCCGCGACAACGGCAAGAAAAACGCTGCCGCCGTGAGTAAGTACCATGCCGCTGACAATCGCTGCGGCACCGTAGATGGCTCCGACGGAGAGATCGATCTCACCGGAAACAATCACCATCGTCATCCCCATGGCAATGATCCCAAGAAGAGAAATCTGACGAACAATGTTGATCAGGTTATTCAATTTGAAAAAAAACGGAGATGTAATGGAAAAAAAGAGAATGAGTAGGAGAAGAGCGAAAAACACTCCCAACTCCCGATGTCCGGCCCTTTTCGAGGCCTGTTTTTTTCTGACTCCCAGCATAAGTTTTAACTCCTGACAGAGATTTTCATAGTGAAACGTTATAGTATAACGTTTTCCTAATAAGCGAAAAAAATTTACAGCGGCTCGGCAACACTGCCCTTATCGATCACCTCAAGATCGTACTCATAGCGAAGCTCGCTGAGCTTCTGCTTTTTCATGATCGCACAAAGCATCTCCGCAGCCTTTCCTCCCATCTCGTAGGCAGGTAGGTCCACACTGGTAATACGGGGACGTAGTACCTCCGGGAATTTGATATTGTCGAAGCCTGCAAGCGACATCTCTTGGGGGACGGAAAGCCCCTCCTCCTCCAGCGCCTTGTAAGCGCCGTAGGCCATCAAATCGTTGCAGGCAAAAACCGCGGTGAAGCGCCCCTTCTGCTGTTCGAGCAGCTCCTTCATGGCCCGATAGCCGCCGCTATACCGGTAGTTACTCTCGATGATGAGGCGATCCTCGACAGCGATCCCATGTTTGCGAAGCGAATCCTTATACCCCTCCAGACGCAAGCGTGCGTTGGTTGTCAGGAAGGGGCCGGCAATGCAGGCTATGCCACGATGGCCCTTTCCAATGATAAAATCACACAACTTTTCGGCCCCGCCCCGGTTGTCGACGTAGATCCCCGGAACAGCATCCATACCGTCGATATAGCGCTCGATCAGGACGACGGGAAAATCGTGCATGATGAAGTTACCAAAGTATTGACCCAATTCATTCTTATTTTGGGTCGTGAAGATGATGCCGTCGGTGAATTTGCCCTTCAGCAAATCGATGTACTGCCGCTCCTTATCAAGAGAGCTGTCGGTATTGCACAGGAAGACACCATACTCCCGCTTATTCATGAAATCTTCCACACCACGGGCCAATTCCGAAAAAAAGGGGTTGCGGACATCGGGGACAACCAGTCCCACGGTATGAGACCGGCCGGTGATCATGCTGCGCGCCACGGAATTGGGCCGATATCCCAGTTCCTCAATCTTCTTTCGTATTCGCACAACCGTGTCTTTACCGATTGATTCCGTTTTGTTGTTCAGCACACGGGACACTGTTGTTACCGATACGCCGCACATTCTGGCGATATCCTTTATGGTTACCTTCATGAAGCCTCTATCCCATTAGTATAACGTTTTAGCTTAACGTTATACTAACTTTAGCTTTGAATTTTCTTACTGTCAAGGATTATTTTTCGATGAAAACACAGTAAAAAAACCTAAGGAATCGTCAGGAAGAAAACCGGCAGCGGGAAAAATGTCCGGCGGAAACCTCCCGGATCTCCGGAACCAGCTTCGAACATTCGGACCTGGCAATGGGACAACGGGGATGGAAGCGGCAGCCCGAAGGCGGGTCGATGAGGCTGGGAATCTCCCCCTTCGTGGTCAGCCTTGCCCTGTTGAAATTCGCCTCGGGCTGGGGAGCGGCAGATTTCAGAAGCCTGGTATAGGGATGATGAGCACCGCTTATCACCTCCTCGGCCGGGCCGGTCTCCATGACCATGCCGGCGTACATGACCACGATACGATCGGCGATATAACGCGCTCCGGCAAGATCGTGGGTAATGTAGAGATAGGAAATCCCCTTCTCATCCCTGAAGCGCTTGATCATGTTCATGATGATCATTTTGATGGATACATCAAGCATGGAAGTCGGCTCATCGGCAATGAGCAGAAGCGGATCTACCGCAATGGCCCTGGCAATATTGACGCGCTGCCGCTGGCCGCCGGAAAGTTCGTGGGGAAATTTTTGCATATACTGCTCGGGAGGATCCATGCCCACCTGGACCAGCACATCCTTGATACGCGCTTCGAGCTCTTTTCGTCCTGCAAGTTTGTGAATGACAAAGGGCCGCTCCATGATGGAACCAATGGTGTGGGTGGGATTGAGCGCTCCGAAGGGGTCCTGAAATATCATCTGGACCTGCGAACGATACTCGAGTAACTTGTCATGTTTCAGCTTGCCGCCGACCGGCTTTCCCTGAAACACGACAGATCCGGCATCACTTTCGTATATGCGCGTGATCACCTTGGCGGTGGTGGTCTTTCCGCTCCCTGACTCGCCGACCACCGAAAGAATCTCACCACGATTGAGAGAAAAACTGACACCGTCCATGGCATGGACAAAACGCTTCTGACCAAGGCCCCGTACGGGAAAATGCTTTGTTACGTTTCGCAGTTCGAGTATCGTTTCACTCATGCGTTTCCGTCCTTTAGCAGGTGGCACCTGGCCGAATGAACCTCATCCAGCGGCAAAAGTTCGGGGGGAAGCTGCCTGCAAATATCTTTTCGCTGCGGGCATCTCGGATAAAAACGGCAGCCCTCCGGAAGGTCGAGAAAATTCGGCGGCCTACCGGGGATTCCCCCGAACTCGAGCAGGGGACCGCTGAGAGGCGGAAAGGAATTCATCAGCCCCCTGGTATAGGGATGGGCCGGATGCCGATACACCGCTTCCGCAGGACCGCTTTCGACGATCTGACCGCTGTACATGATCACCAGTTTGTCGGAAATCTCAACCAGAAGCGAAAGGTCATGGGTTATGAAGATAACGGAAAAATTGAACTGCTTCTGGAGATCTGAAATCTTGTCGATGATCGTCCGCTGGACAACCACATCAAGGGCGGTGGTGGGCTCATCCATGATAATCAAATCAGGTTCCAGTATCATGGCCATCGCTATCATGACCCGTTGTTTCATGCCGCCGGAAAGCTGATGGGGATATGCATCGAGGCGGTCTTCTGAGATATCGACAAGGGCGAGGGCCTTTTTCGCCATATCGAGGGCCTTGGCCTTGGTCAGCCCGGGAAGATGGGTCAAAACCGTATCGGTGAGCTGCTCGCTGATTTTCAGAACGGGATTCAGGGCGTTCATGGCCGACTGAAACACCATAGAGATATCGACCCATCGTATCTCCTTAGCCCTGTTTCGGGACAGGGTAAGAAGGTTTTCCCCCTTGAACAGCACCTCTCCTCCGGTGATTTCTGCATTGTCCTCAAGCAGTCCCATCAAGGTATAGGCCAAGGTGGACTTACCGCAGCCCGACTCCCCGGCAATGCCCAGGAACTCGCCCTTCATCAAATCGAGACTGATGCCGTCGACGGCCCGTATCATTCCCTGACGCAGCCGATAACCTGCCTCAAGATTCGTGATTCTCAGCAGTACATCATCCACCATTCACCTCTTTCTGATTTTCGGATTCGAGATTTCATCGATTGCAAAGTTCATCAGCGCAAAAGAGGTCCCGAGCAAACCGATTCCAAGCCCCGGAGGAAGAAACCACCACCAGGCGTTCATCAAAAGTGCGGCGTTGTTCTGGGCCCAAAAGAGCATGGTTCCCCAGGTTACCGTCGAGACATTCCCCAGGCCGATAAACTCGAGGGTAGCCTCTCCGATAATGGCCGCAATTGTCGACGTAAAGAAAATGGCCATGACAAGCGAGATGATGTTGGGCAGTATCTCCCGAAAGACAATAACAAGGGAGTTCTCTCCCATTACCTCCGCTACCTTCACAAACTCCCGCTCACCAACCGACATCACCTGGGCCCTGACGACGCGGGCACCCCAGGCCCACCCGGTAAGGGAGAGGACCACAATAATGGGCACCACTCCCCGCATGGGGACATACGAGGCAACGACGATCACCAGCGGCAGGCTGGGGATGACAAGAAAAATATTTGTGATAAAGGAAATGACGTCATCGGCAGCTCCCTTGAGATAGCCGCTGAAAAGGCCAACCGCAAGGGAGATAAAACTTGTCAAAAGTCCCGTCAGAATGCCGACGGTCAGCGTGACCCTGGAGCCATAGATAAGCTGTGAAAGGATATCATAACCGGCATTGGTGGTTCCCAGGGGATGCGCATCGCAAGGCGCAGCCATCAGGGGAAACCTCCCCTGCTCATCACTATCCTGCTTGGGGCCGTAGGGTGCCAGAAGTGGCGCCAGGAGCGCCATGAGAATGAAGAGCCCAAGAATAATGACTCCTGCCAGGGCCTTCCGGTTTTCTATGAAAAGTTTCAGCATGTCCTTGATCACTGTTTGCCTCCGTCCCTGACCCTCGGGTCCAGAAACATGATCACAAGGTCGGACAGAAAGTTGGCGACCATGACGGAGACCGCGATAAAAAGAAAGATTGCCTGAATGAGGGGGTAGTCCTGCTGCTGAACCGCCTGATACAGCATAAAGCCGATCCCGGGGTAGGAAAACACCATCTCGGTCAGGAGACTTCCGCTGATGACAAAGCCAAGGGCCATGGCAAAGCCCGAAACAGAAGGCAGGATGGCATTTCGTGCCGCATACCTGTTCCGGATTCTTGCAAGCGGCAGCCCCTTTGCCTTGGCCACGACAATGTAATCCTCTGCAAGGACGTTGATCATGTTGTTACGGATGGTAAGCATCCAGTACCCCATCGAACTTATGGCGATGGTCAGACCGGGAAGTATGCCGTGATAGATCACCGATCGAACAAAGGCCCAGCCGTCGGCCCTGGTCACCCCTATGGCAAAGGCCCCGCCGAGGGGAAAGACCTGACGGTGGAAGGCAAAAAAATAGACCAATATCAGCCCGAACCAGAAATAGGGAAAGGAACGGATAAACAGAAAGACGCCGAGCACACCGTTTGCCAGTTTTGTTTCCCGTTTCCAGGCAATGATAATACCGATCACCGTCCCGATAAGAAAACTGAAAAGGGTTGCAATACCCATGAGGCCGATGGTCCACGGAAGGGCCATCGCAACCACATCCCACACCTTGTGAGGATAGTTGCTTGTGGAGATGCCCAAATCTCCCCGGAGAATATTCCCGAGATACTCGAAGTACTGGGTAACGATGCTTTTTTCGGTATCCACGCCGAAAGCCGCACGAATTGCCTCCATCGAGTTTTCATCAACCCCTTGAAGGCGGTTTACGAGAACGGAAACGGGATCTCCCGGCATCAGTCGCGGCAGAATAAAGTTTATCGTAACCGCAATATAGAGTGCGAAAACAAACCAGAACAATTTGCGTAAAAAATATTTCATGGGCGTCTCTGTCGTAAGGCCCGACCTCCCGGAAAGAGGTCGGGTAGTTGTTTTATCTATGCTTCATCTAGTTCTTCGGCCGAAGGTTAAGAAACACAGGCATCTTGTCCATACCGGCCGCCTTGGGAACGGTATAGGGATCATCGGCCTTCGGCCATCCCGTAAAGTTCCTGGTGGAGTATTCGTACCAGGTCGGATTAAAGAAAAGGGGAACGAGGGGTGTGTCCTCCATGACAGCGGAAAGAATGGTATGTATGTAACCAAGCTGTTCATTTTTGTCTGCCGTCCTGCGGTAGGCCGAAAAGGCCTGATCAAGTTTCTCGTTCCTGTATCGAACCTGGGAATGGCCCGTTGCATCCTCACCGACAGGGGCCCAGTGCCGGGAAGGCAGGATGTTATTGTACTGATAGTAGGGAGAGAAGCCCGAATTTACGTAGTCAATGGAGATATCGTAATTTCCCGTCGTGATATTATCGAGGAAGGGTGAAGGCCATGCAGCTTGATTTACCCGGGCATCGATACCGATCTCCTTTAGCTGGTTGCTCACGGTCTCAACCGCGGTGATCCAGTCGGTCCATCCCGTCGGAACATAGAGCTCAAAGGAAAGCGCCTTTCCATCCTTTTCCATGATGCCCTTGGCATTCTTTGCATAGCCTTCGCTTTCGAGCAATCTCACCGCAGCATCGGAATCGAAGGAAAGCCGAAATGATTCGGCATCCTCGGGCACCCAGGATAGATATCCGGTCTTTACACCGGCCTGCCCCGCAGGAACCGCACCGGAGTTCATGATGGTTGTTATCTCTTTCTGGTCGATGGCCATGGCAAGGGCGCGCCTGACATTCCGGTTCGAGAACGGCTCTTTGCCGTTGTTGAGGTTGAGGTAGACGATGTTCCCCTCGGGCAGCCAGTAATGATTGTGATCGGGATCCCGCTTTACATAGGTCTCGTCGATATTTGCGAGAAAATAGGCTCCCCAGTCAACCTCGCCGGAGATGATCTTCATTTGGGCCTGGGCATTGCCGGTCGCCCCCACATACTGGACACCGTCGATATAGGGCAGAGGCTTTCCGTCTTCTCCCAGCTGCCAGTACAGGGGATTACGCTTCAGACGATAGGACTGCTCGGTAAAAGAGCCCTCGTCAAAGACAAAGGGGCCGGTTCCCACGGGGTTTTCGTTTCCCGTCCATTCCGAGGGATTGTCGACGGAGGCCCATATATGCTCGGGCATGATGTACAGGCTGGCCATCTGGGGAAGCACGGTGGTATTTACCTCCTCGAAGGTAAAATCAATCGTATAGGCATCGATCTTCTTTACGTCGACCAGCCCCTGATTCCATATTCCGGCCTTGTCCAGGGCCTTGTCGCCTTTTGCCAGCTCCAGGGTAAAGATCACATCGTCGGCATCAAAAGCTTCACCGTCGTTCCATTTCACATCTTTGCGAAGATGAAACTCAAGGCTCTTGAGATCTTCCGACCAGGAGTAACGCTCAGCAAGCCAGGGAGTTACCTCTCCCGAATATTCATTTGCAAAAACCAGGGTTTCGTAGAAACATCCAAAGGTCGACTGCAAGGCGTTCGGAGAGAATGGGTTGAAATTCTTGATCAGAACCCCTTGCTTCGTCGAGGTGACGTTTACGATCCCGCCCCGTCTGACAGAGTCCTTTGCATCGCTTTCAACTGCGGCATCCGCAGTCCCTCCGTCAGACGGCTTCTTCTGAGAACAAGCGCCGAAAAACGACATCGACAACAGAAGGACCATAGTCATTATCAAGCGTCCAGCAGAAATCTTTTTTTTCATTCTCTCTCCTTTGTATCGACCGCGCAAACCTGCAAAGCGGACCTCATTGTACAGTCGACTGATTTATGAAATTTGCAGAACCTCCACCAAACCGCGGTCCGTCCTCAGTCCCGGAATTTTTTTATGGCCCGAACCTTTCTGGTCCGGTCAAGATATTTCTTGATCTCGGAATACTCGATACTGCCGAGACCGGAAAAGAGGATGTCTATCACATTAAGCTGGGCTATCCTTGAACCGCTGGCTCCGCTTCGCATGCTTGTTTCGGGAGAAGCCGTAAAAAGCTTGATGTCGGCCTTGCTGTTCAGGGTATTGTTCCCGAATTTTGTAATAGAGATGGTCTTTGCCCTTGTCTTTTTCGCAATCTCCATGGTTTCGACGATGTCCCGGGTCTCTCCTGAATAGGATATAAAGACAGCCGCGTCCTCCGCCGAAAGGTTGGCCGCCGCCGTGGCCTGGAGATGGGTATCGGTGTAGGCCATCGAATACCTGTTGATGCGCATAAATTTTTGCTGGGCATCCTGGGCGATAAGCCCCGAGGCCCCCACGCCGTAAAAATCGATACGCTTGGATGAATGCAACACCGCAATGGCCTTTTTCAGCTCTTCGATATCAAGAACAAGAAGGGTATCGGTAATGGACTTCTTGTTGTTGTACGATACATTTTTTATGATCGTTTCAAGATCATCACCAACCTGAATATCGGTATAACTATCTTCCTCGGCCTTCTGTGAAGAAATGTCGGAGGCCATCTGAATGGCAAAATCCCGATATCCGTCAAAACGAAGGGTCTTGCAAAAGCGAATGATCGCGGCATTACTGGTATTGCAGCGCTGCGCAAGTTCTCCCACTGAAAGCCCCACCGATTCCTCCGGAAAACTCAAAATATAACTGGCAACCTTCTTTTCCGAAGGTTTCAAATCGTCAAAGGCCTCTTTTACCTTCAAAAGACATCCGTTCATACACAACCTTCCTCGAAGGCTCCCGGAAAAAGAAGCCTCATCACCCCTTCCTGCTGAGCCGCAGTATAGCCATACGAGGCGACCGCATTTTGTATTCCCGCAATATCCGTATCGTATGGGTTTCGCAGGGCGACAAGTACAAGCCTGCCTGATATCTGTGCCAGATCCTCGATGAACCGTACCAGAGACGGTTCGAGATGGGCATTTTCCGTAAAGATAAGATTGGACTTTCCCTTCGCCTGCCGCTTTAAAACCGCCGCTTCTGCATCGGTGATGGTTCTTTCGTATATGGAAAGGGGACAGGAAAGCTTTTCGGCGGCACGGGACGCAACCGCAGGGATTCCTTCACTGCCCTCTTCAATGAGAACAAGTCGGCTGCTTCTCATGGTGAACACATTATCCACGGAACAAAGGGGAACGGCCTGTTCCTCATTTTTTACAAGCCGCACCGATTTCAGGGAAATGAAATCCATCTTTCGCCCGTTCGCCTCAAAATCAACAAGGGAGGAACGAGAACCGTCCGCCCTGTCACGAAGGGAACACATCGTTTTCACCCTCGCCGAGGCCTGCCTTACCCGCTCCGCAAACACTTCGTCCCTGGCAACTCTCCCGGCAACGGCAGAGGCTGCCATCAGCTGCTTTTCCGGGTTGTCACAGAACGAAATCATGTCCATACCCGCTGCCAAGGTCTCGACCGCAAGGTCATCGGCCCGGAGAACATGTGCCACGCCGCCCATGTTCAGATCATCAGAAACCAAAAGCCCCTTGTATTTCAGCTTGTCTCTGACCAGCCCGGTCAGGACCTCCCTTGAAACGGTAACAGCCTCCCTGCGGCTTTGTAATGTGGGCACATAGATGTGGGTGGGCATCCAGGAAGGAGCGGGAATAGAGAGAAAGGGAAGCATCTCATTACGGAACAACGCTTCCCGGGAAATATCCAGAGAGGGCATATCGAGGTGGGGATCAACCTGAACCCGGCCGTTGCCCGGAAAATGCTTCAGGCAGGTCAGGATGCCGCTTTTCTCAAGGCCTGCGGCAAACTGTGATGCATAGGCAATAACAACATCGGCATTTTCGGAAAAACTGCGAATCCCGATGGCAGGATTAAGCGGATTGCTGTTGATATCGACAACGGGGGCGAGGTTCCAGTCGATGCCTACGGCCTTCATTTCTTGGCCGAGCAGTTTTCCCGCCAGGTATGCATTATGGGGATCGCCGGTTGCGGCCAGAGCCATGGCGCCGGGAGAAACGGTAAATCCCTTTTTCAGCCTTGTGACAATACCACCTTCCTGATCGATCGCAATGAGCGGCTTGTATCCGAGAAAAGTCGTTATCTCTTCGATAAACCGGGCAACCTGCTCCCTGTCAACGATATTTCTGGAAAATAAAATGACCGATCCGGGTCTGACGGCGGCAAGAACATCCTTTCCCACATCGTCAAGCACTGAAGAAGGCAGGCCCAGCATGAAAACATTCCCGATCAGTTCATCGAAATCCATGAGGTTATAGTATCATGGCCGAAGGTAGAAGCCAATAAATTATTTTATATATGGAAACTTTTTTTGTAACTTTTTTTTAAAGGGCCCTGCCTGAAAGAAACGAGACGATGTTCTCGCACTGAATGGCCGTACCGATGATCAGGGCCTCTTCATCGATGGTAAAAGCACCGTTATGAAGGTGAGCGGTAATCCCCTTCTCTTCATTGGTTACCCCGAGAAAAAAGAAACAGCCGGGGATTTCCTCCAGAAAATAGGCCATATCCTCGACCCCCATATTGGGTTCTTTGTTGATATATACCGCATGCCTTCCCAGAAGCTTTTCCGCCGATCGCTTTACAAGATCCGTCATGGCATCGTTGTTGATAAGGGCCGTATACCCTGCATCGAAGCTAACCAGCGCCTTCGCACCAAGTCCGGAGGCCACGCCCTCGGCCGTCCGTATCACCTTCTGACGAAGGCGATGCAGAACCTCGGGATCGGTGGCCCTGCAGATACCTTCAAGGCGGACCCTTTCCGCCAGGATATTGCGGGCCTGTCCACCTGCTATGGTACCCAGGGTGAGCACTGCAGGGTGAACGGGGTCAATTTCCCTCGAAACAATGTGATGAAGGGCAGTGACCACCTGGGCGGCAACAAGAACGGCATCGATGCCACCCTGGGGAGCCGCACCGTGACTCATTTTCCCGATAATCTCAATATCGAAGGTCTCCGATGCGGCGTAGGCCTGTCCATAGCTAAGGGCGATCTCTCCCACTTTCCTTCCCGTGTTGCAGTGCAGGCCGAATAGTGCGGAAACCTCGGGATCCCGCAGACCGAATGAGGAATCGGCCGGAAGCAGCGTATCCCCATCTTTTCCAGAGAGGCCTGCACGAAATCAGCGGTCCCGGCGGTCTCCATACCGAGCTCGGGATGGCGATGAATATATCTTCGATAGCCGACAATTTCCTCCCGCAGCAATCCAGCCTCGGCCAAAAAATCCATACAGCGCCTTCCTTCTATTCAGTTTTTTCCCATTCAATTGTTTCCGCTCAGTCGTTCCAGGCCAAGAAGATCTTCATAATCCTGGCGCCTGCGTCAATTGCCGGCGACGGTATCCCCCCTGTAACCGCTCAAGGGTCCGACAGACTTCCGCATCAGGATTTCGGAATAGCCGTCAATGATATAGTCTTTTAGTTCTCCTATGGTCTCATACCCATGAGCGGCATAAAAGCCCTGTGCCGAGGTATTGAAGGAAGAGACACAGAGAAAAACATTGGGGCTTGTTTTGAAAATATACGACTCGGCAAAGGACAGGAGCGAAGTGCCAATCCCGCGCCCCCTCCATGACGGCATGATGCCGAAAGACTTTATATAGCCGCGAAAGGCCCCCTGCATCTGAACCATGATAAAGCCGGTGAACTCTTCGCCAGCCAGTGAAATGAACAGATCGGAGGAAGTATCATGCACCGCTTTCCGTGTCTGTTCAAAGCCTCTTCCCAGGGTAATCCATGGTTCCGATTCCGCCATCAATTTTGCACAGGAAATTAATTCTTCTTCCGATGCCGCAAGGCGGATCTGTTGTTTCATGGTTTCGGATTCTATCATAGCACCTCCAAAGAGTGTATACTCTCCCCATGTTCGACATGCTTGTCAGGCTCTATGATCTTCCGCCCATCCCCGCTCCGGCCAAAGCCGGAGGAATCATCATCAAACGGCCGCTGCCTTCGGAAAAAAGCCTGGTCACACAATGGGTTTGCGAACATTTCAGCCGGTCCTGGGCCGATCAGGTCGAAGCGACCTTCTCAAGGCTTCCGGTCTCTTCCTTCATTGCCGTCGAGCAGGGCAGGATCATGGGGTTCGCCTCCTACGACGCCGTCTGTAAAGACTTTTTCGGTCCGACAGGCGTCAGAAAGGAAGCACGCGGAAAGAGAATCGGTGAAATACTCCTGCTTCATGCCCTCTGGGCCATGCGGGAATCGGGTTATGCCTACGCCGTCATAGGCGGTGTCGGCCCTGCCGATTTCTACCGCAAAAGCGTAGGAGCCGTCCCCATAGAAGGATCGGATCCTGGCATCTATCGTGATCTGTTGAAAGGACCCTAAGGCCCTCTTACAGCAGGTGACAGGAGGCCCAGTGCCCGTCGCTTAACGCTACGCTTTGGGGCAACTCCGTTCTGCATCTGTCCATGGCATACCGGCACCGCAAATGGAAGGGACACCCCTTCGGCGGATCGGCAGGGTTTGGCACATCACCCGAGAGAATGATTCGTTCCTTCTTTTTCCCCGGCAAAAGAGAGGGAACCGCGGAAAGCAGCGCCTGGGTATAGGGGTGGGAAGGCCGGGCAAACAACTCTTCGGTAGGAGCCTGTTCCACGATCCGTCCCAGGTACATGACCCCTACCACCGAGCTTATATGGCGTACCACGTTCAGATCGTGTGAGATGAAAACATAGGTAAGCTCCAACTCATCCTGAAGCTGCATAAGCAGATTAATAATCTGCGACTGAATGGAAACATCGAGGGCACTGGTCGGCTCATCGGCAATGACAAGGGCAGGATTGGTAATCAGGGCCCTTGCTATGCTTATCCGCTGGCGCTGTCCGCCGCTGAACTGGTGGGCATAGCGCTCCTTATAAGAGGCAGAAAGCCCCACTCGCTCCAGCATCTCGTCTATTTTCCCACGTATCTCTTTTGACGACAACACCGTGTGGGTCTGAAGGGGCTCGGCAAGAAGCGCTTTGATCTTCATGCGGGGATTGAGGGAATTATAGGGGTTTTGAAAGACCATCTGCATATGCCGGCGCATCCTTCGCATCGATTCCTTCCCGTAACCGTTGATATCCTCGCCGTTAAAGATGATCCTGCCTTCATCGGGCTCTTCCAGACGCAGGATGGTTCTGCCAGTCGTGGATTTTCCGCAGCCGGATTCGCCAACAAGGGAGAAGGTTTCTTTTTTATTCACACAAAAGCTCACCTCTTCCACCGCACGGACATATCCGATGGTCTTATTGAACACGCCGCCCTTCAGGGGAAAATATTTCCGCAAACCTTCGACGGCCAGTAGGCTCTTATTCATGCTCGGATCCTTCAAAAAGCCAGCATCTGCACATATGTCCCCGGCCATATTCCTTCAGAGCGGGAACGACATCCCTGCATCTTTCCATCTTCCGTGAACATCGATCATAAAAACGACAGCCCTTTCCCATGGTATCGATGCTGGGCACCACGCCGGGAATGGTGTAGAGCTCCTTCCTCTTTTCTCCAAGGGATGTGACGGATCGGACAAGTCCCTTGGTATAGGGATGCATGGCATCCGAAAAAATCGTCTCCACATCACTTACTTCCACAACATGGCCGGCGTAAAAGACCGCCACCCGGTCACAAGTCTCCGAAATGACGCCGAGATCATGGGTGATCATGATGACCGAGGTATCGAAGCGCTCCTTCAATCCGTTTATGAGATCGAGGATCTGTGCCTGGATCGTCACATCCAGGGCGGTGGTAGGTTCGTCGGCAATAAGAAGCTTCGGCTTGTTCAACAATGCCATCGCAATCATCACCCGTTGAAGCATGCCGCCGGAGAGCTGGTGAGGATACTCCTTCATTAATTGCTCGGCCCTGGGAATCTCCACCTTTTTCAAGATATCGACGGCCCGTTCATGCATAACCTCTTCCGGCAGCTGGTAATGAAAGCGCAGGATTTCCTTCAACTGCTGGCCGATGGTGAAAAGAGGATCAAGGGCCGTCATGGGCTCCTGAAAGATCATCGATATGGCATTGCCCCTGATTTTACGCATCTCTGTGTTCGACAGTTCGGTAAGATCCGTTCCCTCGAAATTGATACGGCCCCGGCTGATATAAAGAGGAGGCGTAGTCAAAAGGTTGATGATCGAATAGGCGGTCACACTTTTCCCGCAGCCTGATTCACCGACGATGCCGAAAACCTCTTTCTTGCCGACGGAAAAGGAGACCTCCTCGACCAGATTGTAACGATTCTTTTTCGTCCTGAGTTCTATGGTAAGATCTTCAATCTGCAGTAATTCGTTTTTACTCATGCGGCAATCTCACTCGATATTTCGAAGCTTGGGATCCAGGATGTCCCTCAGGCTGTCACCCAGCAGATTAAATGACAAAATGGTAAGGATGATGGCAATGGCAGGATACAGAGCGGTCCAGGGTGCAAGCTCCATGATCTTTCTGCTTTCATTGAGCATGGAACCCCACGACGGATTGGGAGGCTGAATGCCAAGGCCAAGAAAACTGAGGGAGGCTTCGACCAGGATCGCGCTCGAAAGAGAAAGCGTTGCCTGAACAAGAAACGGCGATATGATATTGGGCATGATGTGCCGGATTATTATCCTGGAATCCTTGATGCCTATCGATCGCGCGCTGGTAATATATTCCTGGGATTTCACCGACAGAACCTCCGCCCGCACGGTTCTGGTAAAAATGGGTATCCTGACGATGCCTATTGCAATGATGGTATTTTGCAGATCGGGCCCGAGCACGGAAACGATCGACAGGGCCAGCAGAATCGAGGGAAAGGCAAACAAAATATCCATAAGGCGCATGATGATATTATCCAGCCATCCCGAAAAATAACCGGCGGCAAGGCCGAGAACAATCCCCAGCGACGCGCCGATTCCCACGGAAATCAGGCCGACCATAATCGAAACCCTCGCTCCGTACACAATTCTGGAAAAGACATCCCGTCCGAAATTATCCGTCCCCATGATAAACGATTTCCCCGGAGCCTCTCTGAGTTGGGGAAACATTTCGACAGGGTCGTGGGGGGCAATGAGAGGCGCAAAGAGCGCCGTAAGCAGCACGATAAACACGCCGATCAGTCCTATTCTCCCGATCTTGTCGTGTAGGAGTTCTTTCAAAAGCCCCATTGGTACATCCTTATCAAGAAAAATCTATTTATACTGGATTCTCGGATCTACTCCGGCATATATCAGATCTACCAGAAGATTTATGACGCCGAAAATCAAGGCGAAAAACAGAATGCTGCCCTGCACGACGGGATAGTCGCGTTGGTTGATACCCGTCAAAATAAAAAGTCCAAGCCCCGGCAGGGAGAAAATCTGTTCCGTTACGACGGTTCCGCCGAGAAGATACCCCATCTGCATACCCACAATGGTTATGATTGGCGAAAATGAGTTTTTCAAGGCATGCTTGAAAATAACAACCCGTTCTTTCGCCCCCTTGGCCCGTATCGTCCTGATAAAATCCTGCCTGAGCACCTCCAAAACCGAGGATCTGGTCATTCGCATGACCGATCCCGCCATGATGGCTCCAAGAACCAGGGCAGGGAAAAACATGATCTGCAGATTTTCCACGGGATTACTAAAAAACGATGCGTACTTCAAGGCCGGGTAATAATTCATCTTTAAGGAAAGGAAAAGCAGCAACAGGGTCGCAAGGGCAAAATTGGGAATGGAGACCCAGAACAGGGCGACAACCCTTGCGACACCATCCAAAAGGGTATTCCGCTTAACAGCGGCAAGAATACCCAGCGGAATGGCGATGATCCATGAAATTAGGGAAGCGATAAGCGACAATTCAAAGGTAACCTTGAACCGTTCCAGTATTTCCGGAAGTATCGGTTTTCCCGTCCTGATTGAATTTCCAAAATCACCCTGCACCACACCCGTTATCCAGTTTGCATACTGGCGGTACCAGGGAAGATCCAATCCAAACTGCTTTGTCAGCTGGGCGCGTAATTCATCCGTGGCCTCCACCCCAAGAAGGCTGTCCACGGCATTTCCCGGAATCAGGTGCATGAGAAGAAACACGGCAATCGAAATACCTATGAGCACAGGTATGAAGAGTAATAATCGTCTTAGTATATATGAACGCATCCTGACTGAACCTTCAAAGGAAGGGGCGCGAAGCATCTGCACCCCCTACCCTTTTTATTCGTAGATGACCACCTCTCTGAGATCCTCCTCATTGAAAACATTCGGGTTGAACCCTTCCACATTACTCCGTATGAAGTAATATTTCATTGGTGCATTGAAAAAGAGATTGGGAGAAAGCTCAAAGAGACGCTTTTGAGCGTCAAGGTAAAGCGCTACCCGTTCGTCGGTGTCGGTCGTCACCTTTGCCCGGTTTGTCAGATCATCGAAAGCCTTGTCTGAAAAACCCCAGACATTTGCACTTCCTTCGGTATTGAAAAAGAAGGAGAGCGCCCGATCGGGATCTGTCCCTGACCCGTTCTTTCCGGCCATAACCTGATGGTCCGTCTTTTTCCAGGCATCGACATACTGTCCGATCTCGAGCTGGCGTATCGTCGCCCTGATACCGATCTTTCCAAATTGCTGGATAAGGACCTGAGCCGTGCTCACCACTTCGGGATAAGAACTGGGAACGGTTATTTCGACATCAAAACCATCCTCGTAACCGGCTTCTTCCAGAAGTTCTTTTGCCCGATCGAGATCCTGATGAAAAAAATCATTCTTATTAACATCAAGCGCCCATTTCCCGAAAGCAGGGGGAACGGGGCCGGAGGTCACCGCATCACCATTGAACACAATCTTCGCCAGTTCGCTTCTGTCCACAGCCAAGGACATCGCCTGTCGAACCCTGACATCGCTGAAGGGTTCAATATTCATGTTGAAACCGAGAAAGGTATAATCCTTCGATTGATAGCTCTTTAAAACGATATTTGGGTTGTTCTTAACCAGCTCGATGTTCTGGGAACCAAGCGTGGTAAGCTGGACGGCTCCCGTTCGCAAGGCTGCGAGGCGGGATGATTCATCGGGCATTACCATCAGGACCACACTATCGAGTTTCGGCTCTCCCGAAATGTGATACGCACCATTTTTCTTGAGCGTAATATGATTATCGGGAACCCAATCCTCAAGCATGAAGGGACCGGTACCGCAGGCGACCTGCATCAGATCACCGTTTTCCTCAACCACTTCCCTGGGAACGACGGCAGTATACACACTCGTCAGATACGAAAGAAGCGGTGCGTAGGGTTCTTTGAGAGAAAGCCTCACCGTATAGTCGTCCACTACGGTAATATCGGAAACCGCCTTGAAATAGGATTTTGCAATACAGGCATTTTCCGGATTCATGATACGCTCAAAGGAATATTTCACATCCCCGGCCGTCATCTCCCTGCCGTTATGAAACCTCACCCCGTGTTTCAGATTGAAGATGTAGGTTGTATTCTCCGGTATCTCCCAGGATTCGGCCAGGCCCGGAATGATATTCATATGTGCATCGGTCCGAACCAGTGTCTCGTAGATTTTTCTCGTAACACGAACAGACGAAAATGATGTGCTCTTGTGAGGATCAATCCCCGCAGGCTCCGCATCTGTGCCGATGATAAGCGTCTGGTCCGCAGCCACCACCTTTTCCGAAGGTCCCACCTTTTGCGCGGCTTCCTGCTTACCGGAAGCAAAAAGCGACAAGGCCAGAAAACAGAAGGATAAGGCCCACGCCATTTTTTTCATTAATCTACCCCCTTATAATTGTATGATTATAGGTTGGCCAGATATGAGTGTCAATAAAAAATAGTTTTATTGAATATTTTTTTATTTGAAAAAAAATTTTAAAACATTTTGACAATTATTATGGAAAGCGGCATACTTGCAGCATGAAGAGGACAAAAGCAATCGGGCTCATGTCGGGAACATCTGTGGACTCGATTGATGCAGCCGTCATAAGCTTTGATGATAATGATGCAAAAATAGCAATCAAGGATGTGAAGGGAATCAATGTTTGCCTTCCCGATCCGGTCAAAAAAAAGATCTTTGCCCTCTTTGAAGCCCCTCGCTGTTCCCTTCGGGAGCTTATCCTGCTTCATTCGATCATGGGGGAATTGTTTGCCGAAGCCGCCCTTTTGTTAATGAAAAAAGAAGGCCTGCGTTGCGAAGATGTGGCAGTGATAGGCTCTCACGGACAGACACTCTATCACATTGCTGAAAAAACAGAATTCTGCGGAAAAACGGCAAGGGGAAGTCTGCAGATCGGAGACGGGTCGATCATTGCCAGAAGAACAGGAATAACGACGGTATCCGATTTCCGATCGGCCGACATTGCTGCAGGAGGAACGGGAGCCCCCCTGGTTCCCTTCCTGGAAAGGATCATGGTCGAGCGGCTTGGTTCGGGCACTGCTTTTCAGAACATCGGTGGAATCGGAAATGTCACCTTCTTCGGGGATGCGACTGCCGATCCCGTGGCCTTTGATACCGGGCCGGGGAACATGATTATCGACCGACTGGTGCATGAGTTCACAAAAGGGGCATGGTCGTACGACAGGGATGGAAGCCTCGGCAGAAAAGGGAACATAGACGAGACAATCCTGCAGGAGTGGATGGCCCACCCCTACCTTGAAAAAAAACCTCCGAAGAGCACGGGCAGGGAAGAATTCGGGTCCTCTTTTTTTGATATATTTCTGAAAAAACTTACGATCAACGAAGATCTGATACGGACGGCCGAGGAGTTCACCGTCCGCAGCATCGTCCATGCCTATTCGGCGCATCTGGGTCGAAATCCCGACAGGGTGGTAGTGACGGGAGGAGGCGTACACAATCCTCTCATCATGGAATCGCTGAGAAAGCATCTGCAGTGTCCCGTACTGAAGGGGGAAGAGGCGGGCATCAGCAGCGATTACAAGGAGGCGGAGGCCTTTGCCCTTATGGCCTATTTTGCTATCAATGGGAAAACAAACAATATCCCTTCAGCAACCGGTGCCGCTTGTCCTGTTGTGATGGGAAAAATTTCACAAGCTTGAAACGAACAGGAGATATAACGAACATGGATTATTTGGGAAACCTCACGACAGAACAGGCAAATCCGGCTTCTCAAGATATCGATACAAAGTCGACAATAGAGATTCTCAAAATAATAAACGAAGCAGACAAAAAGGTTCCGCTGGTCATCGAAAAGGCCCTCGACTCCATTGCCGATGTCGTTGATGATGCTGTCAAAGCCTTTCGTCGTGGCGGACGGCTTTTTTATGTAGGGGCAGGGACATCAGGACGATTAGGAGTTCTCGATGCTTCGGAGTGTCCCCCGACCTTCGGAACCGATCCCAAAATGATTCAGGGGATTATTGCCGGAGGCCAGGAAGCCTTGACAAGGGCCGTGGAATGGGCCGAAGATGACGAAGAAAAAGGAGGGGCCGCCATGGATGAAAAAGAGGTCGGCCCCAATGACATTGTGATAGGGATCACCGCAAGCGGCCATGCCCCCTATGTCATAGGAGCCCTGAAGCGGGGAAGGGAACAGGGAGCCGTCACCTGCGCCATCAGCAGCAACAGCAACTCCCGAACATTTGCATATGCCGACAGGACCATCCTCATCAATGTGGGTCCGGAAATTATTACGGGATCCACACGAATGAAATCAGGAACCGCCCAGAAGCTGGTTCTGAACATGATCACCACGGCGGCAATGATACGGCTTGGCAAGGTGTACAAAAACTTCATGGTCGACCTGATGCCGCTCAACAGTAAACTGATAAACAGGTCCATAAGGCTTATAAAAGAGGTATGCGACTGCACAAGCGAAGTAGCAGAACAGGCCTTCCTGGCGTGTGACAGAAAGCCGAAGGTGGCAATCGTATCGGTGCTGCTCAAGGTTTCGGCACAAGAGGCACGAAAGTTGCTTCAACAAAACGAAGAACATATTGGGTTGGTTCTCAAGCATGCAGGAAAATAACGAAAAAACCATCGAAACAACGCTCGATGAGGCCATTGCCGACAGGACGACTCCCGGTTTTGTGCTCCTTGTAAAGCAGCATGGAAAGGTTGTTTTCTCCAAGGCCGCCGGATACAGACGACGGTATCCGTACAAAGAAGAGATGACGTCGGAAACCATCTTCGACCTTGCCTCGCTCACAAAACCCCTGGCAACGAGCATCACGGCCCTTGCCGTCATGGAACAGGAGAAGATTTCTCCGGATACGGAAATCGGGGCTTTCCTTCCTTCCCTTCGGCGGGAAACCGCCAGCATCTCCCTTGGCCAGCTTTTCACCCACACCTCGGGCCTTCCCCCCGTCCCCGATATATTCAAGCTCTTTGAGACGGAAGCGGAGATCGACCGGGCTAAGGCAATCGAGCATCTCTTTTCCCTCACTCCGACCGTAAAACCGGGAGCCCAGGTCATATACAGCTGCACGGGCTATATCTTTCTTGCCGAAGTGGTTAGGAAGATAACGGGCAAAAACATGGATGAGCTTTTCAGACAACTGGTTACCATTCCGGGGGAAATAGCTTCCCTTATGTTCAATCCCCTAAGAAGCAACGATAAGGAAATCAAAGAGAACATCGCCGTTACCGAATACTGCCCCTGGCGAGAAAGGTGGCTGAAAGGCGAGGTGCATGACGAGAACGCGTTCTGCCTCGACGGCATGGGAGGCAATGCAGGCTTGTTCGGAAATGCGGAAGGGGTCATGAAGCTCCTGGAGCTGTTTTCCTGCGAGGGAATGCTCAACGGTAAGCACATACTTTCCGAAGCAAGTGTACGCCTGATGACCGGGAATCAGACCCAGGGGCTTTCACCGAAACGGGCCTTCGGCTTTTTGGTACAGGATCGAGACTCTTTCGCAGGACCACTCTTTAGCAACGAAGCCTTCGGACACACAGGCTTCACGGGGACTAGCGTGTGGATGGACCCTTCCCTCGATCTGACGGTGGTACTACTGACAAACAGGGTGCATTTCGGAAGAGCTGCAACTGCCGATAAGATAAAAACATTCAGGAGAAGCCTACACTCGGCACTGGCCAGAGAATTTTCCTGAAAGGCCTCCAACGGATTCTCAGTCGAGACCAAGGCCCGCAGCCGCCGGTAGACGAATACTGCTCCCTGTATACTCCGTTCCGCCATGCTCTTTCTTTTCGGCACATAAAAGAGGCACATCAAGATCAACCATGCGAACAACGGCACGTGATGCCGCAAAATGGGCGGCAGCAGTAAGGCCTGTATGGCTTTCCATCATGGATCCCACCATGCAAAATAAACCTGCCGATTCGGCGATGGCGGCAATCTTCATGGCATTATAGATCCCTCCCGATTTCATCAGCTTGATATTGAAACCATCTGCCGCATGCATCTTCACGAGATCGATGGCATCCTTAGGAGAAAAGAGACTCTCGTCTGCAACGAGGGGAAAGGGGATTCGCTCCCTGACATAGCACATACCCTCAAAATCACGGGCAGCAACAGGCTGTTCTATAAGTTCCGGATTAATCCCCGCCCGCTCCATCCTCGCAACAAGCCCGACGGCTTCCTTCGGCGTCCATCCCTGATTCGCATCGATCCGAAGCGAAATGGAAGGCCCCACAGCATCCCTTACCGCTTTTATCCTTTCAAAGTCCCGAGCCACGTCTTTTCCCAATTTAATCTTCAAAACCGAAAAACCTTCACCCGCGGCCCTTGCACTATCTGTCGCCATCTGTTCCGGTTCATTCATGCTTATGGTGAGGTCGGTCGCAAGGCTGTCCCGTGCGCCCCCCAGAAGCCGGTAGAGCGGAGCGGAATACAGCTTACCGTATAGATCATACACTGCCATGTCGACAGCCGCTTTTGCCGAATTGTTGCCGACCATGGAGGTCTGTATCCGCTGCATGATGCCTTCGATGTTTTCGATCTCCATTCCCATGATGGCAGTCATGATATGCTCGATACCAGCGGTGATGGAACCAAAGGTATCACCGGTAATCACCGCCGTCGGTGCGGCCCCTCCCTGCCCCGAGAAAGGAGTATCACTATCGATGGTCAGAATGATATTCTCGATGGCATCCAGCCTCCTCAGCGAAGTGATAAAAGGAGTCTTCAATGCCACGGAAATCCTATCAAGCTTCCATCCGGTAATGTTCATCTGACTTCTCCCCAAAAGCTGTTTTGCCTATTCTCTATCACTGGAAGATTTTCATCAAGCTCACGGAGAGGGGGTATCTTTCTTCTCCTGCACATTGAAATGGATAACGTATATATAAGCCAAGAAAGCTGAGGGTCTCTTTTATAAAAAAAGCTGCCCGAAAATTTTTTCCAGGCAGCTTTTTTCAAGAGAGATGGAACGAATCTATCGGCTTGAGAGAGCCTTTTCCGCAAGTTCCTTAAAACGCGTGGTGGTATCGGTAGCACCGGTAACGGTATCGACCTTGGAGAGGTCCTGCGTTTCCACAAGGCTGGCGGCAAGCTGTTCGTTGGCCGCTGCAGGGGTTACACCGGTGGCAGATTCCATCTGGCTCGTATAGGTCTTGTCCTGAGACTTTAGATCACCCTTTTTATTTAATTCGTCAAACTGAACCTTCGTAATTGTATCGCCATCAAAAGTAATAGCAATCTTGGCCTTCCAGCCGTGGGCATCGAAAGCCCCCTCTTCTGCAACAGCAACATTGTCCGAAGCCTTGGGGAAGGCGGACTTCCCTCCGCATGCGGTTACAAACGTAAGAATAACAAGCATTGATCCGATCAATACGAGTGTACGCTTCATAGCATCCTCCTAGTTAGCTTTACCACTATGGTATATATTTTACGGTCTTGAATGTCAATGAGCAACGGAAAAAGGGGAAATCTACGACTGCATCTGGAAAAAAGCATGTGTTTATGCTAAAACCCTAGTCAAAGAATAGCATATGGAGTAGCGATATGGATAATTTGATATTGACTGCCGCGGAATTTGCCAAAAGCGAGGAGTCTATTGCCTTTGTCACTATCGTCGAGGTCATAGGTTCGGTTCCACAGATCCCGGGGGCAAAGATGCTTGTGGTGGACAAAGGGGATCGACATTTGACGTTTGGGACCATCGGGGGAGGAGCCTTGGAGCATATCGCCCTGGAAGAGGCTCTGGAGGCAATCCGGGAAGGAGAGGTCCGCTACTATAAAAAGGATCTGGGCAAGGACCTTAATATGGCCTGCGGTGGTAAGGTCACTTACCTTATCGAACCGCTTCAAAAGCGGAAGCAGCTTGTCATCTGCGGGGCAGGCCACATCGGCAAAGCGATCTATTCGATGACCCGCGAGTTGGATTTTAGGACGGTCCTGATCGACTCGATGGAAGAGTATGCCAACGAGGAACGCTTTCCCGGTGTGGAAAGCATTATTACCTCCTTCGACGAAAAGGTGATCGAGGATGCTCTGTCCCTTGACGACCACAGCTACATCGTCATCGTGAGCCGCGACCATACCACCGATTTTCGCCTTGCCCGCTATTTTCTAAAAAAAGAGTGGAAGTACCTTGGATTGATCGCAAGCGGAACAAAAGCGGCAAAGCTCAGAAAGGAACTCAAGCAGGAAGGCTATGAAGAAGAGAAGATAAGCAGGATGGTCAGTCCCATCGGTATACCGATCGGAGGAAGCAGTCCGGGAGAAATCGCCGTCGGAATTGTTGCTCAGCTTGTGGAGGTCATGAACCACGGGAAATAGGAATCGTTACCTTCTGCATAAGCCTGCTTAGTTGGTGTACGCCGGCGGCCTGGGAAGATAGGCTAAATAGCTGCTCCCGTTTGTCTGAGGGCCAGCGGGAGCCGGCAAGAAAGGTGACTGGGGTATCGGCAAAGACTTCGGGAAAAAGCGGAGTACTTGGTCCGACAATGACAACCTCCCGGGCGTTCCGACAATAGGAAAGAACGGTACTCACGGTATGATTTAAAAAGCTGGTACCGGTGATGCAGACAACCGAGCATTTCGGAATCAATTCAGGTTGCCTTTCAGGGGGCGATACCCCCTCATTCAGGCTATTATCAAAAATAAAGAAATCCGCGGCTTTCGGGGCCATCCGCCGCACCATAGGGGCAATGTAACCAACAATTCCAAGCACATCTCCCTCGTGAATAAGGGGAAGATCCGATGCCGTTATTCCTTGCTCTTCCGGATACATGGTCATGGCCGAAGCGGCATTGATGGTGGCAAGGGCGACATTTCGCTTTACCGAAGCCTGATGTTCCAACAGCCAGTACATCACCTTGTCGGCCTTTGCCCCAACCAAGGTTCCTGCTTCCGCCACATGATGCTCAGTCCCCGTCTTCGGCTCCTTCAACATTGCCGAAGTACCCATGGATCCGTCGTCAAGCTCCACTATGGTTACGTTATAGCCGATACAGATCGACTGTATTCTTCTCCCCTTTGCCCGTGCAGCAGCGCATTCAACCAGCGCAACTTCAATGCTCATCTCATTCATGGCGGGTATCATATCAAAGACAACAAAAATTGTAAGCTTTTCTTCATTCTGTGCAAACGATTATCCTTGACAAATCGATAAAAAAGTAAATATTGTGAAATTATAGAATTTATTTTTCTAAAGTCATGTATTATGTGAAATGATCTCAATAATGAAGGAGGTGCCATGATAGAATTCAGCGATGGAGAAACTGTAGATACCGACGGCAAACTAAGGGTTGAAAAAGGCCCGGAGGGATACTATGTCGTGGGAGATGGGATCTTCATGAGCTTCGATCGGGAAATCGACGCTCAAGCCTATCTTTACGACATCGAATCGAAAAATATCTTCTGCTATTGGAAGATGTTCCGGAGTCCGGTAACGCGGAAAAAGGTACGGGATGCAGAGGAAAGGGAACAAAGAGAGAAGCTAATATCGTGAACAGCATCACATCAGATTTCCCAATGCATATAATAAATATGCAGGTGATACTCTGATGATGTGTACACGCGTTAAGCTTAATAAGGGAGAAGTAACAACATGGCCGAAAAAAAAGAAGAAAAACCTAACGAAGAAAAGGAGAAATTGCTAGAACGGAAAATAGCGCGACGGGAATTTCTTAAAATCAGCGGTGCCGGTGTGGCGGGAATTGCCGTCGGAGCGCTGGTGTATCGTCTTTCAACCGGAAAGAAAAACATCGGTCCGGAAATCCGGGTCTATGAGACAGCATCAGGAGCCATCATCCACGACTCCAGACTCTGTACCGGTTGTAAGCGGTGTGAAATAAACTGTACCGTCTCCAACGACGGGAAAGTGCATCCCTACATTGCTCGAGTAAAGATAGGAAGGAATTTCAACTACGGAAAAAGCGGAGTTACCATGGCCTGGGCCTACAGGGACGGACAGATGGGTAACTTCAAACTCAACGGAGAAACCTGTAAGCAGTGTGCCGAGCCCTATTGTGCCAATGCCTGCCCGGTTCAGGCAATCAGTACCGATGAAAATACCGGTGCAAGGGTGGTAAATACCGATATCTGTATCGGTTGTGGTTCCTGTGAACGCGCCTGCCCCTTTGGCATGGCAACGGTGGATCCCGAGAGAAAGAAATCGACAAAGTGTCTTCTTTGCTATGGCCACCCAGCCTGTGTTGCCGGTTGTCCGAACAGCGCACTCACCTTTGTAAGCTGGGAAGATGCAATAGAGCTCTATAAAAAGCAGGGCTTTGAGAAGGCGCTTCAGGCGTAGTTCGATTTTATTCTGAGTATTGAAATAAGGAGCAATGACACATGGCTACATTAGGTGGATGGGCAGGAAAAATCCTGCGGGTTAACCTTTCTACAGGAAAAATATCAGCGGAAGATTCTTCCAAATATTACGATTACATCGGCGGATCGGGAATTGGGTATAAGGTTATGTGGGATGAGGTTCCCGAAGGAACCAAAGCACACGACCCCGAGAATAAAATGGTCTTCTCGACCGGTCCCCTTACAGGAACAGGGGCTCTTTGCAGCGGGAGAATGACAATCACTTCTCTTGCCAGCTGGAACAAATACAACGCCGTTATCAACAGCCACTTCGGCGGATACTTCGCTTCGGAATTGAAATATGCAGGATGGGACGCCGTCATCGTTGAGGGGAAGGCATCCTCTCCCGTTTGGATCAAGATCAATGACAACGAAGTTTCTATTGAAGATGCATCGATGATGTGGGGCAAAGGGTGTTTCTACACCATGGCTGAGATTGCCGGAGAACTGGGAGATCAGGCCCAGTCAGCGGTCATCGGTCAGGCGGGAGAAAACCTCATTCCCATATCCTTTATCAGAACCGGCTCGAGCCACCACGGCGGAGGGCTGGGAGATGTTATGGGTTCCAAGATGCTCAAAGCCATAGGTGTCCGTGGTACCCAGTCGGTAAAGATAGCCGGAGACAAGGGCGCATGGATGCGTCTGATGAGAGAAAATCTCACCGTCATCGGTGCCAACAACCAGCATGTTGTGCCGAAGTTTCCCCAGCCCTGGGCCGAATTCAACAATCCAGCTACCCGTTGGACCTCTGCCGAAGACAAATACTGGGGTGCTGCCGAACCTCCCGTAAAAACGGGAACGAACCCACCTCAGGATATCAACAGGATCGGTTTTAGGACCCTTAAGAGTATTCTCGACCTTACCGACGTGGCGGAAAAGTACACCGTCCGTATGGGTGGCTGCGCCAGCTGTCCCATCAGGTGCCATTCCCAGATGAAAATCCCTCAACTGGAACAGTACGGATACCCTCCCTACGTCTCCAGCACCTGTGTCGGCTTTTTCTCTCCCGGTGCCGTTATGATAAAGGGCGTCCAGGACATGAACGGAGAAGGTCTCATGATCGCAAGAGCCCTGGGGGCACAGATTACCAACGACTACGGAATATGGTGTAATTACCTCCAGATCGGAAGAGACTTCAACTATGCCTACAACAAGGGTATCCTGAAAAAGGTTCTCCCCAAAGCCGAGTACGACAGCATTCGTTTCGATCTGCTTGAAGCAGGCGACCCGGCCTTCCTCCTCGATTTCTATCAAAGAATTGCAATGAAGGAAGGAGAGTTCTCCCACATGGCTGACGGTGCCTACCTTCTTGCAAAACGCTGGGGTTTCGGGGACGACTACTGGGACGAAGAAGCATATGGGCTGTGGAACAAGGACTTCGGGTATCCACATCACCACTCCAACGAGGCGGACGCCCAGGTGGGAACCTTGGTAAACCTGATCAAGAACAGAGACGCCCAGAACCACTCCCACAACAACTTCCTCGGCAGCGGCCTTCCCCTTGAAATCCAGAAAGAAATCGCGGCCGAAGTATGGGGTGGCGGAGAAGCTATTGATGAACCGGGACACTATACCCCGATGAACAAACCAAAGGCCGTATTTGCCGCCTGGTCCCTAAAACGGAATTTCCTCCACGACTCGCTGACACTCTGTAACTGGATGTGGCCAATGACGGTATCTCCTCTTAAGGAAAAGGGTTACAGGGGAGACACGGCAATGGAATCAAAATACTATACCCTCGCAACAGGAAAAGAGATCAGTGAGGCAGAACTCGATAAAGAGGCTCTCAAGCTTATTACCCTGCATCGTGCGATAACCATGCGCCAGATGAATACCATGAATATGCGTAACGAGCACGATCTGATCCCAAAATGGGTTTTTGATGCAGATAAAGACAAAAAGCCCTACGATAAGGGGACCAATAAACTGGATCGAGAAGATATGGAACTTGCGAAGGATATGCTCTACGAAGAGTTCGGTTGGGACAAGAAAACCGGAGCTCCGACCAGGGCAACCCTGGAAGATCTTGGCCTTGCAGACGTAGCCGATGAGCTCGCAAGCAAAGGCCTGCTTCCTGCATAAGGCGAAGAAACAATGTAATAATAAAAGGGCAAGGCCGTAAGGCCTTTCCCTTTTTCATTCGGTTTGGGTATTGTGAAAAAGGGCATTTCGCTCTATTATTGAGGTACGAGGAACCATGGAAGATTCCAGCCAGACTCTTATTAAATCAATCATTATAGATATACAAGAAGAGACGAAAGCGGCGCATCTTTTTCGAAAGAGTAAGTTACCCACACTTATCTCTGAAGATGTGCTTCCCGACGGAGAGACAAAAGAGGCAGTCGTCGAGCGGTTCCTAACGTTTCTTGAAGAAAACAAGGAGACGGACATCAAGTTAAAGGAAGGAAAGAAAGACTCTTACCTGTACAGCTCGCAGTATATGTCCGATTCCTATGCCGATATCCTTGTTAACACCGAAGAAAAAGATAGTGCAAAGATGATTGCCGATCAGATTCGCAGGGATTCAAAGCTCTATCCCAGGGCAACTGCCAAAAGGCTTTTCAAGCAGAGCCCCTTTAATTTGAGCGATACGGAATTGACTGCCACATTGACACTTATGAAAGAAGAGAGGGAGTACAGCGATATTCAATATTACACCGCTTCGAATGGAGAAGAATATCTTTACTCACAGCAGTCTCTCACCTTTGATCATGCAAAATATCTAACGGAATGGAATGAGGTAGGGCAGGCGCTCAACCCCTAAAGCCATCTCAAATAGGATTTTTACCCAGGAGGTAATAGTATGTTTGGATTTGGAAGGCTCGGCCCCATGGAACTGATCCTTATTTTTGTCATAGCACTTCTTATCTTTGGCCCGAAAAAGCTACCGGAGATAGGGAAGTCCCTGGGAAGCGCCATACGAGAATTCAGGGCTCACTCAAACAAGCTAACCGAAGAATTGAGCCTTGACGAAACAAAGGCACCTGCCGGGCAGGTTCCGAAGCCGGAAACCTCCGAGGCAACGGTAGCCCAGGTGAGCAGTAAAGAAGAACAGAAGTAAAGGTCCCAAGGAGGATACTATGTTTATCGGAAGGTTTGGGCCCTTTGAGCTCATTCTTATTCTGGCAATTGCCCTGTTGATTTTCGGCCCTAAAAAGATACCCGAAATTGGAAAGGCCATTGGCAAAACGATCAGGGAATTCAAAAAGGGAAGCAAGGGTGAAGATGATGAGCTTCAGAACGAAGATGAACGCTCGGAAGATCCCAAACAGATAACAGAGGCCCCCCAGTCTCCCAGCCGGAGGCGCGCAAAGAAAAAGAAGAAGGCCGAAAGCAACTAACGCTTGCCCTTCCCGCCCTTTTTTGAAGGTGGGAAGGGGCCAATAGAGGAATAGATTTCAGTGAGTAATGATCTGCGCATGACGTTCTTCGAACATCTTTCGGAGTTGCGAAAGCGACTTTTTTACATTGCAATTTCCATCGTTCTCTTTTCCGGTATCGGTTATTACTTTGTCGAACCGGCGGTAGAGGTTCTCAAAAAGCCGGCACAGGGGCTTACGTTTGTTTATCTGACGCCGCCGGAGCTCTTTCTTGCCTATATCAAGATATCTGTTACCATGGGGATTATTGCTTCCGTACCGGTTATTCTTTTTCAGATATGGCGATTTGTAAAACCGGGGCTTGAAAAAAGGGAAGTAGCCGCCCTCGGCTTTACCATCATCTTCGGAACAATCTTTTTCATTACCGGAGCCTTCTTTTCCTACCGGATAATATTACCGATCACCCTGACCTTCTTTTTAAAGTATTCAACACCGGAGATTACCGCTATGTTCTCCTTTGGAAACTATATCGGCTTTATCAGTTCCATCATGATTGCCTTCGGTGTTGCCTTTGAACTCCCCATCGTCGTCGTCATTCTTACCCGAGTTGGACTTGTCAATCACAAAAAGCTGCAACAGGCTGCAAAATATATCCTTCTCGGAATTGTAGTCATGGCGGCAATTCTCACCCCACCCGATGTCGTTTCCCAAATTCTTCTGGCAGGCCCCATGTTCGTCCTTTACGAACTTTCCGTTCTCTTGGCAATGATCTTCGAGAAGCGAAAGCAAAAAGAAGAAGCACTTGCGGAAACACATGCATAAAGATTGCAAAAGAGAGGTTTTTCATTCAGATGTGTAGAACAAAAATTTCCATGCTGTTTACCGGACTTATGCTCTTTTCACTTTGGCAGGGCAACAGTGCTCTATCGGCCGAAAGCACAACGGAAACACGAAAGCTAACGCTAACCTTCACCTATATCCGCCAATTTGGGCAAAGCAGTAATCAGTTTGCCGTCTGGATCGAAGACAGCCAGAAACACCATGTGAAAACCCTCTTTGTAACAGATTTCACCTCGAAAGAGGGATGGAAGAAGCAAACGGGTGTTCTTTCCAATTGGGTTGAATCGGCCGATCCCGAAGGCATGGGGGCCGATGAGATCGATGCCGTATCGGGTCCTACCCCTGACCAGGGCGAATTATCGTACACATGGGACTGTACCGATCAGGACGGGAACCCCGTGCCGGATGGTGATTATCATTTCTTCGTCGAGGGAGCAACAGGGTGGCGAAGCCGCATCCTCCAGAAGGGAACCATTACCATCGGAAGCAGTAAAGATCATGCGACATCATGGGCACGGTATTTTGGGAAGGATGAGAAAGGTCACGGCATGATCGGCCGTGCAAAGGTAGAATTCATTCCCTAAAGAAGCAAGGAACCCTTTTCATGCAGTATCTCAACGATATGTTTGGCCTTACAGGAAAAACGGTCGTCATCACCGGGGGAGGAGGTGCCATAGCTTCGGCCCTTGCCGAAGCATATCTGAAAGCAGGCGCACAGGTCTCGCTCTGGAACCGAAGCAGTACCAGCATGGAGAACGTGTCGAAGAGCCTCAAAGCAACATTCCCCGGCGCCCATAAAACGTTACAAACCGTACTAGCAGATACGGGAAACGAGACCGAAACCCAAAAGGCGCTGGAAGCATGTATCGACCATTTTGGCTCGGTCGATATTCTGGTAAATGGTGTGGGTGGCAACAAGGGAAAAGGGGCCTTTGTCGATACCGACATTGATCAGTTTAAAACGGTTATGGAACTCAACCTTGTCGCAGGGCTGCTTGTTCCTACAAAGGTTATCACAACGTGGTGGATCAAAAAAGATATGCCGGGAAGCATCATTAATTTGTCGTCCATGGCAAGCTATACCCCACTCTCCGGCGTATGGGCCTACGATGCGGCAAAGGCCGGGGTCCTCAACCTCACCATGGCGAGCGCTAAAGAGTTTGCGCCCTACAAGATCAGAGTCAACGGTATTGCACCGGGCTTCTTTCTGGGGCGGCAAAACAGGGCTCTTCTTGTGGATCAGGCGAGTGGGGAACTCACGGAACGGGGGAAAGCAATCATAGAACGGACCCCTTACGGCCGTTTCGGTGAAGTACAGGAACTCGCAGGTGCAGCTCTTTTCCTTGCATCGAACAAGGCCTCCGGCTTCGTCACCGGCGTGACCATTCCTGTCGACGGTGGATTTCTGGCGGACAATATATAATACTATAACTGAGTTGTTTTCCGATCCATGGATTGTACATAATCTGCCGGATCGATGTGATGGATCGACCCGGCAAAAGATTATGCGCAAGATAAGGAAAGGCCTGCCGGCCCACCAGGATTTCGGCGGAAGCCTTTCAATTCACCTACAGCCGCCGTAACCGGCGGCTGTTTCTCTCTTTCCATGAGAGAGCATTAACGAGAAAAGTTCGTTGATCCATCTGCCTGATAGTAATATCGAAAGGTCATGTAAAACTGCTCGCTATTGGGGCCATAGAAACTGCCAGGTTGCAATTTTGCATAGTTCCCTTCCGTGGTTTCAACCACATAGGTAAGCGTATTGACAGAATATGCCGGTGTTGCACTGTGATTATGGGTGTACCAACTATACCCAAGCGTATCTATGACGGAAGAAAAGGTGTAATCGGAGATGTTTACCACCGCTTCGATAGCGGTATCGTCTACCGTAGCTCCCTCTACCCCACCGGCAGTATTGAGCAATACATCGGAACGCCCCGCTATATAGGCACCCCCCGACCCATCATCCAGAATATCATTTGTTCTGGTAAACAAGATGTCCCATTCACTTTTTTTCGGTGCCACAGTCACTGCGGCCTGTGTTCCAAGATCAAAGTACGTATAGCCGTAAGCAGCATCTATGGTCCCGGAAATAGTTTCCGTACTTGTTCCGCTAAGGCCTTCAACGGCGTTCACACTGTACTGTCCCATAGGACCATATGAGGTGAATACGAGCTTGTAATAGATACCGGCCTCATCTTTCACAAGATAGACCGTCCCGGAACCGCTTCCACCGCTACCGATCTCATCGTCAAAGGGATTAGTCTCGGTCTGATCGCCATAAAGGGTTGTACCGGATTTGAATGTGTATTCAGCTACCTTGCTCTCATAAGAACTGAGGTCGTCGCTTATATCGGTTGAGCTTGTTTTATAGACGGTAACACCACTACCATAATCGCCACTGTTGGCAATAATAGCCCCGTCCGTTGCAATAGCAACATCCCACATGTCATGATCGACCGCTGTTAGCGTTCCAGTCGAAAAATCGAAGAAAATAGACAGATTGTCACCCAAATAATCCACAGCGGCTGTGGACGTAGAATAACTGGATGAGTCATCATCATCATCATCATCATTGTCACTGCCCAAAAGGTTATCACAGGATCCCAAGAGCAGGACCGCTGTCATGAGGGCAAGTATATAAAAGAAAAAACGGTGTACTTTCACCATACTATTACTCCTTATTATTAACCCTACAGGGCACTCCCAGGTGCCGGCATACCGTGGGGATGTCTGTGGGCAAAACATATGAAACCGATAGAAAAGCGGCTTCTGTGTTTTCTTTGTTTTACATGGTAAAGCGGCTTCCCAGGTAGAATACAAGACCATCCCGAAGGCCGAAGTAGTCCTCCTGACTTTCGCCGTCGCTGCTGTCGATGAAATGGATGTTATGTAACGCATTTCTCAGCCCACAGTAGAGGTTAAGACGATCTTTCCAAAAAAGTTTTGAAAAATGGGCGTTTACCATCAGGTAATCAGGCGTGTATGTATCCTCATCAACATCGATCAGCTCAGGGGCGTTCCAATTCACCTGCAAGCTGGCCTTTGTCTCAATATGAGGAATCGTATAGGAGATGCTCCCTTTGATCTGATGAGGCACCCGTGAAGGAAGATCAATATACTCATCGCTATCTTCATCGTACTCTTTGGCAACGGTGAAATTGTATGCCAAGGAAGAGGCAAGGCGGGAACCAGAGAATCGGAGAGAAAAGTCGCCGCCCGAAGTAATCGCCTTACCAACGTTTCGGTACTTTCTGGTATAAATGTAGTTATGCACCGTACCATCCGTATCGGTATACGTTCCCGAGTTTTCATCGACAATCTGCGTATCGATAAGGTCAAAGACATAGTTGAAGTATCCGCCGACGGTCAACGAAATTTTAGGATTTACCGCATACTCTACGGAAGCGTTGAAGCCATGGGACGTTTCCGGTTTTAGGTCGGGATTACCAAGAAGCATAAAATTCTCCGGCGAGGGATGAAAAAAGCGCCAATACTTTTGCTTTAAACTCGGTGTTTTAAATCCCATACCGTAAGCAAGACGCAAAACCAGGGTTTCCGACGGATCGTAACGAAAGCTCAATTTAGGAGTGAGCTTATATATCGGATCATCTCCCGAATCTTCCGGCACACTATAGTCAAAGCGCAGCCCCGGAACAATACGAAATCGATCGGCACCACCAATATTCCACGTGTCCTGAGTAAAAACGCTCATCTGTGACGTCGATTTCTGCTCATCAAAAGCATCTCCGTCCATGCTTTCGCGCTTCCCGTTTACACCTACCAGCAATGAATGGGAAATAGAAGGCTCCCAGGAAACAGTGACTTCACTTTCTATATCATCAAAGAGGCTCTTTTCCTCGCTGGTTGTATCGTAGGTATAATTGAGTTGATCCACATGGTGATCATAGCTTTTGACGCTAACAAATCCTTCCAGCGAAAGGAAATCTGAAAAGGTATAACGCTCCCGTAGCCCCCCTTCCCGTTTGGTATCATCGTAGGAGACACCGCCTTCCAGATTTGTGCTCGATTCCCGTGATGAATCGGACCATGCTCCGTATAGTTCCAGTTCACCTCCGGGATGAAACCAGGTGGCACTCCCTCTGACAGATCCCAGACAAGCGTAGGGAACCTCGTAGATCGAAATTTCACGACCAAGATTGTTTTCTTCGTCGACAGACTTACCATCGTCGTAGTCAAAGGAGCCCATCACCGAGAGGGCAAAAAGATCATGTGCATACGATACGGCACCTTCCCCGTAGTACCGTAAGTTTGATGCAATCTCCTGAGCCACAGAAGCGGAAATTTTCTCTTTCTCCGCTTTCTTGGTAATAATATTAATGACACCGCCCATGGCATCTGATCCATAGAGCACCGACGACGCACCCCGGACAATCTCTATACGCTCGATTTCGGAAGCGGATAATTGAGCTATAGGGGTGGCTCCGCCGACGTCTCCTGCTATCTCGATGCCGTTGACAAGGATCTTCACATACTCCGGTGCAAAGCCTTGCATCATAAGCGTCGAAACAGGATGATTATAGATAATAACACCAGGGATGTTCTCCATAACTTCCTTGACGTTTTTTGCCCCCATTTCCTGTATCTCTTCAGCCGTAACGACTTCTACCGCTTCGACGGTCTCCTCAATATCCTGTGCTGCCTTCGCGCCTGTTACGACAATAACGGCAGGTTCATCTTTTGTTTCCTCCTGTGCAAAGACAGAAAGAGACCCCACAACGCTGAAAATTATGGCGTATACCAACGCCGATGGATATCGCATAAAGTCCTCCTCATTTTACTCTTCCAACCGATATTCAAGCGTTACCTGCATATCGATCTTTCCAGAAGGACGCTCAGGAAAAGAAAAGGGCGCTGCCTTTCGTACAGATTCCAGAGCGGCCTGCCGTAAAAATCGATGTGAGGCTACCTCTACGGAAAGTTCAGATACTGTTCCATCGGGAGCAACAGAAAAACAAAGGGTTACAGGGCCTATTATTCCCCGTTTTCGAGCCGCCGCTGGATAAACCTTCCGTCCTTCCAACTGGCGGAGAATGATGGCACGATAATCGAGGGACAGGCTTTCACCGTAAGCCGACCCGCCGTCCCTGCCGAGAGCTGAAGAAGCACCGACTTCACTTTTTGAAACGGTAGCTACGGAAGCGGCCTCAGCCGGGCTTGCCTCCTCTCGAACGTGCCGGGCAGTCTCCGGAGCTTTCGCCGAGATCCTCTGGGGGCTTTCAACCGGCTTTACTTCGGTCTCAAGCACCTCAGTCATGGGGGACTCCTCTATCTCCGATGCTGCAACGTCAGGCATGGAAGGCTCCTCTATACGAGTTTCCTGAGGCTTCGGCACTACCACAGGATCACCTTCAAGGGGGACAAGCTCATTGCCCGCAGGCGTAGCATCCAGCCCCTCGAGGCTGGTAAAACGAACAGTCATGGGCTCAGGTTCTTTTTGAGCCGCTTCAAAAGAAAAATCAAGGCTTCCCCAAATAAGCCCGTGAACAAAGATCACCGCCGCACAGAGTGCGATAGGGGTAAGGCGATCAGCGAGGGAACTCGTGCCGAACCGCCACATTGAGAATTCCTGCCCGCTTCAAAGAATCCAGAATCTTCGTCACCTTTGCAAAAGGGACTGCCCCGTCGCATTCCAAAGATGCCGTTAACTCGGGATCGGCCGTCGCCAACGGTGCAATAAACAGCTCCAGGGCTGCCGGTTCAATGGGTTTCCCCTCTACATACAAATTCCCCTCGGAATCTATGGAGACGGTAATTATTTGACGCTCCACCCGTTCTCCCGTCGTTGCGTTTGGAAGGGTAAGAGAAATCGCAGGCTTCTCAAACCTTGATCCAATCATGAAAAAAATAAGAAGAATAAAAACTACATCGATAAGGGATGTCATATTCAAGCCGCTTTGGCGAGATCGAACGGCACCAAAGGTTTTCATTATGCACTCTCCCGGCTTTGCCCCGCCCGAGGGTTTTCCACAGTCCCCTCATGCAAGCTTTCCGATACGAGAGAAACGACATACCCCATATCTTCACCACGACGTTCTACAATCTTTTCGAAGACTCTGCAAAAAACTACTGCCGGAATAGCCACGATTAATCCGATGGCTGTCGTGATCATTGCCTCCCAGATACCACCGGAAAAAGCGGCAATATCGACGGTACCGCCGAGGGATTCGATGCGATGAAAAGCCCTCATAAGCCCCGTCACCGTGCCAAGTAAACCCATTAGAGGAGCAATGTTACCGATGACCGAAAGAGCCTCTAAGCCACGATCCATCTCCCTCCGTATGGCCGAACCTTCACGATCCACGGCCTCGTCCAAAGCCTCTTTCGTCGACCGTCGATCTTCGAGTACAAGGGCAATCATGCGCACCGGCTGACTTTTAGCGTAATGTTTAGGCCAAGGGAAAGCCGGCGTTTGGCCGTCGGTGCCATTATCCGATATGGATGCAAAAAAAGCCGAATCGATACCGGCAACAAGACGATTACGCTGGTATCCTGTGCGAATAAAGTAAGCACAACGATCCACTGCAAGCACAAGAACAACCAGATATAGCCCGACAAGAATCCAGTTGAGGATACCTCCCAGTTGAATGAATGCAACAATATGGTGAAAGGTTTCCAAAAACATCACAAGCTCCTCATCCCTCTTCCGGGGCAGGAGGAATCTCCGCAAGAATTTCTTGGAGCGTCGAAATTCCGTCCACAATACGTGGAGAGGGGCGCAGAATCAAAGAAGAAGGAATCGTGCTGATGTGGCCTTCTCTCCCTGCACGAGTTCTTGCGACGGCAGATTCTGCCCTAAGCAAGTCTTCGGGGTTCTCAATCGACATGGAGATAAAAAGAAAATCGGGATTTTCGGATATGAGGAGCTCAGATGAGATAATAGGACGCTTCCCGCTTAGCCCCACGGCTATATTCGTTACCCCTAGGAGATTCAGTATCTCGCCAGGAAGCGATTCGTTGGTAAAGCCCATGACGGGATTGGCTGAATAGAGAAATGCACCTTTTAGCCGCACCGTCCGCTTGGCAACCGCAGACGCCACTTCCGCCAGGCGAGCCCGTTTTTCGGCTATCAAGGCCTCTGCTGCCGATTCTTTAGCCGAAAGATCGCCCAAAAGCTCTACGGAAGCGAAAATATCTTCGATTGACGTGGCGTCGTGAATGAATACGGGGATACCGCGCCCAGACAGGCTTTCGGCGATATCCAAAGACATGGCGCTGAGAATAACGATATCGGGATCAAAGGATATAATCGTCTCAAAACTTGGACGAGCCACATTTCCTACACTAGGAAGCAAGGCTGTCTTCTCTTCGGGCCAGACACCCCCACGACTGGTTGCTATAGCAACCATGGCATCTTCGCCCCCAATAAGATACAGTGTTTCTACGGCTCCCAGCGAAGCTACTACCATTCTTTGATATGGACGAACCTCGATGGTATGACCATATGCATCACGTGCACGCCCCGTCGCTTCATCTATGGTAACGGATGCGAGCTGCTTTCCGGTATCTGCCGATGAAGCTGAAGATGCAGCATCCGTATGAGAGGACTTTTCATTTCCGCATCCTGCAAAAGCGAGGATAACGGCAACAAGATATGCTATCTTTCGCATAATATTTCTCCTTTTCTGTGTCCAGCACCGCTTTCGCCGAGAGGCGAAAGCCTAGTGATGTTCTTTCGTCCCATCTATCGCCGCTTTCAATATGTCCACCGCAATATTATTTCCCCAGAAAATTCCATCGGCGGTTAACGTATACAGATCATCCGTTTCCGGTACCAGCATCCCATTGCGGACAAAATAGTCCATTCGTTCCCGCAAAGGAGCATACGAATCCGGCCCTAATTCCTCCGAGAGGGTTGTAAGGTCGTAGCAACCAAACTGTAAATGGCCTAACACGCGGTGGTATTGTGCATAAGCAGGTTCTATCTTCGAAGCAAAGCGGCGGCCCTGTGCCATGGAATAGATACGGTATCCAGCCAACTGCCCGCCCGCCCCTGCTCCAATGGGAAGAACATCACCATTCTCATATCGAATTCGTATGTACCGATATTCATCACGGCCGGGACGAACAAGCTTGGAGAGCTCCAGCATTTCGTATCCACCCGCATGCATATCCTCATAAAAACGATTATGCCGTTGTCGATCATCTTCCAGGCTCCGGCCAAAGGGAATTTCACCTTTCGCAATACGCTGCCCCAAGGAAGAACCGTCGTGAATCATGAGAGAATAAAAACTCGCACCGTCAAGGGACAAATCAGAACAAAGAGAAGCATCATGAGCGACCTCCTCCAGACTCTGATCGAAGTAGCTGTAGATAATGTCTATTCCAAGGACACCAGAAAAGAGCTGCCGGATCGCTCGCAGTCGAGCGATAGCATATTCTGCATCCCCTGTTCTGCCGAGAAATGATCTTCCACGGGACGAAAAGGTTTGAACACCAAGGCTCAAACGGTTCACCCCCTCCTGCTGGAGGCGGGCACTTTTTTCAGCCGGCAGATTATGAAGTGTCGATTCCAATGTTATTTCACAATCCTCTGACAAGTGAAAAGAGTCGCGTAAGGCTCGAAGTACCAGGCTAAGCTGCTCAGTCTGTAAAATAGTGGGCGTGCCGCCGCCAAAATATATGGCGTCGAACTGACCATCCCTGATGTACGGATATCGGGCATACCACTCGATCTCCTTTATTAGATACTTTGTATACGCATCTAAATCGGTATGTCCCCGAGCGGTACGATTAAGATTGCAAAATTCACAAATTGTATCGCAGTATGGGATATGGATATAGATACAGCGTCTCCCAGACGGTGGCGCAGAGTAGAGAGGCCGCTCCACATCCTCCCAGTCCACTGTTCCGGAACGCGAATGTGCATACAGTCCCAAAATAGAAGCTAATTTTGCCTCTGCATCATGGTGTGAGCGATAACGTTCAGCAAACATTGGCAACCTCTCTTTCAGCAGTTTCTATCCGCCGCGGCAAAACGAAAGGCTTGCCGCCATCATCGTAGCCGATCTTCGCCCGAATACCGTAGATCTCTTCCAGTACCGTTTCGCTTATAACCTCTTCAGGAGTACCGATGTAGCGTAAACAGCCTTTTTTGAGTAGCGCTATACGATCGCAGTACTGAGAAGCGAGATTCACATCGTGAAGTACTGCGACGATGCTTTTCGACTCTTCCTTCGCTTTTCGTCGCATAAACTCCATGATTTCTACAGCGTGATTTAAGTCGAGACCTGCCGTAGCTTCGTCCAGCAGGAGAATATCGCTCTCCTGTACAAGGCAGCGGGCAATAATGACCTTTTGCAACTCGCCCCCTGAGAGACAGGTCACATTTCGGTCCACTAAGTCGCACAGGCCCAAGGCCTCTACCACCTCACGAACGCTCTTTTTGTCTTCCGCCCCGTAACCGCTCCAGCGATCGGCAAGATGTGGCAAGCGTCCCATAAGAATCGCTTCGAAAACGGTAATTGCCGAATGCAATGCAGTCTGCTGCGGTACAAAGGCAACCCGCCGGGCAACCTCTTTACCAACCAGCAAACCGTACGGCAAAGAACCGAACCTTGCAAAAACGATCCGACCAGAGGAGGGTTTGAGATACCCCAATACAGTTTTCAGACAGGTCGATTTTCCCGATCCGTTGGGGCCCAACAAACCAAAGACCTCTCCCTGTTGCAATGTAAAGTCGACACCGGCAAGAACCGTCTTATCCCGGTAGGAAAAATGGATATGTTCCGCACATAGACTCATACTGCGCCTCCTCGACCAGCCCGAACGGCTAAAACCAGAAAGAACGGGGCCCCGAAAAAAGCCGTTACCACACCGATAGGAATCTCTGTCGGCGCAAGTAGTGTACGAGCCAGGGTATCGGCAAAAAGCAAGAAGACACCGCCGGAAAATGCCGCAAGAGGTAAAAGACGAGCGTGGCCATTTCCGATAATGAGCCGTATGGCATGGGGCACAATGAGTCCCACAAAACCAATCATACCGGTAAATGCCACCGAAAAAGAGACTATCAAGCTGGTAACCAGTAATAACCGTCGCTTAAGCTTGCCGACATCGATGCCAAGCGAATACGCCTCTTCGTCCCCCATCAGCAAGGCATCAATATCCTGTCGAAGATAGAGGAAGTAGGCTGACGACGCGATAAGCGGCACTACCAGTAGCCCTACCCGGCCCCATGTAGCCGCCCCCAAGTACCCCATGGTCCACACCATCACTCGGTATGAATCCTCGCCAGCCGAATACATGACAAAGGAGGTTAAGGCACTCAAGAACGACGACACGGCTATTCCTACAATGAGAAGCATAGCCGTGTCGGCTTTTCCTTTTCGTCCTGCCAGACGAAAAATAAGAAACGCCGTGGCCAGTGCGGTAAAGAAAGCAAAAATCCCGTAATAGACATCGGGCAATCCCAAAAAGAACGCAAGGATTGCACCTGCTACGGCACCCGCGCTAATACCGATAATGTAGGGGTCCGCCAAAGGATTCCGGAACACCGCCTGTGCCACCGTTCCCGCCGTAGAGAGCATCATCCCCACCAAAATTGCCATAAGTAAGCGGGGTAGACGTATTCCTAAAATAATCGTGGCATTGGCATCAGCTTCGGCATGACCGGTAAGCACGGAGATGACGGTCCGCAGAGGAATCCGGACACTCCCGGAAGCGACACCCACAAGAAGCAGTATCACCAAGACAATCGCGAGTATCCACAGGAGTAAGCGCATCCTGCTGGAGGCTGTATGTTTCATGATTATCTTGCGGCCTTTATCATTTCCGCACATGCTGCAGTAGCAGCCGCAATATCTGCATCATTGGGATGGAATGCGGCCTCTGTGTGACGCTTTCGGCGTTCTTCATTCATAGCGTGAGGATGATCCGGCGGCAGCTGCTCAAACTTCCTTGTCAGGGCCGGATCAATCCGTCCCTGGCATAAAAAACATCCCAGATATTTGTTTCTCGCAGATATGACATCCCGTACATGATTCTCGACATCTTTGGCATGAGGCGAATCAGGATAGGCTCCAAGGGTTCCAATAAGACCAACCTTACATCCAGAAAGTGTTTCTACATATGAACGTGCCTTGGCATCAAGATCTCCCCTATCAACCCAAAAACCGATAATCACCCAAGAGAAGGACAAAGCATCTAAATTTTCTTCTATTGCTGCCAGTTTAACCCGCATACCAAGTCCCTGAACCACGCCCCGGGCTAACGTACGTGTATTACCTGTCTTACTTGAATATATGATCAAGCCGGTTCCACCGGTGGTATCCATTCTTTACTCCTTTCAAGCATTGTATTAGGTTTCTAGAATTTAATTAGTCTTAACTAATACGGTTAAAGTATACTAACGCATATTTCTTTTTTTTGTCAATATAAACCACTAGTGTTAGGAATATTGGTGGTGCAAAGAGTATAATTCCTTTGCTATTCGGCCCTTACAAAGACACACGTATAAAAAATTGGACAAGAAAGGAAAATCAAGGTTTTCTTCGGCAAAAACAACATATCACCACCAGGATTCGGAACACTATCCTCGTGAAACAGCCCCATGGTAATGAAGAGGAATACCTGCCTGTCATATAAATTTCGACCTTCAGACTTTTTCTTTTTTGGTGGGGGAACGCCTTCCCCCTGCGCCGAGCTTCCGGGGGAAGCCCCCGGTGATCTCGACGCACCCCCTTCTCCGGGGCCCTTCGCCCCGGACCCCAAAGATTATGGGATTCTTTTGCCCCGGCTTTTGTCTTGCATCAGCCGGTCACATAGTATCACTGCCCATTCCCTATATGGGCAGTGCTCCGGTTATCACCAGGATTCGGAACACTATGCAAAGAGGACCGCCAGCTTAAAAAGCCCTTAAGGGCGATAAGCAACAGAAAGACGTAAAGCAGCGAAAGGAATTTCACCCCCTTGACGTAATAGAGCACGATTCCTATCACGTCAACCACAATCCAGAGAAGCCAACTCTCAAATCGTTTTCGGGCCAGAAGGAACATGGCGGCAAAACTGCTTATGGTGGTAAAGGCATCCCAGAAAGGAAAATCAGCCGGCTGGGGAAAGATTTTCGGAAGAATCAGATGGATTCTTCCCATCAAAAGGCCGGTGAATCCCGAAACAATGAGAATACCAGCCAGCCAGAATATGTTATTCTTTAGAGTACCGCGGACGACAGCGATCTCCTGATCCTCTTTTTTCTTTTTATCCCAAAACCACCATCCATAGACACTGGCCCCCAAGTAGTAGAGCTGCTCCAGAAAATCAGAATAGAGACGAATCTGATAGAAAAGAAATGCATACAGGATGACCGATACAATACCGACCGGCCAGGTGAGCATCTTTTTCTGGGCAATAAGCCAGACCGACCATATATAAAAGATGGTCCCCAGAAACTCCACATAGCTCATGGGATACTGAAGAACGGTGAAGGCTACATGGTTGATGGAAAAAAAGTTCAGCATGAATGTAACTCCTTGGTATGCTTCAAAAGTATGGAGACCTTTTCTATCCGCTCTTCCAGGGAACCGGTAAGCAGAATGTAGGGGATCTGCCGTTTTTGAAGATCTTTTTCAAATCTCTTTTGAAATCTTGATCTATACACCTCACCCGAACGGTCGGGTGTATCATCATAGGGAATATCATCGCCGCAAAGAATATGCAGATCGTAGCGGCTTCCAGCCTCATCGGCCAGGCGGCAAAGCTCGGGAAGAGCCGTACCGTGATAATCCAGGGCAAAGTGGTAGGTGGAAAGTGCACAGGTATCGATAAAATAGAAATCCCTTGCCTCATACACATCCCTCAGTTCCCGTTTTCTGTGTTCGCAGGCTATCTCCAGAAGCTGACGGGGGCTTAGCCTTCGGTCCACTTCATGTTTTTCCCAGTATTCCCGACCGTACTCAGGCATCCAGGCCGTGTGAAATTTCCGGGCCAGAGCCTCCGAAATGGTGGTTTTTCCCGTACTGGGTGCTCCGTGAAATACGACCTTGATTACGTGGTCAAAGTAGACCTCGGGGCTGAGAAAACGGCGGTATGTATAGGGATCCTCTCGCAGGAGTGTGGCCGATATGGGGAATTGCAGCCTCTGGCAATCAACCTGACGGTTTCGACAACCCAAGGCCCGGCTCATATGTTCCCCGTAGGGTTCCGAGGAATAGAAGCTGTGAATCTGCCACCCTGTTAGCTTCTTCAAGACATAAGCTTCCTGCTTGCTTTTGATCTCGGGGCTGTAACCGGTCTCTTCCGGACCGTCGTAGGCCTCTATCACCTTGACCCGCTCGGGATAGATGCGGCGAATCCAGTCCGCCCGTTTTTTCAGGGGAATGGAGGTCACATGACTGTTGTAAATCAACACAAGAACCAGATCCATTTCGCTCAGGGCCGTCTCTATGACAAGGCCGTGGCCCCGATGGAAGGGAGCGTATTTGCCCAAACACAAGCCGACCTTTTTCAACGCTCAAACTCCGTTACAAAGGAACAGATTTTCTTTCCAGAAATTTCCGGCAAAGGTTCTCCAAAGATAAAGGGAAGATCTTCTGCACCGTATTGTTCCAAAACGCCCCCGATGGCCTTTCCGATCTCTCGGGAGAGCTTGCCCCTCCCACCATAGCGAACGACCAGAGAAAAATCCCTTTGCTGGGCAATCTGAAAGGAGGCCAGGGCCAAGGGAGCCAGGGCCCGGGAAAAATCTATCGTATTTATCCAACCGCCGTGAGGCAGGGGAAAACGAACGGGAAGTCGTCCCTGAAAATCTTCCAGAAACTGCCGCCCCCTCTGGTTTCTCAGACGGCAAAAATCTCCCGTCCGATAACGGATCAGGGGAAGATAGGGGTTGTTGCCGCCGCTGACCGCCAGCTCTCCCCACGCTCCTTCTTCCAAAACGCGCTCCTCTCCGGGGGCCAGGATTTCCAGATAGAGGTCCGGTCTCATCTTCTCCATGATTCCCCGTCTCTTGAAGGCTATGTTTCGGCATTCGGTCATGGAGTAGACATCATAGACGGGGCAATGAAAGTACTCTTCCAGCTTAACGGCTAATCCCTCGCTCAGGGTCATGGCACTGGAGATCATGGCACGGGGGCGTAGGGGAATCTCAAGCTCCATGAGGGCGGAAAAGGCCAGAGGGTCTCCCGTCAAAAGTCCCGGATCTAAGCCCAGAAGATAGTCGCTTGCATCCGAGGGAGCTCTCCACTGTTTGGGATGGAGGTTCACCTTGATGAAACCGGAGCCTTCTAAATAGGATGAAGCGGAGGCATAGGTCAGGGTCTCCAGTTGATAGCAGATCAGGGCGACAGCCGTTGTTCCTGCTCCCTTTTCCAGACCGAGGCCCTCCTTCTCCAGCATCAACTCCACCTGGGGCAACCAGGAAGAGGCACATGTGGCATCAAAGATAACCTCGAGGGGCGCCCCTGTGGTTCCCGAGGTGGCATAACAGAGGATATTTTCCAACGAAGCGCTATCTTTCACATAGTCCCAGGGGGCCTTGCGCAGGTCGTCACGATTCATGGAAGGAGCATCGTTAAAATCCGCCGGATAGTTTCGGTAGGCGGGAACATCCGAACGGGCCTCTTTGTAGAACGCCCGTATAAAGGAGAGGGATGAGGTACCACCGAGCTTCCGCAACGTCCTCTTGTAGCCATGCAGCCGCTCCACCCCGTCTGAATCGAGACGATCTCCCGATTTGAAATTGTACAGAGGCGCCTTCGGATGCTGCCTAAGGTAGTAGACCCATCTCAAATCCTCAAGTCCTGGGAATCGCTCTGAATCGTCCAGAACAGGACGGATCGTCTTATTCCCTTGCATAGGTATTGGCCGCCTCCCTGGCCCTGGCTTCCTGGATTTTTCGTCGTATCTCCTCTGCCCTGCTCCTGTTCCGGCTGCTTTTCGCTTCGATGTCCTTCCTGAAAAGGGTATCCAGTGCCTTCAGCCGATCCTCGGCCTGCTCTGGGCTCTCTCCCTGCGGCCTGAGGCCGCACCAAAATAGTGCAAGCCGACAGAGTTCCTCCCGCCGTGCCGGGTTGGCGATAAAAGCGGAAGCCTCCACAATATCGGTAAGCTTGTGCATATGATCAAGGCCACGGGCAAAGCCCTTTGCCAGGACCTTTTTCTCATAGAACCAGCTGTGGGAAAAGAGGTAGGCCAGAAGCTGCCACCCTCGCCAGCAGCGCTCAGATAACTGGGGACTTTCCCAGGATGTTTCCAACTTCCTTTTCAAGCCTATAGGGATCTTCACATTCTGGAGCAGAAACAGATCAAAAATCAGAGCCAAACTATGGACTCCGCCCTCGGAGGCAGAGCTGACGAACAGCGGCGTTTCCAGAAACACACCGGGGCATTCGGAAAGATGGTGGAGCAGATCCTCCAGTTGAGGCCCTGTTTGCTCACCGTTTTGCGGAACTCTCATCGCTTGGCTCCAAATTTTTTGCGGGCAAAGGCCTTGGCAAAACGGGACAACTCCTCGTCATTGGATACGTAGAAGAGGTCCCAGCCCTCTTTTTTCAAGCGGTCAGCCTCTTTCGCATGGTACTCGGGTTCTGAATAGAGGACCAAGGAGCCGCCGCCTCCACCGTTTTTAAGGGCCTTGTCTGCGACCTCCCAGGTAGAGTGCTTTTGATCATAATGGGGACCGTCGTTCAGCATGGCAAAGATATCGTCATCGGTCAAAAGCAGAATATGGGTCCGCTCCTTCCTGGGACGGGAAAAATCATCGGCAAGACGGGGAATTCCGAAAGCAAAACCCGTTCCAAGATAGGAAATCAGCACATTCATGACCTCCTGCCGACTCTTTACAAAATCGCGGGTCTCCATGAAAGAACCAGGCTCACCGGAAAGAACGACCTTCACCCTGGCCCCGGCCCGCAATGCCGATTGGGCAATGATGGTCCCTGCAAGAACGGGCCAGCTAAATTTCAGAGCAGGATTCCCCATGGAACCGGAACAATCGATACCGATATACAAGTCCGGGACCTTTTGCCCGGGGCTCTGGTCATCATCCCATCCATAGACCTTTTTAACTGTTGTCATCCCCGGTACCACCTCGGGGCTTCGGATGAGGGTCCCAAACCAGTCGATCTCGCCGGGATTATCACCGATATCCCAGGATTCTAGGCCTTCGGGGATGATAGCCTCTTTTTCCGGCATGACTTCCATGGGAAATGGGATCATATACGGGGACGCAATCTGCGTATAATAGCGGGCCAGCGCCTTGTTGGAATCAAAGCTCCCCGGTTCCAGCTGACTCATGTAATCCAAATACTCACAGGGCGAGGTATAGCGCTGAGCCGGCCCTTCTCCCTCAGATTGAGGTGAACCGATTTCTGTTCTTCCATCGCCGGAGATGGAGTGATCGGACACCATACCCACCCCATCGGCAGAAACCTTCTGTAGGTCTCCCCCCTCCCCGGAGGCCCCGTCCGAGGCATGCAGGGTATCAAGGAGGAGGGTAATCGAAGCGCTCTCCTGGGCTTTTTCCCACAGATAGGGGTAATAGAGGGAAGCATAGGTGTAGGCTCCCGAGAGCCAATCTTCACAATAGGATCGAATGATCTGAGCCCCTATTTCACTATCCTGTTCCAGCCTCTGGGACTCTGTTTTCTTGCCTGGAACTCGTGCCAGGGTGCCGGGTTTTAGAGAAAAAAGCCGCTCGTAGACGGCCAGGTACAGATTCCACACCGCAGAAGTGTCATCCTTCTTCTGCTTGGCCAAAATATGTTGATAGACTTCCGCCATGGCCAGGCCTTTCTGTTTCTGAAGATGGTAGTTAATCAGATGATCGGCGTAGAGGTTCATAAACTGGGGCGCATAGCTTTCTTTTTCCGTCAGGGCCTTGCGCACCAGGCTTAGCAAACGCCCGTTGTCCTGAAGATTTGCCGGGACATAGACATGATGGCCGATTTCGTGGGCGAGTATTTCCAGAGGAAAGTCTTCCAAGCGATAATACGAGATGAGTGAAGCATCGAGAACGACTCGGTGATCCTTCAGACGAATCATGGCAAAACTGCCCTCCAGTCCCTGGGTCTTTGCCTCCTCCGTAGAAAAACACCAGTGGGGAGAACGCATCATGACCAGATGACTCCAAAGCCCCAAGGCCTCTTCCCACCGTTCATCCCAGGCTTCGCACAGTTCTTTCCCGTTCATGCCCCCTTCCTCCGGACCCATAGGTAGTGACTGTCCTTCCGACAGTCGACAAGGAGCCACTCGGTCTCATGCGCCTCGGGAAGATTCCGGGCCAGGGTCAGGAGGGCGGGATCGTAAACCAGACGGCAGCCGAAGGAATCGGCAAAGAGATGGTAACCATTTTTCCGGTCATGGGCCACAAGGCCGCTGGAGGCAGGCAAAGAAACCCCTTCCAGCCTGCGACATGTAGGTGGCTGAAGGAAGGGCCCTCCGTAACCGGCGAAACCGCCGATACGCCCCTTGATGAAGGAGCCTTTGAAAAACCAGGGGTTATCCCGGGCCTCTTTCAGTCCACTCTTCTCTATGTGAAGAAGCTCACCGATGAGCTTTTCAGGTAGAAGATCAGCACTCTCCAGGGCCGCTTGCCGCTGTTCGGCCAGCCCCAGAATCCAGGCGGCCAGACGCCCCAGGGCAAAGACCTGCTCAAGTCGGGTACATTGATCGAGGTACCGGGCCATATGATCCAGCCAGCTCCGGCGCATGGAATTATCCGGGAGCCGCTTCAAGGCGAGCTCCCACCGCTCGAGAAAACCTGGTAGTTTATCCGCCGAAAGCAGGCGCTGATCAGAGATCAGGGGCCTTAGCAGAAGCCAGCTTTCAAGAAGCATCTCGGCAGGGAGCGTCGTTTCGCCCTCTTTAAGCACGGCAGGCAGATAGTGCCTCATGCCGTGCAGGAAAAGCATGCGCAGGCACTCCGAGTCCGAAGAAAATACTTCGAACAGAGCGGAGAACAGGTGACTCAGCAGCCCTTCCACATCAAGCTCCCGCACAAGGGGGTGTGATTCAAGTAGCGTGTCCAAAGAAGCCTGGAGGACCGGTTCCTCTTTTTGAAGGAAAAGGGCCAGCGTTGTGCCTATTTCCATTGCAGCCATCGTCGATAATTGGTGTATCTCTGATGGAAATACTTCAATTTAAGAATATCATCGGCCATATGACCGTAGAGTTTTTGCGTCTTGCTCATCTCTTTCAAAATCTGCTCGATCTGAAACATCCGCTTTTCCACCTCTTTTATGCTTAGATCTTCAAGCCCCATGCGAAACAGCTTTTCCGTCTCTTCCACCGGATCGTGTTTCTGAAGCTTCAGACGCTCAAATTCCTGGCAGGAGAGATCATAGGTCTTGCGAATCCAGGTGATTCTGTCCACCCGGTAGGGACCATTTTCCTCGCTGTCAAAGTAGGGTGATTCCAGATAGGGGGAAAGTGAGTCATGAAGTACGAAGGGAATAATCTGCCTGACATCCTCATCCTCGACCTCTCCGTGGCCCCGAAAGTAGGCAAGAGCCTTGGTGAACAGGAGCATGGTCATCAGTTTTCGTACGGACAGACCGTTCTTTGCCTGGCTGCCGAGGTCCCGTATCTGATCTTTACCACTCTCCTGACTCATCAATTCCTGGAAATCGAGCCCGGAAAGCTTTGCCGTATCCTTTGTCATGTACTCCAGCTTGGTGGAGGCCGGTTCGAAAAACTCAAACTGCCGGGCGAAGAACTCTATTTTTTTCCGTATAAGCGCAGGAACCTGAATTGCAAGAATCTCCTGATACAGGGTATCCAGTTCTTCCTCGGTAAATACAATCTCACCGGGTATGTTCTTTTCCGGTTGAAATCTTGTTTCTATACGATGCTGCAAATCTTCCAGGAAACGGGTGTTAAAATGGAGGGCCCTGACAACCACATCAATTCGATCTTTCAAGGCCTCGATTACCTGGTATGTGCCTCCCCCTGCATCGTCATTGGCGGTCAGATACCAGGCTGCCTCGGGACATTCGTAGATCTGGTCCATGATTTCTGCGTAATTGTCGGCAAGGACCGTTAAGAGCGCCGACTGGGTTCTGGTGGGTATCCTGTTATATTCATCGATGATCTTGACCCTCATGCCGAGCCACTTTCGCCATGAGATACGAATCTGACTGGGATCTTCCGATTTCATGAGATCACCGGGAAAGGGGTGTCCCAGCAGATCTGCCACCGTCATCTGGGGCTGGCCATGCTGAATGGCCCTTTTCATATCCTTCAGATCATAACCTGCCAAAAGCCCCATGAGGATGGAGGTTGCCGTTTTACCGCGTCCCGGTCCGCCCACAATAAGGCAGCGTTTACGAACGGCCAGGGTCAGTAAGGGAATTAGAACGAAACTGGAATAACTTTGCCCTGTGGGCAGATCTACTTGTACCTTGGAATCTCCGAAGAAAAAGGACTGTGGAGGCTGCTCATGGTATTCGATATCATAAAACGGACTGATGATCGCCGTATTGGTAATCCAGAAATAGGCCTGCCGCAATTTCTCATCAAGACCTGAGGCTTTTTCGTCCTCCGAACCTTCGCTCTGGTCATCAAAGAGGTCTCTGATACGAAAAGACGCCTTTTTACTGCTTTTATCCGCCGGGTTGGTCGGAGCCGCCGGGATGTGTCGAGGGAAAGGAACTGACTTCATGTTAACTCCTGGAGATGCTAAACATTCTGAACTATGTTCTTAATCTTTTAGCCGTTTTGTCAAGAAGCCGGGAAGTATATCCAATCCTCAACACCCATGTCTTCGCCAATTGACGGTTTTATATAGCATTCTCCATAAGCTTTTCTTTTATGTGTCTCCAACCCACGACATTCATGTTGTTTCTTCTAAAACTTTCTTCTCCTCCGTATACCAAATACATCTTCGATGGTTCCACCCCACTGAGTTCGCTCCAATACTTAAGTCCAGCAAAGTACTTTTCCTGAATCGTTGCACTGGATTTTATCTCCACTCCATACGTTTGACTTCCTGCATCTATCACTATATCAAGCTCTTTTTTATGATTATCTCTCCAAAAATAGAGTCCCACTTTTTCTCCCGTATTTAAATTTTCCTTCATCAGCTCATTGACTACAAAGGTTTCGAAAATACTCCCTTTCAAGAAATGATAATCAAGTTCTTCTTTTTTTCTAATTCCTAGCACATTGCAGACAAGTCCTGTGTCGGTAAAATAGATCTTTGAATTTTTTACTATCCTTTTGTTATAGTTCTTATAATAAGGCCGTATCCTGTATATGATAAAACTCGCCTCAAGTACACTGATCCATTCGTTTACTGTGTTATGAGATATTCCGCATTCCTCTCCTATTGATGCAAGATGTAACTCTTGTCCTGTTCTTCCAGCCAACACCCGGATAAACTTCATAAAGTTATCCAAATTCATGATCTGTTTGATCTGACGCACATCCTTCTCTATGTATGTCGCAATATAATTTTTATAGAATGTCTCAGGCCGAATATGCTGATCATAAATCCTGGGGTACATCCCATTGTACAGCAAATCACCCAGGCTGTTATTGGTTGCTTTTAGTTCAGACGCAGTAAACGGCAAAAGTTTTACGATTCCTACACGTCCGGATAATGATTGACTGATCTGTTCCATCAAGAGAAAATTATGGGATCCGGTTATTACTATTTGGCCATTTTCTTTGTGTTTATCAACATGTGTCTGTAAATAGGATATCAGTTGCGGTACTCTTTGGATCTCATCAAAGATAACCTTTCCGCCATACCGCAAAAGAAATCCCCGGGGGTCATTTTGAGCAAATTCTCTGTGGTCTATGTCTTCCAATGAGACATACTCATAGCCTGAAAACACTTTTTGCGAAAGTGTCGTCTTCCCTGACTGACGTGGACCTAATATTGCTATAATTGGAAATTCTTTGCTGAGCAGGAACAATTCTGATTCTACTTCTCTATCGATCACATAGATCAGTGTACAATATTTGTACATATTGTCAATGTATGTTTAATATTGTACACTATAACAACGATCGCTAAACATGGATAAAGGCCCTGTTTTAGTTGTTTTTCTGCCCCGTCATATCAAGAACAACAGCAAAAATGATAATCACACCTTTGACGATGTCCTGGAAATAGGAAGAAATACCAAGATAAATTAAGGCACTTTTTACGATACCTAAAATTAATATACCGGCAAAAACACCGCTGATACGCCCGATTCCTCCTCTTTGAGAAACACCGCCTATGGTCGCAGCAGCAATTGCATCCAGTTCCATATTCAGTCCCAGGGTTGGGTTTCCGGCGCCGGTCCTTGCTGCAATCAGGACTCCGCCAAGGCCTGCAAAAAGCCCGGAGAGGGCATATACCTTGACCAAGTTATGTTCGACATTGATTCCGACTACACGTGCAGCAGCACTGTTTCCCGCCAAGTTACCTCCTATTGCATATACACTTCTGCCGAACCGTGTTTGATTCAACAGGTACCACGATATGGCGCCGCATATAATAAAGAAAACCATAATACCAGTTACATCGCCCCAAATATGGATATTGCCGAACTTGTTAAAGCTGTCGGTCAATTGCGAAACAGGCTGTCCTTTTGTATAGACCAAAGCAAGGCCCCTTGCGATACACATGCTGCCTAAGGTTGCGATAAACGGATGGATTCTCGTATAAGCAATAAACATGCCGTTTGTAAATCCAACGGCCAAACCAACGGCCAGACCGATCAGTAGTGCAACGACCGCAGGGTAAGGGGCCATACCGGGAAAGATCTTGGCAGAATATGCTAATTTTTGCGCAAAGCTCCCAGCCACAACCGACGACAAGGAAACAACAGATCCAAGAGATAAATCGATTCCTCCGGAAATGATACAAAACGTTACACCGAACGTTAAGATGCCTACTCCCGATTCTGCTTGTACCATATAAAGAAAGTTATCCGGGGCAAAATAGGCACCTCGGGTCAATATTCCGAGTAATAGATATGCCATGGCTAAGATTACAAACATCTTATTTTCGGAAAGCAGACTTATCAGGCTTTCCTTTCTACTGGTAACCGGGGGTAGGTTGTTATTCTGTTTCTTCAAGGATTCCATGCTTTAGTTCCTCCGTTCGTTACTTAATTGCCAATTCCATTATTCTTTCTTGTGTGAAATCGGGTCGCTTAATGATTCCGGTCATCTTACCCTCATGCATAACTAAAATTCTGTCGCTCATGCCCATAACTTCCGGCATTTCAGAAGAGATCATGATTATTGCCTTTCCTTCTCCAGCCAGTTTCGTAATTAATGAGTGAATTTCTGCTTTTGCCCCTACGTCAATTCCCCGTGTAGGTTCATCGACAATCAAGATATCCGGTTGCATCATCAGCCAACGTGCAACGATGGTTTTCTGTTGGTTTCCACCGCTGAGGTTCATGATCCGTGCTCCATAACCCGGCATTTTTATGCGTAATTCATCACCGAACGCTATGGCTTCTTTTCTTAATGCTACATGATTTATTTTATACAAACGATTGCAGTATTTTTTTAGATTCGCGATGCTGATATTGTCAAGGACACTCAGAACGGGGAAAATACCCGAGGCCCTACGGTCCTCCGTTACCATTCCTATGCCATGGCGGATAGCATCCTTGGGTGACTTTATTTTGATGTTTTTTCCATTCAGCTGAATAGTTCCAGCGCTTTTTTCTCTCATTCCGAAAAGCGTTTCACAGACTTCAGTCCTACCTGCTCCAACTAATCCGTAGAACCCGAAAATCTCTCCCTTATGCACGGTAAAACTGATATCCTGGAATGTTTCTCCCGAACTTAGGTGTTCGACTTTCAATACCGGCCCCTTAATAGGACAATCGACTTTCGGATAGATATTGTTCACCTTCCTTCCGACCATCATGCTGATCAGACCCTGAGGCGTGGCATCTTTGACCGTAGCGAATCCTGCATTTTTACCGTCCCGAAAAACAGTAACGTCATCACAAATTTCAAAGATTTCATCGATTTTGTGGGAAATATAAATTACGGCCTTGTTTGCTGCCTTCAGTTCTTCAATAACCGTAAATAAAGAACGAATTTCCGCCTCAGTCAACGCCGATGTCGGTTCGTCCATGATGATTATTTCGGCATTATATGAAACAGCTTTGGCAATTTCCACCATCTGCATTTGCGCAACCGATAAGGAACCCATCAACTTTGCAGGATTCACTTTAATATGCAAGCGGGAGAGAATATCTCTGGACTGCCGCATCATTTCCGTTTGATCAAGATGTATTCCCTTTCGCAATTCCCTTCCGAGCCATATGTTATCGCAGACACTTCGCTTTGGAATCGGATTTAGCTCTTGGTGAATCATCGAGAGGCCATGTCTGATTGCATCTGCCGGGTTTAAAATGGTAACAGGCTCTCCATGCAAAGAGATTTGGCCGGAATCCATGTGATACACTCCTAACAAGCACTTCATCAATGTGGATTTTCCTGCCCCATTTTCACCCATTAGTGCATGAACAGTCCCTTTGCGTAACGAAAAATTAACTTGATCAAGCGCCAGAACCCCTGGAAATCTTTTGACCACATCATGGATTTCAAGAACATATTCGCTTCCATTCACCGTTCGTTCCTCCAGTTATTCCTATGTGAGCAGGAGCATTATATTGAGCCCGAAAAGCCGTCCGGCAATTGGGCTCAGCATAAATAAAGAAGTAAAATTTGATGCTACTTCATGTAATTTTTATAGTTGCTTTGATCAACCAGCTGAAATGGAATATCGATATAGGTATCTATTTCCTGACCAGAAGCCAATGCCATTGCAGCCTTGAGAGCCCCTTCTCCCTGCCCTTTTGCATCCTGAAAAACGGTGGCATAAAGTTCTCCGTTCTCCATTGCAGTAAGTCCGGCCGCTGTTGCATCGATACCTACCACAGGAATCTCTTTCGGGTCCAAACCAGCCTGTTTCATTGCCGCAATCGCGCCTAAAGCCATTTCATCGTTATTACAGATTACGCAATCAAACTTCTTGCCGCTGGCAATGAACTGCTGCATTTTATTCAGGGCCTTTGCACGATCATACTCAGCAGTATCCTGATACACCTGATTCAGGGTAAAACCGGCATCTTCGAGCCCTTTTTTCACAGAAGAGGTCCTTAAGGTAGTATGCTGCAGTCCAAGTGTACCCTGTAACAGGACGTAGTTGATTGTCTTTACATTTCTTTCCGTAAAAAACTTTGCCAATGCCTGAGCCTGGAATGCTCCGGATTTATGTTCATCCGAGCCAACATACGTCTGTTTGCCTTTTACCAGATCGACATCCGGGGCCCTGTTCACAAAGACCACCGGCATATCCCCCGCTGCACTAAGAACAGCCTGTGAATTGTCAGTAGTGACAAGGTTGACAATCAAAGCATCATAATCCTGGGCTGCAAACTGCTGAACTTGCGAAAGCTGTGCATTACTGCTTTGTTGCGCATCTTGTGAAGCAACCTTAACCCCTTCTTTTTTTGCTTCTGCCAGGCATGCATTTTCCATGGTCGACAGGAACTGATCACGCAGTGCCATGGTAAAAGCGATCCTATAGCTTTTACCGCCCTCCTGAGAGGATGAGCTCTCCTGACTCCCATTGGCAAAAATTGGTGTCAATAATAACGAGAGAAGAACCAAAACCATACTGAATCTTTTTTCCATAAGATCCCCCTTCTGTATTACATAAATATGCTACCATTTAGAATGGTAGAATTATCGATTCGGACTTAGTACGATACTGTGATACTCTTTCCCTGCTTCAAGGATTCAGCCGCAGCAGCAGCCAAAATAACAGAATTCAGCCCATCAATTCCTCCCACCGGAACAGGTCGCCCCTCGGCAACAGCATGAACAAATTCGATCATCTCATGAGAAAAGGCCTCCCTATAGCGCTCAAGAAAGAAATACAACGGCTTTTGCGCGACGACGCCCTCTTTCCCCCAAAAGGTTCCGGTATGCAGAGTGTCATTTCCGGTAACCATCATTCCCAGAGAACCGAAGACCTCTCCCCGCTGATCGTATCCGTATGCTGCTTTTCTGGAATTATCAATGACGGCCATGGCCCCGTTCTTCATCTTCATGCTTATGATGGCAGTATCGATATCACCTGCGGACCCAATCGCGTTGTCGACCAGGACATTTCCGTATGCAAAAATTTCATCGACTTCGCTTCCGGTGAGATATCGCACCATATCAAAATCATGAATTGTCATATCCATGAAAAGGCCGCCCGACACTTTGACATAGTCGAGGGGAGGCGGAGACGGGTCCCGTGAAGTTATTTTTACCAGGTGCAGTTCCCCAATTGTTTTTTTGGCAACAGCCTCACGGAGAGCCATAAAATTGTGGTCGAATCTTCTATTGAACCCAACCTGGAATTTCACTCCCGATTTTTCAACGACATCAATTGTTTTCTTTATTTCCCGGATATCAAGATCGATGGGCTTTTCACAGAAAACATGTTTCCCGGCAGTGGCAGCTTCCCGGGTACATTGGGCGTGCGTATTGGTAGAAGAACAAACCAAGACAGCATCTACTTCCGGATTGTTGATCACATCCTTATAGTCTCTTGATATGGTTTGGATATTAAATTCCGCAATCCATTTTTTTGCCTCATCCGTCATATAGGGATCGGCGATGATCTTAATTTCCGCATGTGGAATATTGTAGGTAATACTTCGTGCATGCACATAGGCAATTCTTCCCGCCCCAATAATTCCTAAATTCAATTTTCGCATTTTCCATTTTCTCCTTAGCCAGACCATGCGATCAAAATTTCACCAAAGCTTATGGCAAACTGTTTTTCTGAGCAAAATATTACGTATTGAAAATGTAATGAATACTTTTTGTAAGCTTCTGCTTCAGCTCTGATAATCCCAGCTTCTGAATAGAAGAAGAGAAGGGTTCAAAGGAGATCGGGGCATCACAACCGCCGTCAAGCAGCCGCGTAATCTGATTCTTGTTATCCATTATGTCCTGTGCATCCACCAAGACACGGTCATCATCGGTGATTGCATCTTTTTTCTTACCGGCATATACACCTGAAATATGGACCATACCCGTCCATTCAGGAAAAACCTGCTTTTCTTCGGAAAGGAAATGATGAAAGGTGTCGTGTACAATGCGGTAAAGGACATCGAAGCCGCTATTTTGAATTGCTGCGACGGCTTCTTGCTTATAGCGTACACTGCAGATCGGAAAACCCAAAGGCTCGATAAAACCCACCATATTTTTCTTTTCAAAAAGCGGTCCATACGTTTTCAGTGCCTGCACGAGATCCTCTCGTTGCTGTTCCTTTCCCCGAGCATCCTTCGGATCATTTACCGGACAAAGAACGATGTTCTTACATCCGACCTTTTCCGCCTCTGCCATCAGCAGAAGCAGTTCCTCCTTTTTCTGCTCAAATAAAGCGGGATCATTAAACCGCTGCAAAGCATTGATGGTAAGTATATCGATCCCCAAGCCGTGACAGACTGCAATGATATCGGCAGCACGTTCACCACCGAGAACCCGGCTGTCTTCCAGGTCATTTCTCAGCTCAATGCCGGCAAAATCACAATCGGCAGCAAATTTGATGAATTCCGTGATGGAGAGACCCGGTTGTATAATTCTGTTAAGGCCGAGCCTGTTAGCGTGAGTCATACGTTCTCCTTTATAGCTCTTGTAATTTTTTTCATCCCCATGGGAATAGGGTATCATAGTTTTTTTGTTTGTCAACTTTATTTCGATACTTTGTATCAATACTTTATTATCTATTAACCTTGACTTTCGGAAGAAAACATCCTACTCTTCCACACATGAAGACGACTGAGCATGGAAACAAGCCCAAGAATATTCGATCAAAGAACAAAAAACTGATTGTTGAGTTGTATCGCAGTAAAGAGATGCTATCGGTCTCATCAATTGCACAAAAAATCCACCTGAGCCGTACGACCGTCATGAAAATTAACGAAGATCTTCTGCAAGAAGGGATTATCGTTGCTGCGGGTAAGGGCTCTTCAACGGACGAAGGGGGAAAGAAGCCCTCGCTGTACCGTTTCAATGCTCAGAATAAGCTCATCATTTCGCTTCATATAAAATATGATCGAATTCATTTTCGTCTCTCTGATCTTACCTATAAAAGCCTGAAAAAAGACGAAATATCCATACGGGAAAATGAGGTTTTCCCGGAAATCGCAAAAAAAATGAAGATATTGATTGAAAGGAACAGCAGTCCAGAGGAGCGGCAATCCACGTTCCTTGCCTGCATGGTGGCAATTCACGGCAATGTGGATTCGGAAAGCGGCATCTGCATCCATTCAACCTATTTCCCATCATGGGGAACCTACAATAATCTAAAAGAACAGCTTACCCCCGTGCTTGGTTTGGACTGTCCCATCTATCTTGACAACTGGATACGCTATAAGGCGTATGGGGAGAGCAAGATTGGTCTTGCAAAAAACTACGATACCGTTGTGCTGATCGACGCAGGCTGGCATGGGGTCACTTCAGGAATCCTCATCGGAGGGAAAATTTATGCTGGTAAGCATTTTCTCTCCGGCGAGATAGGACACAGCCTGATTAATCCGCAGGAGACAGAACTTTGTGCCTGTGGAAGTTCCGGCTGTTTCGAGCAGCAAATATCGGAAAAAAGAGTACTCACCAGGGTACGCACATTACTGGAGCATTACCCGGGCTCCACATTGGCTAAAGAAGGTAAAGGATTGGGTCTGCTTTCCGTTTTCGATGCTGCCGACGAAGGTGATTCTCTGGCCAGAACCGTTTTGGACGAGGTTATTAATTGGTTTGCGATTGCAATCTCCAATATCATTATGTTCTTCGATCCCGAAATCATCTTGATCGAGGGTGAATACGCCTCAAAATGTCGCTACATGGAAAAGGGAATCGATAAGCGAGTATGGGAACTCGCCCTTCCCCGCCTAACACGTCAAACGGCTTTGCTATTCAGCGACGGACAATCGGTTCCTACCCTCAAGGGTGCGGCAATCCTCGGAGTCGATAAATTTTATACGATGTAAAAAGCTTATTGATAGAATTCCAGGGTTTCTTTGATAACGAATTCGGGAAAAACCTTATATGCTTTTCGATCTTGTTCCTTACCGGTGAGACCGTCGAAAAGAAGCTGTACGGCTTCATATCCCTGCCGAAAAGGATTCTGATGAACCAACATGTCGATAGTTCCCCGCTCCAGATAGGGCCATAGACGACGATAGATGTCGGTTGCGATAAAGGTGATCTTCTTCTGAATTCCAAGCTCTTCCATTGCCTCTCCGCAAAAGTGGCCACCGTAGGTCACCAAATACAAGCCCTTCAAATCAGGATATCGCTCCCAGAGTGTTTTCACCGCAGCCTTCAATCTGCAGGGATCTTCATCGGTCTCCAGGATTTCTCCCAGCCTGAGCTGTGGCCAGTAACCGTTAATTGCAGCTTTAAAACCTTCGGCCTTGTACGCATGGTCCATTATCTGATTGCTTCCGGTCAGGACACATACTGTTCCGGGAGTATGAATGAATCGCCCCATGTAGGATGCTACGATTGCTCCGGTCTTCTGCGGAGGAACAGCAACCGTGGCGGTCCGCTTACTCTCCGGCGCATCGGTAGCCATGGTGACGACATGAACACCCGAACTCACCAATTTATCAATAACCACATTAAGGCGACGCATGTGCCCGGCACAGACGGCAACACCATGGAACCCTTCTGCAAGATAGGTTTCCATCCATGCATTTTCTTCCTCATAGCCCAGTTTTTTCGTTTTCGTGATCTCAAGGTGAACATTAAGATCTTTCAGCTCTTCCGCCGCAGTTCGAAGCCCCTGTTCAACGATCCGATAGAATTCATCCCCCTTCTCAGGGATGATAGCCGCCAGCCGATACTGCTGCCGGGAAAGCGATTGGGCAAAGCGGTTTATCCGAAATCCCTGTTGTTCACAAACCTGCAGGATACGTGCCCGTGTATCTGCGTTTATACCACTTCGGTTATGCAATGCCCGGTCGACACTACCGATAGAAACTCCACATAGTCGGGCAATATCCTTAACTGTTACCTTCTTCAATGGAATCCTCTTTTCATAGAAACATCATTGCTATGATATCATGATGTTTTCACATATCAATAGCTTCACGTACCTTGCGTTTTTTTCGTATTCACCCCTAGGTAGTCTTGTGCTGCTTGATTTTTCCAATATCACCGTTTGGCTTTTTGCGTTCCGCAATTCTATACATCTGCATATCATATTGCATTTGGATAATCATCCAATAAACACTGGACGGGTCGACAAAAATTTCCCTCGCTAAGCTATAGGGCGTCATGCCATAGGGTCGAGAAATTCTTCTTTTAAGATCTCGCCGGGTATTGGATACGGCACATCCAACGTTTTAGTTTCTCCCATGATAAACCTCCATTAATCATACGCTAACAAGCCTTCAGTTCTGCTAATTTCATGAAACCATAGAATAGTATAGAGACTTCGGCCCTATCAACATCGACAAAAGACCTCCCACACATCTCTTGACTTTTTCATAAACTATGATACCGTATCGTGTACGTACACGATATAAACACGATAAGGAGACGACCATGTATCGCCATTTAAATGTGCGTGTCGATTATACGGACTGCGATTACAGTGATTTACGTATGGACACTCAGGATAAAGAGTGTCTGACCCGCCTTGCGGCACGGGTCAGGGAGATTGCGGAAAGGCCGGAAATGGAAGAGAGGAAGAGGCTCTGGAGCCGACATAACCGCTTGGATAATGAACGTCCCATGGTCTTTGCCGATCCTGAAAACGGCTGGCATGAGATCATTCCGGAGGAGAGCCTGGTCTGCCGAAACGATATTGCTCGGCATTGGGAGCTTACGTTGCGAAAGCAAATCTTCTGGGGAGACGAGATGAACGACGATTATGTTGTCGAACCGGTCTTTGATCTTCCCCACGTGTATACGGAAACACCCTGGAGAATCCGCGGCAAGGAAGAAAAGAGTCTTGCCTTTACCACGCAACTGGACGGGGGAGCCTACCACATCGAATCCATCATGGATTCCTATGATGAAATCGATAACCTTTTAGATCCGGAAATCGTTGTGGATTATGGCACCACGGAAAAACTACTGGAGCTTGCCGAAGAGATCATGGGCGCCTTTCTGAAAATACAAAACAGAACCGTATGGTTCTGGTCCTTTGGCATGACCGACGAGTTCGCTCAGCTGCGGGGAATGGACAAGATGATGCTTGATTTCTTTGATCAGCCGGACGGTATTCACGCTTTAATGAAGCGACTACAGCAGGGGACACTCAAAAAACTGGACTTCCTGGAGCAGGGGGGACTCCTCTATCCCAATAATAATTACACGTTTATCGGTTCCGGCGGACTCGGATATACCGACGAACTGCCGTCCCTTGAACCGGCGAAACTCTCCACGATGTGGGGGCTGGCAGAGAGTCAGATCACCGTAGGAATTTCTCCGGATATGTTTGCCGAGTTTATCTTCCCGTATCAGAAAGAGATCATGGAGCGCTTCGGGCTCACCTGCTACGGATGCTGCGAAGGCATGGACCCCCGATTCCATATTGTTAAGGCCGCAAAAAATCTCAGACGCGTTTCGGTTTCGCCCTGGGCCGATCCGGAAAAGATGAGTGAGCTTTTACGGAAAGAGTACATCTATTCCATGAAGCCCTCACCCACCCCCTTGGCCCAGCCCGAAATAGACATGGAGACGGCAGAAAAGGAACTCAAAAGGAAGCTGGAAATATCGCGGGACAACAACGTTGTCGAGATCATCATGAAAGACAACCATACCCTCGGAGGGAATCCATCCAACATAACCGGCTGGGTGAACATGGCGAAGCGTCTCGTCGGATAAAAGGAGGTTCGGCTATATAACCGGCCCTGTCATATAGATATCCATGGAACTGGTGTAACCTGATATTTCCGCCTTTGTCTTTTTGCCCGAAGCAACTCGAACCACCTCATCAAGGAGGCGGTTTCCTGCATCCGTAAGGCTCTCGCTACCGTCTATGACCGGGGAGACATTGAAATCCATGTGGTCTTTCAGGTTACTCCACGTCTTTTCGTTTCCGGTCACCTTGATCACAGGGACGAAGGGAAACCCCTGAGGTGCCCCCCGTCCCGTTGTAAATGTGATGAGGGTAGCTCCCGCCGCCGCCAAACCGGTAAGAAGTTCCGGTTCCCGTCCGGGAGAGTTCATGACGACCAAACCTTCGACATCGGGACGAACACCGTATTCATACACCGCCTGAATTTTTGCAGATCCCGCCTTGGCGATCGCTCCCAAAGACTTTTCTTCGATGGTCGTGAGCCCACCCTTGATATTTCCCCCGGTCGGCTGGCCTCCCCGGATATCAAAGCCCATCTGCATGGCACGGTTCTCCATCTGGTTCACCAGAGAGAGAATTGCATCGGCAGTCTCTTGATTCTTTGCATGGCGTGCCAAAAGATGTTCGGCGCCGATAAATTCGGTTACCTCTCCTAAAATAGATGTCCCCCCTGCTTTTACAATGAGATCGGAAAGGATTCCAACGACCGGGTTTGAAGAGAGTCCCGATGTAGTATCGGAACTGCCGCATTTGAGGCCAAGTACCAGTTCACTGATGGGAAAGGGTTCCCGTTTCAGCTCGCTTACCGCCGTCACCATAGCTTGGGCCAGCAGAATGCCCTTTGCGACAGCCTTGGCTGCCCCACCCTCTTCCTGGATTGTAACAATTTCAACAGGCTTGCCCGTTTCCGCGATGGACTTTGCAACCCGGTCGACGTTTGTACTTTCACAACCAAGACTGACCAACAAAACTGCCGCCAGATTGGGATTCTTCCCCAATCCGATCAGGACATCAGTTACTCTATTAATATCAACGGGGGTCTGGCAGCATCCCTGGTGATGCAAAAAAGGTGTTGTCCCGGAGACCTGCCGAGCGATTCTTTCCGCCACTTCATTCGCACAAATCACCGTTGAAAGGATTCCTACATCGTTTCGAGTTCCCACGCCGCCATCTTTTCGTGCATATCCGAGGAAATTCATCTCATGTACCTCCCTTATGTTTCAGGTCACCACGTCCGCGAAGGCTTTCGATATTCTGGACATGCGCATGGGCTCCCCGGGGAATGTCTGCGGTGGCCCGCCCCATTACCTCGCCATACTTTATGATGTCGGCGCCCTTGGGAATATCCACAACGGCAAATTTATGGCCATAGACAATGGCATCTTGCACAACCACACTCACCGCCTGTTCTCCTTTCAGGAAATGGCAGGTCTGCCCCGCTTCCACATCCCGCAAAGCGGTGGCAACATTATCCCGATTTGTAATCAAAATGGCATCTTGTTTCATCTGAACACCTATCCTCCCCGGCGGCGATCCGCCTTCTTGGCTACAGGGCCTTCAAGGCCTTTACCATCGCAGGAACCACCTCTAAAGCATCTCCGACAATACCGATATCGCAGACATCGAATATCGGCGCATCCGGATCGCTGTTTATGGCCATTACCGTACCTGCTTTGACAAACCCGGCTGTATAATGATTTGCACCCGATGTTCCGATGGTAATCAACAACTTTGGACCTATAGCCTTCCCGTTCACCCCGATCATGCTGCATTCGGGGATCCATCCCTCGTCCAGGGCCGGACGCGTACCGCCCAAGGCGCCGTGGAGCAGATCAGTCAGCTCCTCCAGGGGCAGTAAGGATCCCTGGCATTTCATGCCGTATCCTCCGACGACCACAACATCCGAGGTATCGATTTGCGGCCCCTCCGGAATGGTTTCAACCATTTCGATGCACTTCACCCGAAAATCACGTTCATTGAGTTTTACTTCCATGGGGATGAGTTCTCCGGAATGATGGTCATCGCGCGGAGGTTTCTCCATCACGCCCTGTTGCACCGTAACCATTTGAGGCCGATGTTCCGGACAGGCGATATTGACAATCATTCCGCCCCCCCAACCGGGGACGGCCGCCATCAATAACGGTTTGTCTCCGCTTTTATCAATCTCGAGTTTGCAGCTGTGGGCCGTTAAACCGGTCTTTATCCTTGCCGCAACGCTGGGGGCCAGATCCATCCCAATGGTGGTACCACCCAAAAGCAAGATTTCCGGCTGCTGTTTCTCAAGGAGATCGCTAATGAGCCTTGTGTATGCATCGCTTTGATAATAGGTAAGCCGGGGATCGCTGAAAAGATAGACTTTATCCGCACCATAGGCGATCAACTCCCGGGCCAGGGGCGAAAGCTCGTCACCAATGAGTATCGCGGCGGTACCCCCTCCTATCTCTTCTGCAAGTTCGGAAGCCTTTCCAAGAATCTCAAGGGAAACATCCATCAGCCTTCCATCTCGTTGTTCCGCCCAGATCCACACCTCGTGTATTGCATTCATTCTTTCGCTCCCTCTCTATACAAGCGCCTCAGCCTTGAGCCTTTTGATGGCAGCTGCGACCATCTCATCCACGGAACCAGTAAGAATCATTCGTTCCCGTTCGAGTTTCTGCTCATAGCTCTTTCCTACCCGTGTCGGAGAACCGGCAAGCCCGATGGCGTCGTTGTCCACCTCAATGTCCTTTACCCCCCATGTTCGCGACACCTTGTCCATCAAGGTAAGGATGCCTTCGGCCGTGGCCGTTCTCGGTTGGTTTATTTCCCTCGACACGGTGATAAGGAGCGGCACACACCCTTCAATTGTCAGATGGCCATACTCGATATTCCGCCTGACCACAGCCTGCCTGCCATTCGGCAAAGAGATATCCGTCGCATTACAGATGTGGGGAATATCCAGCAACTCGGCAACCTGGGGTCCCACCTGTTCGGTCGCGCCGTCTACCGATTCGTTTCCGCACAAAACGATATCGACATTGCCGATCTTTCTGATACCCGCAGCCAGGACATAGGCGGTGGCAAGCGAATCGGCCGCGGCAAAGGCCCGATCACAGAGAAGCACCGATTCATCGACTCCCAATGTCAACGCCCAATCGAGAACCTCCTTTGCCTGGGGCGGGCCCATGCTGATCGCCGTGACCTTCCCAGAAAATCGTTCGCGAAGCCTGAGCGCTTCTTCTATGGCGTTTTCATCTACCGGGTTCAGTATCGTTGGAATATTTTTCCGACTAATCGCCCCGGTCTCCGGATCCAAGGTGATCTTTGAAAAATAATCGGGGTTTGGAACCTGTTTTATACATACCACGATGTTAAGAGACATGATTTCCTCCGTGATTTCTCATACTTCAAGCAGGTGCAGCATTATCTCCCACTTTAGATTATTAAAGCCGAAATGGATTACTTCCGTATGCCGGTCCAGATCCTTTATTGCCTCAGGAGGCAAATGATCTTTTGCAATAACAGCACTCCCTTTAGCTGGTTTGAGAATTTCATGGGCCATTCTTACATCGTCCATTTTTTTGTTTATGAGATACCTCTCTCCAGTCAATTGATCGGTAAAGAAAACAACCATATCCGGGCGGCAAAATTCCTCGGCATCCGCCACAAGAGAGAGGTCCTCAAGATTGTCACCAATGTAGAGTAAAAGATCCGGCTGCAGCTCGGAGACCCCGTAGGAGTCAATCATGTCGGCGATGGAAAACCAGTTTCGATTTTCGCTGTAGTACGATGCCTTCCAGATTGCCTTTCCGAGGCTTGTCCGAAATGCAACATACTTACCAAGACGCGCACTATGGACAATGAAATCGGGAACCGAAACAATCTCCCGACGCTCCACCCCAAATCCCAATGTCCGTGTAGGAGAAGGCGTAGGCACATGCTCTCTAACCTCATCACGATGTTTAATAATCTGCTTGGATGAAGGCTCGGGAAGGGGCACGGAAAAGATGGCTTCAGGCTCGATTTTTTCCATAAGCGAGAGAACAAACCAGTTGATATACCCTGTCTGATACAGTTTACGAAAAGAATCGCGAAGATTTTCATGCGCCTTTATTTCGAATTCCTCCGGTTCGATTTTTTCCTGAAGTAATTCAAAAAGAGGATCAAACAGCTCCCTGGTAACCTCGTTTATCGGGTCGGAAAGAAATCGCCGTAAAGAAACCGGCATAAGAATAGATTCCAGCTGCAGTCGTTGCCGTAGCGCTCCTTCGACTCTACTATATTTTGTGCTGAGAAATTGGGCTTCATCCAACCAATCTGAATAGTATTCGGCAAGGAAGGAGCTCCGCGTGCTGTTGAACTTTTTATAAAAATCCTGCCGTACAGCCTCATCGATGCTGACACTGTCCTCCTTTATAACGACCTGCGGCTTTTCTTTTATAAATTCAGTCAATTCCTCATATCGGGTATTCCACAATGTTGACACAGGGCTTCCTCCTTGGGCGTTATTACATCGAAACGGCCCGGCCGACACCGGCCGGACCTCATGAACCGGCTACCTGCAGGCCAACAGGGTCTGTTTGATAAGACCTTTTGCAATCTGAATTTTGTATTCGTTCATGGCCAGAGGTTTTGCACCCCAAACGGCCGCCTCTCCCGTGGTTTCGGCGACCTCTTCGTCCAGGACCTTCCCCTTAAGATAGGCGACCGCCCTCGCAGGAACGTAGGGTTTATAATAGACAGCATTCAAGCAAAGCATCGCATCCTCAACCTTTCCATCCGCTATGGTAACGGCGGCTGCACAGTTGACAACTGGGAAATCGATGGACTTACGAATAGCGAACTTTTTCCATGAACTCTTCATTCCAGCAGCAGGGGCCGAAATCTGAAATTCGGTAATAATCTCATCCGGATCGAGAGTATGCATTCTCGTCGGATCCTTTTCCGGAAACATCTCTGTGATATCAAGGGTCCGCTTGGAGGTTACGATCTTTGTCCCAAGGGCAATCAGTGCAGGAAGCGTATCGCTCGGATTCACCGCCAGACAATCCTTTACATCGCCAAAAATCGAGTGATAACGATTATCTCCTTCTGAAGCAAAGCACTCATCTCCGCCCTTTCTGGCACAGGAAAAACGGTTATTCGGGGTTCTGAAATACCAGCACCGCGAATTCTGGCAGACATTTCCGCCGATAGTCCCCATTTCTCGGATGTGGGGAGAGGCCGCATGCTGTGCGGCAAGGGCCAGCGCAGTATAGTTTTCCTGGACCGCTGTATTGTGTGCGATATCTTCAAGCCTAACCAGGGTTCCGATTCGTAAAAACCCATCCTCTTCCTTTATCTCCTCGAGCCCCGGAATGGTCTTGATATTGATTAATGCCTCGTAGGGTGTCGGCAGGATATTGTCTTTGTAAAAGCCGACGATATCTGTACCGCCTGCTATCACTTTTGCCCTGCCTTCAAACCTGTATAGGAGCTCGACCGCTTCTTCTACTGTTGAAGCGTCAAAATGTTTGAACCGTACCATGTTAGAAGACCCCCTTCTCTTTGGCTTTTTGGATTGCTTTGATGACCTTATTCGGCGTCATCGGATGTTCATCGACCCATTCCCCAATAGCGTTATGGATCGCATTCCCGATTACAAAGGGAACGACAGTAGCACAATCCTCTCCTATACCGACCAATCCATAGGGGCCATAGCCCATTCCGGTCTCTACAAGAATGTTTTCCGTGGCTTCGATATCGCGAAATGTCCAAACCTTATAGTCGATCAAATTACCATTCAATTTGACACCGGTTTTCGGGTCGTACACAACCTCTTCTGCCATGCCTCGCCCTGCTCCCATATACGCACCACCGTATTGCTGGCCTTCGCAGGTGTCGGGACTTAAGGCCTTGCCTACGTCGTTGATATTGACGATTTTCTTGATATCCACTTCACCCGTTTCAGGATCAACCTCAACTTCTGAAAAATATCCCTGCCGACACAGACGGTGCCGTCCCTCTTCACAACCATAGCGGCCCTGGCGGTGATAGGCCCACTCAAAGAGCGGAGCCCGGCTACCGGCCTGATTCAATACGGTCCGTTTGACCACTTCCGCTACAGGTACACTGATACTCGGATCAGCCTTTACAAAAACCATACTGTCCTTGACGTCAAGTTCTTCCGGTTTTCGGTTGGGAAAAGCAGGAGGATATTCAATTTCAATAAGTTTGATGGGTGTTGTGGCGTATTCGAGGAGTTTCTTCTTGGCTTTCCTTGCCATGTTGCAGCTTACATATGCGTCGGTACACAAGTTGCAGGAACCGTCAGGAGTCATCATCTGGAAACCGGTCTCTTCAAAAAAGCGCCAGTTAACATCTTCCAGTTTCAGCCCGAGCTCCTCTGCAACGATCTCACAGTGGGTAGTCATGGGATTGACGCCGTCGTCCGACTTTTGTGCCAGGATGTCCACCGTACCATCACAATGCATAATAAGCCCGGCACTTGCAGATCCTCTGTTGTCGTCCCATTCATGGTCCCAGGTAAAACCGATGCCGTGCAGCTTTCCATTCGGCAGCATCTTTTTTCCAGGTTCATGCCACTTCTTGTCCCACTCTATGGCCGCTTTACCCTTCTTAATGATTTCGGCGAGGCTGTCCCGATCCGGAAATCCGTGTTCTTTCTTGAATTTGGAAAGATACTTCATGTCCTTGCCGCCTACACCATCGTTCTTCAGGGCAACGACCGTCGGATCCAGGCCCGTTGCTTCAGCAACGTGAGCGAAGACCGCACTAAAGCAGAAACAGTTGTGGTTCTGTTCGCAGCGGAACCACCAGGCCGGTGCAACATTTGTTTGGGCCTCTACGTAGTTAAGAAGCAGGTTGGGAATACGGGTGTTGTCTTCAAAGTGATCGATACCGTACTGTCCCATCTTTGCCACAATATTATCAATCTTGACCGCAGTGATGGTTCCGTCATTCGTAAAACCAACCTTGAAGTGGGTATTGGAATCCGCATCCTGAGAAAGGGAATAAAAATTGTCCCGTCGATTGTAGAGGGTTTTGACCGGCCGCCCTGTGCGCTTCGATAGGATGGCACTGACCACATGCAACCCGTGGGTATGGTGCATCATGGGGTTTCCGCCTCCACCGAAATGGCAGCCCTGATACGGAACATGGAGTTTTATCTTATTGAGAGGAACGCCCGTTACCGCGCTCAGCAGGCACTTCCCGTCATAGGCTTGCTGCTGATGGGCCCAAATCTCCATGTTGTCTCCCCTCCAGAGAATGACATCACTCATGGGCTCGGCGTCGGCTACCGAATAGGGGTTCCGCTTGATGCTGAATTCGATAACCTTATCCGCTTCCTGGAAACCCTTCTCTACATCCCCGTGTTCGATACGAACCTTTCTGAGCATGTTGTTTTTGTCGTTCAGCTCCGGGGCAGCGGGAGGAGCACCGGGTTTAAGGGCCTCTATGGGATTAAGAACCACATCCCGCTCTTCCCATTCAACCTCTACCAGATTAATAGCCTCTTCTGCTATTTGAAGGCTTTCGGCGGCGACGGCAACACCCGAATGGGCACCTTCCCACCATGCAAAGCCGTCAAGAACCCGACCGCCCCCCTGCATCCACTGCTCCTGGGTAACGGCAAGTTCTTCTTTGCCTTTGTAAAAAGCCTGCCCGTCAGAAGCGAGGTGGCCCGCATTAAACTTCGTATTCGTCCCGAGCAGCGCCTTGTTCTGCAGCTCCGGGTCATCGAAACGTAAAATCGCACGTACTCCGGGCAAGGCTTCAGCCTTTGATGTATCGAGACTTTTGATAACGGCATTCGCATAGGGTGACATCATGATCTTGCAATAGAGCATGCCGGGAAGGCTCACATCACGGGTATATTGAGCCGTACCGCCCGCTTTTTCCCTGCCGTCCATTCGCGCTATGCCCCGTTTTCCAAGAAACTCAAAGGCTTCCGGGATGTATCTGTCATGAACCAGGGGCTCATATTCCATGATTTTCGGTTCGTCGGACATTTCAGACTGCCTCCTTCTCCTGTAATCTTTTGGCTGCATCCTGCACCGCTCTTACATGCGCCGGATATGTTCCACATCTGCAGATGTTGCCCTCCAGAGCCGAAATAATCTCTTCCTTCGACGGATTTGCATTTCGGTCCAACAAGGCCTTCGCCGTTACCACAAAACCCGGAGTACAATAGCCACACTGCATTGCATGGTTGTCGGCATACGCCTGTACCAGCGGGTGCCCCATTTTGTTGATCTGTTCGATGGTTTCAATCCGGTGTCCCTCGCATTCAATCGCCAGCGTCATGCAGGAAAGCACCGGCCTGCCGTCCATGATTACGGTACAGGAGCCGCAGGCACCTCTATCGCACATCTCCTTCGTTCCTGTTAAGCCGATCCTGTCGTGCAAAACCTCACGCAGGGTCTCTTGGGGTTCGACGACCAAATGGTGCTCATCATCGTTTATGTGAAGCGTTATTCTTCTGGCGCCGCCCTCTTCGTCGACCTTAACCATAATTTTCGAACCTCCCTTGTTCTCCTACATATCTGCTTACACTATAGAAGAGGTACAACCAGCGGTAAATCGCACAAAAGGGGGGAAGATTATCCCCCAAAAGGGGGATTTTAAGAGGATATGATCCCTGCAGTAATTAATTGACTGTACTAAGAGTTAAGAATCTTTTTTTCTGCGGCAACCTGAACGGCCTGGACCCGGTTGGTCACCTCTAACTTGCGGAAAATATGTTTTATATGACTTTTTACCGTCTCGCAGCTGATGAAAAGCTCATCCGCTATCTCTTTATTCTCTTTTCCTTCCAGCATACATCGTAAAACATCCTTCTCTCTTGTGGTCAGAGAAGAGCCGGAATCCTTTGCGTCAGAAAGATCATCAATGGTCAGATTCAGTAGGTAGGGAGAAACCGCAGGAATCCCTTTACAGAGGCTGCCGATAATCTGAACCAGGGCATCGATATCGACACACTTAAGGAGGTAGCCGTCGGCACCGGCAGCCATGGCATCACGGACATAGTGATCATCCTCGAGTGCCGACAATACAAGAATTTTCAACTTCGGCAGGGCCTTGCGAAGAACCTTGATGGCACTGATTCCGGAGAGCCCCGGCATATCGACATCGACCAATGCCATATCCGGCTTACAAGCAATGATACGCTCCACCGCGTCAAAGCCGTTCTCCGCCTCACCGACGACCTCAAGATTCGACAGCTGATTCAGACTTAAACGCAGACCGCAGCGAAAGAGAGGATGATCATCGCAGATAAAAATCGTTGATTGCTTTTCTCCTTCCATACCATCCCCCTTTCTGATACGCCTCTTATCGTCCTACTATAGTTCGATACCCGCCGTTTGAAATTTGATCTTCGTATCGGCAGGGAGAAGAAAGTAGAAACGGCTTCCGTAGAGCTCTCCTTTCCGATCCGAACAGACAGGCGAAGCAACCCCGATCACACCGTGATGAGCCGTTACCGCCAGTTTGCAAAAGGCAAGCCCAAGTCCCCCCCCTCCCGGGATGCAGGAATCCCGGCATCTGGAAGTAGAAAATTTATCAAAAATGGCGTATTCGGCACCCTTTTTAATACCAGGCCCCTGGTCGCTCATTTCCGTCAATACGTAGTGTTGTTCATCTTTTTCCCGATCAAGTAGGCATTCCGAAAGATAGGGACAATCACGGGGAGAAACATAGCGACTTTCGATGTGAATCGTTCCGCCAAAAGGACTGAATTTTATGGCATTTTCCAATAGGTTTAGACATATGCGAATAAGACGCAAGCGGTCGCCCATGAAATTCAACGCAGCCGTCGGAGGATTGTACACAATAGCGACGTCCTTCTCCTGCGCAATTAATTCTATCTGGTCGATACTCTGCCTGAGTATCGTTCGCATATCCAAGATCTCCTTACGAAGCCGCAGTTCGCCATTTTCATGCTGATAGATATCAAGATAATCCATGACCATTCGCGAAAGCTGTTGAGTCGTACCAAGAGAAAGCCTTACCACCTCATCCTGTTCGGGATTCAGGGTTCCGAGAACCCCGGAGGATAAAAGCTGCATCGCCTTCTGGATGGAAAAAACAGGGTTTTTCAGATCGTGCGTCATCATACCGATGAGATCTTCCTTCAACTGCTCAATGGCAAACTCCTGAGAAACATCCCGTAATACCGCCACACAGGCAAGGTGGGCCTGTTGCTCTTTATCCTTATCAAAGGAGACCTGGACGGGGATTTTCTTATCTGAGGCAGTGGCAAGTTGTATTGCCGCCCTACCATGGCCCTTTTCCCTAACGGTGGAAAGCATCTTCTCATAGGTCGACAGCGAATCATCATCACCGAGGAATTCGGAAAAGTCCTGGCCAATGATCTCATGCTTGTTAAAGCCCGTCATGTAGCCGACGGCATCATTTGCCATGGAAATTCGCCCCTGCGTATCAATCGAGACAATTCCATCGCTGACCATATTGATGATCCGATCCAGGTAACGCCGTGTCTGTTTGGAATGAACATACGTATTCCAAGCAAGTTCACTTATCGTTCGGGTTATCACCTGCAGGAAATCGACAATGGCATCCATCCGTTCGGGGCTGATAATCGGAATACTGCTGACGGCCTGAAGATAGCCATCAAGATCTTTGATTCCTATTGCACAGGCATGCCGCCGGGCACAATCCTCATCGATGGGCTTATAGAGGATTTGGCCGCACATAAAACTGGCGATATGGTAGTTTCCAACGATGATAGGCGAGGTACAATCGATCAATCCGGCATTCAGACAGGTATAACTGACACGCTTTTTCAGCTTCGCCGACATCTCTGCCCCGTAGCGATCGCTTTTATAACAGAGCTGCTTTCCCTTCTCTGTGGACCGGCAATAGTCACTACACAGATGCGTCCAATTGTACTGTTCACTGATTGGCTCGCCCTCGGGACTGATGATGAAACTCGAAACCCCCGTGATCTGGGTAAAACCGCGCAGCACTTCGTCCAGCTGTTCCTTTTCAACCAGTTCAAGGAGTTGAAGATTTTCCGTCATACAGCACTCCAATCATAATGAGAGGAAGAGGGAGATCTTTGCGATCTCATCTATAGTGATCCCTCGCCCCTCTATGATACCATAGGCATAGAGAAAATTGTATGAAGAAAGTTTAAAGGAGGGGGTTCTCCACCATCGAATAGAGTTTCTCACGGGTAAACCTTTCGGAATTACCGCCGAGAAAGGTACAGGCCAGGGCTCCTGCGGCCTGAGCAAGGTGAATTGCCCGACAGGCATCCTGTCCCGCTGCGATCGTTGCATACAGAAACGCCGCGGCAAAGCTGTCTCCGGCACCTGTAGGATCATATACGTGATCGACATCCACGGGGGGGTAAAGGTTCCCTCCCATATAGCTTCCCTTTGGTCCCAGTTTAATGATTGGACAAGGGGTCTTCTTAGCAAGGGCTTCCCATGCCATTTCCCAGTCAGGCTTCCTATCCGATATCCCGCAGTGCTTAACTGCAAGGGATATTGCTTCCGATTCATTGACAAAAAGCCACGTGATATAGGGCAGCCATTGATCGGCAAACGGCCATGTTTGGGAGGGATCCCACTGTGTATCAAGAGAAGTCGTCAATCCCTTATCATATGCGGCTTGCAGAACCTGGGTAACATTCGGGAGGAATTGCGTTGTCCCGTATATCCCGGAGAGGTGGAGATGACCGTAGTCGTGCATCTCCTGTTTGAGGGTCTCTGTTTCATCCGCTACATCAAGGCTTCCACGATAGGTCACCTGGGTACGAGTCGAACCATGTATCATGCTCACCGTGATACCAGTCTCCAGGTTTTCCATGCGCCGCAGGAGCGTAAGCCCGACGCCAGCATTCCTGAGATACTCCATGACCTGACGGCCGTTCGTGTCATCTCCCAGCAGGCCGCAGAAATCACACGATCCGCCCAGTCGAGCATATGCGGCAGCGGTTATGGTACCGGAACCGCCGAGCGCGGTCGTATATCCTTTGCAGAAGACCTCCCTATCCTCCTGAGGCGGGGTATCGAGATCGGAAAAAATGAAATCAATGTTTGCATCACCGGCAAAAAGCACTTTTTCTGGCACAGGGCTCTCCTTACCTACTGTTCCGAATCCTGGTGATTGAAGGAACGTAATTTCTTTCTACGGAAATATGCAGAGGAGCCCTATCGCTAAGGCTCCTCCATGGTCAGAATTATATACTACTCATGCAGGATCATGCCGTTGTATTCTCTGCCTTTTAGAAATTCGGCGATTTCGTCCCCAACATCCTGAGCGCTCTTTGTTCCCTGGAACATCTGCTGCACCGCAACAATTGTTTTTTGTACAAGCTCATCATACCAGTCCACGAGGGGAAGAGCCTGAGCAACGGCGGACTGCTTTCCAAACTGAACCCAGTAGGGGTACTTTTCGAGTAAATCGGGATCATTGTAGGAACGCTTAAACAGCGGCAAACTTCCGATCTCCATGGCCCGCTCTTTATCGCGATCATGAGAGATCATATAGCGAATATACTTCCATGCAGCCTCTTTATTATCGCTTGCCTTTGGAATGGCAAAGGCCTCGGGAAGGGTCAGGGTCGCCTGCAGACCAACTGCCTTTGCGGGAAGCCATTCGGAAACCTCTACATCTCCGACGACTTGTGACTTCGTGGGGTCATTGGCATAGCTGAATGTACTGGGAGGTCCCTGAAAGAAAAATGCGGACGAACCGCGGTAGAAGAGGTCGGCTGCGGCCTCCTGTGAAAGGGTAATGCTGGAAGGATTGACAATCTTCTGTTTATACAGCATATCGTACATAAACTGCAGGGCTTCCACAGCTTCCGGCTTATTAATCGTGATGTTTCCATCCTTATCAAAGTAGTTCGCCCCAAAGCTGTAAAGATAAAAAGCCAAAGAGTTTGCAAGGGCCCATTCCTGGTTCCAGTATTCGGCTATCGGGTAATCGGTAAGCCCTGCACGTTTCAGCTTCTCGGACTGTGCCACAACATCCGCCCATGTTCTGGGAGGAGCAGTAATTCCCGCTTTTTCCAACATTGCTTTGTTGTAGAAGAAAAAACGGGTATCATTATTCCAACTGACTCCAAGAATTTTTCCGTCTACCGTAAAGGTATTCAACAAGCCGGGCAAAAGGGTGTTAAAATAGTCGCTATCACCGTAATCATTTAAGGGTTCCACCCAACCGGCAGCAGCGAATTTTTCAACCCAGCCATTGTCGAATTCAATCACGTCATAGGAATTGCCGCCCGCTGCAAGGTCGGTCATGACCTTGGTCTGGACCTCATCCCATGACATCTGAATGAACTCCACCTGGATTCCCGTGGACTCTTCGAACTCTCTTGTTTGCCGCTCCCAAATGCCCACCAAGTCCATCTCATGGCGAGGCATGATCACCGTGATTCTTTCCGCACTCTCGGCATCCCCCGATGCGAAAAGCGTTCCTCCCACCAGCATAAGCGCCAGAAGAAGAGCAATTACCTTCCTTTTCATACTAAACACTCCTTTCCCTTTACGGGGATTGTTTTTAGAAAGTCGAAACGATTATCCCTTTACAGATCCTGCGGTTAAGCCTTGAACAATATATTTTTGAAACAACAAGGCCAAAAGGACGGGAGGAATACTGGCAACAACACCTGCCGCGGCCATCGCAACATAATCCACCCCTACCTTGCTTGAATATTCGGAAATAATCACACTGATGGTCTTCGACTTGATTGTGGAACTAAGAATCAGGGCAGAAAAGAACTCATTCCAGGCAATGATAAAGGCAAATATCCCGCTTGCCGCCAGCCCCGGTGTGGATAGGGGCATAACAATTCTGAAAATAGTTCCAAAGCGGGAACAACCATCGATACACGCCATCTCTTCCAGACTTCTGGGAATAGACTCAAAAAAACTGCGCATCAGCCAAATCACCAGGGGAAGAATAAATGCACAGTCCGCTATGATGAGGGCCGGTATGGTATTCAGCAACCCGATCTTGCTCATGATGATGTAAATTGGAATGATCAGCACGATCATCGGCATGACCTGCGTCACGAGAATAAATGAAAAGACGACATTTTTTCCCCGGAACCGCAACCGTGAAAAGGCATAGGCTGCCAGGGAGCCCGCAAAAAGGCAAAACAGGGTAGCAACCCCTGCGATGATCAGGCTGTTGAGTAATCCATATTTCAGCGAGGCATTGATACCGCTGCTGCCGGTCACAATCTGGCGGTAATTTTCCAGATTTAACGAATCGGGTATCCATTTTAGCGGTATGGAGGTTAACTCCACCCGATGGGAGACACTACTGATGACAAGCCAGAGATATGGAATCAATATGCTCAAACAGACAAACAACACCGCAGCGTAGAGTAATACAAGGCCGCCCTTTTTATATTCGCCAACCATCACATAGCTCCCCGTTCTGTTCCCTGCCGGGGCAGGTTTTGTACTTACCCTTCGACATCCAAGCCTCCTTTCAAACTTTTCATATAAAGCATAGAGAGTCCTATCGTCAGGATTGTCAGTAGATACGCAAGGGCAGAGCCATAACCGAAATTAAGGAATTGAAAGGTATTCTGATATATGTAGTACGAAAACATATTGGTACCGTTTGCAGGCCCGCCCTTTGTGATGATATAGATAAGATCAAATTCCTTGAGTGCCCATACCGTCTTGATGATAATCAAGGTAACAATGATCGGTTTGAGCAAGGGAAGTGTTATTCGAGAAAAACGCTTCATGCCTCTTGCACCGTCAATGGCTGCGGCTTCATAGAGTTCTGCCGGTATAGACTGCAAAGCGGCAAGTATGAGAATAACGGCAACAGGGGTCTCCTTCCATATATTTGCGCAAATGACGATGACCATTGCGGCCTTTGGGTTTCCCAGCCAGATTTTGTATGTATCGATAAGACCGAGCTGGGTCAATGCTGCATTGAAAGCCCCGTAATTCGCATCAAAAATCCACTTCCACATGATGCCGTTTACCACATAGGGCAGCGCCCAGGGAAGGATGACAAGCCCCCGTACGAATCCCCTCCCCACAAATTTCTGATTAAGCAACATGGCGATTGCCACCCCCAGACAGGTCTCCGTCAGAACAGTTGAAACACCAAAAATAGTCGTACGCAACATCGAAGCCCAAAACAGAGGGGCTTTGAGGGCCGTTATATAATTTTTTAAGCCGATAAAAATCCCGCTTCCCGGTTTCGTAAGCTTCAAATCGGTAAAGCTTAGTCCCAGGGAAGTAACCATTGGAAATATAAGTACCCCCAAAACAATCAGCAAAGCGGGAGTTAAAAGGATGGCGGCAAGGACTGATTCCCTTTCGAAAAAGTCGGAAGAAACGAGCTTATTCGGCATGAACACATCCTCTGTTCGAAAAGCACGCTTGTTCATAGCGTGATAATTCGGCATCAATAGCGTACATAACGAATTCGCGGGGATCATGAAGGCCTGAAAGAAACATGGATGTAGTGTGAGGACCGGAAAAACGGGGTAAGTATTGAGAAACGAGCCCCGGTGTAACTCTTTCGTGAATATCAATGGACTGAAAGAGCTGTTCGACCTCCTGCACTAACACGGGATCGTCCCAGTAGTATCGGACCCGATCCGATAAGGAAAAGATGAGCTCTGTATCATCCCCTTTGGCGTAGTAGTCACGCCAGTACTTGTCGTTGCGGCGCATGATAAGGGACAAGGATTCAAGAATTCGATTTTTGCTTCTTCCATGAAGTCGTTGTTCGATATAGGCAAGACCGACAAGAGCTTCACGATATGCAAAGGTCAGGGCCGGACCGACCTTTAAGAAAGCAAACCCATCACGGGCCAGAGCGCCTAACGCCTCACTGCTCTGGTAATCGGTAGAGTGTGCCTCGAAAAAGAGATTTGCTTTCACCGAAAAGATCTGCTTGAGCTCTTCGGCATGCCTTCTTTTGTACGGATGGACGATCTCCGAACCGAACTCCAATCCGGGCTGCACAACAACCCCGATGACCCGCCTCCAGGCATCATGAAGCCCAAACGAGTAAAAGGCCTCTTCATGAAGCTCAAGGGTGGAAAGCAGCGATGCATAGCTTGTAGGAGCTGGCCCAGTCTCGGGTTCAGCGTCGTCATCCAGGGTCCCCCCGGGAACAGGAACCTCCGTTCCTATAACATAGACGGGAGGAAGAAAAGGCTTGCCCTTTGTGGCCGCCTTTTCATATTCATCTTCCGCGGCCCTGCAAAGCTGTGCCGCCCGCGATGCAGCGATCCTCGGATCAGGAACGGCGGTGGTATCCCCTCCCAAATGCATACTTGCATCGAGGTGTATTTTACGGGCCCCCGCAGCAACAAAGGCCCGTACAAGTGTCTCAGCCGATTGCATGGCTTTTTCCGCCGCCAGTTTCCTCCAGGGATAGGGACCCAGGTGGTCGCCGCCGAAAACAATGCTTTCTCGATCTGCTCCGTAACGGTCGCATAGCCCCTGGAGCCTTGCGGCAAAATCGGAAGGGCGCATACCCGTGTAACCGCCTTCCTGGTTCACCTGATTGGCCGTAGCCTCGATAAGGAGCGGCAGTCCACTACGTACGGAACGACGCACCGCAGTTTCAAGAACCAATTGATTTGCCGAGCATACCGAATAGAGGCTAAAGGGATCATCGTTTTCTCGGGCCGTTATGAGTTCTTCAAAAATGTCACGCATTACGCTTTATTCTCACTAGTTGAATAGGGATAGATCGTAACGCCGCTCACCACACGATGTATCACCCCTTCCGGCGAAGGGGCATCGGGGTTGAGGCCCAATGATAATGCAACAAAAAATCCGATGATCTGGCCTGCCAGGGTTACCATCATGGCACGGTTATCATCATCGGAATCGATGGCTGAATCGGTCTGGAAGATATAATCGGCAAGGCCCTCTATATCCTCCCTCTTATTGCAGATTGCCACTATCTTCTTTCCCATCTTTTTTTTGCGAAGTTCTTTTGCCAAATCGATCTCATACAATCGCCGATAGGGGTCGGATGAAAAGAGAATAACAAGTAAGCTCTCCGAATTGACGGCTGCCATAAAGCCGTGACGAAATCCTAACGTATCCTCGGCCTTTGCCATAACTTCCCCCCCGGAGAGCTCCTGAACTTTTAGATGGGCCTCCAAGGCTCCCCCGAAACAAGGCCTGGATGCCACAAAAAAGATTCTCTGGAAACCTTCCCGAACCATACGCGATGCCATCTCAGGAAAATCATTCAGAAACCGTTCCCCTATGTTCGCCAAAGCATCGACCTTTTCCCGGTACCTGCCGACATCACCATGCACCACGGCACGCAGCATGAAACCAGCCACGGCCATTGAGGTAAAGGAAGAGGTCATCGCCAGACCCCTATCATTTGTTCCTTCAGGAAGGACTATGACAAATCCCCTTTTCCCCAAGCCGTCGACAATGTGTGCCAATGAGCCATCGGGGTTACAGGTGATAGCCACATGCTTAACAGAGCCGGGACGCAGTTTCTCGGCCAACGATATAACGGCATTGGTTTCAGGGCTTTCTCCCGAACGTGCAAAAGAGATAAGGACAAATTCTTCGCGGGGAAAGGAGGATTCGGGATCCATCACCATCTCGGTCGATGAAATAGCTTCTACCGTCGAAAAAACTCTTTTCAATGCCGGGGTGATCGACATTCCGACATAGTGAGAACTTCCGGCCCCGGAAAAAAGGAGGTTCGAGCTCGGGCCCCAAAAAGAAACGAGCTTGGGAAGGAGCTTCTCTATTAAAGCCCCGGTCTGCCGCCATAGCGCAGGCTGAGCCATAATTTCTGTTGCGGTATGAATACACCCGTGTATTTCTCGATGATACTCATCGAGATGCTTTGTCAGCGTATTAATAGGAATTGCCATATGCTCCTCTTTTTTCGTTGTTATTTGATATACTATGAAGCAAACAATCATTTGTCAATAAAAATTATGCTATTTTTAATCGTTTTTGATCGTTTTAGTTTATTAATGAGCACATATTGTATCAAATCAAGATTTCGGTTATGCTTTCGAGGAGAGAGGAAACATGATTCGGGAAAAACGATTCGAACTTATTCTAAGTGAATTAGGGAAACGGGAAATCGTCGATGGAGATGAATTAGCGGTACTGCTCGGGGTTTCGAGAGCAACGATACGACGCGACCTGGATGTGCTGGAGGAGAGAGGATCCTTACAGCGGACCCATGGAGGGGCACGTCTGGTGGATTCCGACGAAGAGCTCCCCTTTCATTCAAAACTATTAGCCTATGCCCAGGAAAAACGGGCCATTGGAATTGCCACAGCCGAAGCAATCCCGGAAGGAAGCGTCATCGGTTGTACCGGCGGGACCACCCTTATGTCCGTAGTGAAACACTTAAAAGGGAAAGAGGTCACCATTATAACGAACGCCATCAATATTGCCATGGAACTCGCCCCTTCCCAAAAGGCTCAGGTAATCGTGACGGGAGGATCCCTGCGATCAAGATCCTATGAATTAGTCGGACACGTGGCGGACCGGACGCTGTCGGAGCTGAATCTCGATATTGCGATCATCGGCGTAGACGGCATAGATATTAATCGAGGAATTTCGACGTATACTATGCAGGAAGCCCATACAGCATCTCTATATGTAACCCAGGCAAAAAGCGTTTGGGTCGTCACCGATCACAGCAAGGTAGGCAGGGTAGCCCCGGCCGTCATAGCGCCGATTTCCGATGTAAACAAACTTTTTACCGATCCGGGTTTAGCCCCGGAATTCCGTTCGCAGCTTGCATCGGCAGGCGTCGAAGTTACCATCGCCGACATGTAGAAAAAACAACGGAGGAACAGTAATGGTACTCTATCTTATCCGTCATGCGGAGAGTGTTGCAAATAAGGAACGCATTTTGGCAAGCAGGCTTCCGTATCACCTCACCGCCGAAGGAAAACACGATGCAGATTTAATAGCATCGGAATTGAAACGGGAGACCTCTCTGGACAGGATCATCTCATCGCCGCTTGTACGGGCGGTTGAAACGGCAGAGTCCTTCGGCAAGGCCTTCTCACTCCCTATCGAGACCGATGATCGATTATCGGAACACGACCTTGGAATTTTTTCGGGAAAAGGGTACGACGAGGTAAAAACCATTGAATCATACGAAAGCGATCCTCTTAAGCGATGGGATTGGTGTCCCGAAGGGGGAGAATCCTACGCCATGATAGCCGCCAGGGTAAAAGATTTTCTCCACTCCTTGGAAGAGCTCCCGGCGAATCAGAAGGTCCTCATTGTGACTCACGCCATTGCCCTCAGGCTTATTCATGCCGTCTTGAAACATACCCTCCCCCACTATCCGACCACGTTTCCGAACAATGGCGAGATATGGAAAGTCGATTTCACCAAGACAGGAGCGGTACATGAAATAAAATCCCTGCTGTTGGGCAACAGCAGGGATTTTATGCACCGGCCTTAGGCTGATGGAATCCGATTAGAATATCAAAGCCGAACGTGCCCAGTCATAGTGCTGCTGCTTCAGGGTCTCACGGTCCGGCATGGGATAAAAAACCACCTCTTCATTCGAAGCGACATAGATCCCTTCTCTAATGACTTGATAGCTGAAGACAGCGGAATAGGAACGGTCCACAACCTTGGTCATCTTTCCCTTCCCGGATGTAAGGTCGTTGATACAAGACTTCAGATGTTCGATGTTGTGATCGTAAAGCCCACCGACATTCCCGGTATTCTCGCGATCTTCCAGGTCGATCACCTTAAGGGAGGCATATACCAAAGTGGGAATCATGACCTTATTTTTCGGACTTGTCATATATTGACCGAAATGCTTTGGGTTGAGGGCGCTGACAACGAGGGGCGATACAGGGCACAGCTCCTTGTAGAGGGCAAATCCCTTCCAGAGTCTGGGCTCTGTGTAGGCCTCTTTAGCTATCCGCAAGGATCTGCCGTCACGGGTTACCAGGTACAAATCACCCAACACATCCAGAGAGGCATGTTCGAGAATTCTGTATACCCCGAGATATACCGAATTCTTCGCTCTACCGTCGCTATGGGGTACGCAACGCTGCCGCGCATACTCCCAGTCGAATACATCACTGAAGTTCTCCCGAACCTCGATGAACATCAGATCCTCTGCCGAACCCTTTCTCGTGCCGTTTGCCATGTATGAGGCAAACTGCTCAGGATCAAGCTCAGAGACAATAAGAGCTTCCATAGGATACACTGTCAGATAATAGTAATTAGCCATACGCTCCTCCTCTACTCGGGGATGCAAAAGAAATACTTTCTATCATCATTATATACGCGATATCTTCATGAGGAAATTGAAATTTCATCATGCGTATGGCAAAAAGGGCCGGCCCAAAAACGGCCGACCCTCTTCCGTACGCCTGATAGCAACAAAACGGTTTAAAAAAGACCAAAAAGATTATATTTTCCGAAGATCGATACAAAAATCAAGGAAACAACCGACATGATCTTAATGAGGATATCAAGAGAGGGGCCGACGGTATCCTTCAAAGGGTCTCCCACGGTATCGCCGACAACCGCGGCCTTGTGTGCCTCCGAACCCTTTCCACCGTGATGTCCGTTCTCAATGTACTTTTTTCCATTGTCCCAGGCACCGCCGGCATTAGCGGTGTAGAGAGCCAACATGATCGACGAAAGGGTCGTGCCGATAAGCAGTCCGCCGACGAACTCAGGGCCGAAGATAAAGCCGCAGATCAAGGGCATGGTTACGGCGATCAAAGCCGGTTTTTTCATTTCCCGAAGAGCTCCGACGGAAGAGATCGAAATACACTGACGATAATCGGGTTTTGCCTCACCGCTGAGAATACCGGGGATCTCGTGGAACTGTCTGCGGACCTCCGTAACCATGGCACTTGCGGCCTTTGCAACAGCCTCGATGAGGATACCGGAAAAAAGCCAGGGCAAGGCTGCGCCGACGACGGCCCCTGCAAGGGTCAGGGTATTGATCATATTAAGGACAAGGGAAAAGTCTTTCGTGATATTTTCTCCCCCTTGCGCGTAGAGAAAAGAGGCAAAAAGGCTCAAGGCGGCAAAGGCGGCGCTGCCGATGGCAAAGCCCTTGCCTATGGCTGCGGTGGTATTGCCTACCGAGTCAAGCTTGTCGGTGATCTCACGAACTTCAGGATCAAGCTTCGCCATCTCACTGATCCCTCCGGCGTTGTCCGCAATGGGACCGTAGGTATCCACCGATACCGTAGCGGCCACAAAGGAGAGCATACCGATGGCGGCCATGGCCACTCCGTAGAGGCCTGCCACGGTATTTGCGGCAATTATCGCAACGGCAAGGACCAGCACGGGAAAGAAAACAGAGCCCATTCCCACGGCCATCCCCTCGGTGATGGTCAGAGCCGTTCCCTCACGGGAGGCCGCAGCGATGCCCTGGGTGGGCTTATAATCGTAACTGGTATAGTACTCGGCCATCTGACCGATGATGATACCGCTGACGATTCCAAAAATCGCGGCAATCCAAGGAGACAGGAACCCGGCATGAAAACCGACCTGAGCAACATCTTCCCCCCGGAACAGCAACCAGGTCACGAATCCGCTGGAAAGGATGGTAAGAACGGCAGAGGTCCAGGTGGTGGCATTCAATTCCCGGTGTGGATTATCGGAAGGTTTTTTCACCACAAGGATCAGAATCCCGATAACACAGGAAAGCAGTCCCACCGCAGCGACGAGAATCGGATACTCCATCATTCTGGAAACCAGGTGGAAATCGATGGCGGCGCCGGTCTTTAAGCCCGTGTAATACATGTATGCGGCCAGTACGATGCTGGAAATAATAGCTCCAACAAAACTCTCCAACAGATCCGATCCCAACCCGGCAACATCTCCGACATTGTCTCCAACATTATCGGCAATGGTCGCCGGGTTACGAGGGTCGTCCTCGGGAATACCGGCTTCTGTCTTTCCGACCAGATCGGCCCCCATATCGGCCGCCTTGGTATAGATTCCTCCCCCAACCCTGTTGAACATCGCAATAATCGAACAGCCGAGGGCATAACAGGAAACGGTCATGGTAAAGGGAATGTCGCTGATTCCAAGCCAGTTTTTGTGAATCACCAGAGAGTCGGCATGTGCCTGGCCCATCACCTTTCCGAAAACGACATAGACGATTAAAAGGCCTAGAAGAGCAAAACCGCCGACGCAGAGGCCCATGACACTTCCGCCCTGAAAGGCGACCTTCAGGGTAGCACCAAGATTCCGGGACTCCCGTGCCTTGTTGGAAACCCTGACATTGGCGATCGTGGCGATACGCATACCGACCCAACCGGCGGTACCGCTCATAGTTGCTCCCAACAAAAAGGCAACCCCAGACTGCCAGGAAACCACCAAAAGGAGCGTGGCGGCAATTAATAAGACAATTAGAAAAATCACTTTATATTCATGCTTCAAGAAGGCATCGGCCCCCTCCTGGATGGCACCGGCAATTTCTCTCATTGCTTCGGTACCCGGATCCTTTTTCTTTACTGCATAGAAATTCACCAGGGCAAAAGAAAGCGCGGCAATAACCGCGACAGCAACTAATCCAATCATGATTTTTCTCCTCAGTACATGTGTGAAAGAAATAAAGACGATCCGCATTCAAGAACATTTTCGAATAGCAAGCGTAACGGACAACAGAATAGTTATAGGAAAAAAGCAGATTTATGTCCAGGTTTATTTTGGGGCAAGTGTCCCTCCTCTCCCATACATAAAAACGAGAGAGGAGGCATTACAACTTGTTCTTACACAATCAGGTCCGAATTTCCCGCCTCTGAAAACCGATATAAGCGCCGGTAAACACCAAGAGGCTGGCAGCGATCAATGCCGACACCTGGGGCCAGAGCAGCAAAAGACTCTGTCCGAAAGGAAGTGGCGATCCCATCACAGTCCTTTCCAGTTGTGAAAACATCACCGGCCCCAAGGCCCGCGTCGACGGATTGAGCAAGGCAAGGCTTGAGTAACGATACTCGTAATCAGCGGCCAGAAAACAGTAAAAAGTAGCCAGAGGGCGATGGAAACCAGTGCCGATGTCGCAGGTTGACGAAAGAGAACGGAAAAGAGCATAGCCAGAACAAACCACACCGCCGCATACAACAGCGTCAGCACATAAAACGATAACGCCCGATCCACCTGCTCGGCAGAGGGAGGAATTCCAAGAAAGAGCATCGTACTGCCGATTACCAAAAGCCACAATGCAAGCAGCACAATAGCCAAGGCAGTCAAAGCCCCCAAAGCCTTTCCGAAAAGCAAAGCATCCCGATATATCGGCTGGGACAAGATCCGTCCCGGTGTCTTCTTCTGGAATTCGCTGTTGACAGCACCACAGGCCAAGAGCCTCCCATCGAGGTTCTCAAAAGCGCTAAGCTCATCGTAGAATCCGATGGTGTCGGGCATATAGGCCACCCGCCGCTTAATGGCCAGGGGAGAGCACAGGGGATCGAACCCCCAAATATCGACACTGCCGCTCGTCGGTTCGGTCAGGCCGAGGAGCATCAAAATCGTGGTCGTCATTGCCGCAGCACTTCCGCTATTTTTCAATGTCAGATCAAAGACCGTATCCCGGCCAGCAACCGCCGCCCCCGAAAGCCTCCCGTCCGGACCAGCAATATTCAGTTCGGGCTGCCCCTTGATCTCCATCGAAAGCTTTGTCTCAGCCTCGGCACTCTGGGACTTGGCAACCACGCTAATCTCATAGCTCCCCTCTATTGGAATCGTTGAAAGTTCCTTGTCGCCGTAGTTTTCGGCAAATACAACCTGAAAGCCCTTTGGAGTAGCAGCATCAAGCTTCACCAGGACCTGGCCCGCACTATTATTTTTCAATTCCACTTCATAAGAGAACGCCGCCGGTGCTGATCGTCAGGGGCAGAGAAAAACTTCCATGACGCCAATTCCCAGGATAAGTAGAAGTGTCGCAATTCGTTTTAGCATGGTTTTCTCCTTTCCACATATGTGATGATGTACATACCATAGCTAAAAACACCCGTTCCCGGCGGCGGTACACACTCAGGAGAACTTCTTTCTCTTTCTTTCTTGGCGGGGGCAAGCCTTCCCCCTGCGGCGAGCTTTACGTTATGCTAATAAAAAAGTCAAGGAAGATCAGATTGCTGAAGGAGAAGCAAAACTGCAAAAGAGAGTCTCTCTATTTCTGATTATGGGCTTATGTACAGCAGCTCTTTTTGCTAAAACGACTGTGCAGATTCATGAATATGCAAATGGTCTAATTACAGCAGAAAGTAACGGCTATATGTTGTTCACAGACAATGCTTCAATAATAGATGAAATCAATACTGGAAATTGCAATAGTGAAGATTACGATATCAGGCTTTCCCGTGGTGATAAAACATGCGGATACCTCCAATTTACATATGCACCTGACTTTGATGTAAAAGACATGGCATCCTGTGACGCGGTATTTGTTGGGGTACTCGTACCACCGGCACTTATCAACGTTGAAAAAATAGAAAGTAACAGCAATGATCCCCTTTTATTATTTGTGGTAAATCATTACAAAAAATTATTGGATGACTGTGACGATTATGATATCGATAGTGATTTCATTTATAACAAAGTATTGCCATATATACCGAGAAACGATATTCATATATTACGAAATTGTATTTTTGCATATTATGGCTATCAATTTAAGTCGTTGGAGTTAGAACAATTATTTGCTAACTGCCAATGGTACCACCCGACTGATGCAAGTAATGATGAAATACTCAATAGTATGTCAGGAAAGCATACGATCATACTTAATACAATAATTCGTTATGAAGAACGAACGGATGCCGTTTTTGCAACTTTGCATAGAATTAATCCACAGAATTGGCCTGATAACGAAACATTAAAACTCATAGATCTTGGTACAATAAGAAATTATAACATCTACATAACGAAGCATATATTAGAGGATAATGAAATTAATGAACGCTTGATTATATTTGATGGCAAGGCATATAAGGGGAATTATAATGGGATATGGGTTAATACAGATATTCGAGTTGAAACGGATGGAGAAGATGCCAATACCATAACTTTTTTTACACTTGAAGATTCAGACGATATTGATGTATCAAACGGCATTCCCAAAAGAGCATTAGTAAATGGACAGATAATAGAGTTTACGTACGAATAGATGCTTCATACGATTTATGGGGAACTACAAGATGCCCGAGTTCATGCTCAATATAAAAATTTGTCTCTCGATAGATAATCCCAGGTCAGAAGAGAAAGGCCCAGTCAGTTCAAAACTGAGCTGCTCATGTAATTTCTCTTCAAGAAACTTATAGTTCTCCAACCATACGGCAGTTTTGTTTTTGGTTTGATCTCTTTCAACTTTCTCTCTACCTCTTAATTTTTTGGTTCTGAAGCGTAAAGTTCTCAACTCAAAAGGTTCAACAAGAAGATCATTGATATTCCCTTTTCAAATCTGATAATGCTGTTGCAGAATTAGAAATGGCTGCATCAGTAACAAGTGGTAGTCATCAGAGGGTGAGACCAGAAGATATATTGAACATTCGTTTTTATATACCAAATATGGATATGGCAATTAGATATCCCACAGAAATATATCCCTATCTATTAAAGATAAAACGCAATAGTAAACAATTAAACACGCTTGAGAATATACGAAATTCATTATTACCAAAACTCCCAAACTTATGTCAGGTGAAATAAAGGTTGAATTGTAAAAAGCCGGAGAAATTCTCCGGCTACGTTGATTATCTGTAAGAATTCAGAACCCAGTAGGCGCCTTTGTTACATGAATGAATCGGAGGGAATGTTTCGCCTGTTTCAAGGGGTATTCTCATCTCTTCAGCGGTTGGTTTTGGAGTAGTTGTTCCGTCAATATAGCCGTCCCAGGTATACCAGGCCCTTGCTGGAGCTTTTTCGCCGGTCTTGTATCTTTTGCTGCTCATTCTAATGCTCCTTGTCCCTTGGTGGGCATGGATCATTGCCTCCGCCAATGGTATCTTTGCTTCGAATGCGGCCGTTACGGCCCTTTGTCGTGAGTTCCCCGCCGCCCTGATGAATCAAATTTGCTCTGGCGGCATCGATTGCCCCTGCCTGTGTGTCGTGGACACTGCTTGCACGGCTACTGCCGTTCTTCTTGTTTACCCAGTCGCCGTTGGCTCTGCGATAAACCATTCGATCATTTGTGTTAGACATAAATGATCACCTCTTAGTTTCGAGAACTTGACTTTATTATTAATTGTGTAATATGGTTGTGTTGTAAACTATAATGTCCTGTTCTCATGGATTGGACAAAGCCAATTAACAATTGGTTTAGGGCCGGGAAGTACCAGTTCCTGGCTTTTTTTGTCCTTATTCCTAAAATACATAAACAAACTCCATATGTCAATATTAAATATTGTACTATTTAATTATTAGTTTTTGTATAAATCAAATTGTGTGGTATATTATAATTATAAGGGAGCAAGGGGCATGGCTATTGAAGATATAGGCGCCAATATCAGGCGCATTATGAAGATTAAGGGCTATTCGATCGCCAAACTGTCTGCGCGGATGGGGGTCGGAACTGCAACCATTTCCAATATCTTGAACGGACGTTCCGAACCAAAATCCTCTACCCTACTTAAGTTCTGCAATGCCCTTGAGGTGGGGTTGCCCGATATTCTGGCCGACGCCCCAAAGCTGCAGAGTCTGCGTTTCAGAACCAACAGTAATTTGTCTGCCAGAGAAAAGGCTGAAAGAGATCAAATGCTTTATGAAACTGCCCAGTGGCTGAAGAACTACAATACCCTTGAAGATCTGCTGAATGTTAAACCGGAATACGGGTTTAAGGATCTTGGGGAAGCAGATCCCATTAGGCTTGCGAATATTGTCCGTGAAAAACTGGGGCTTACTGATTCACAGCCCATTGTCGATCTTCCTGCTGAAATCGAGAAGGCGGGCATAAAGCTGTATCTGCACTCATTCGGTTTTAAGAAGACCTTCGGGCTTTCCGTCGCGGACATTGATATGGGGCCTGCAATCGTGGTTAATTCCGAAAAGGATATATCGATAGAGCGTCGTATTTTTACCATTGCCCATGAGCTTGGGCATCTTCTTATGCACAGGGGCAGCTATAACGGTGAAGAGACTGTGGAAGATAAGGGAAGCGCTCAGGAAAAAGAGGCGGATCTCTTTGCCGGAGAGTTCCTGCTGCCGACTTCGGCCTTAAAAAGGGAATGGTCTGAGGCCATAGGCCTTGATCTTGTCGACAGGGTCTTAAAGATAAAGAAGATCTACAGGGTAAGCTATCAAGTTGTTTTAATGCGTCTTTCCCAGCTTAATCCTCAATTTGAATCTCCTCAGATATATATCAGGTTCAATACCGAATTTCAGGAAAAGTATCATCATAATCTTAAGAACCATTATGAGCCTGAGGCAATTGAAGAGCCGGAACCATTAAGTGATTTCGATTTAATCGAGGATCATTATGCAGCCCTTGTTCTTAAGGCATATTCTGCCGGTGGTATCTCAATGTCAAAGGCCGGGGAGATGCTCGGCAAGTCCACTATGCAGATGCGCAAATTCCTGTCAGCATGGAAAGAAATAGAGCTTAATGAATAATCATAAATTATCTCTATCAATAATCGATGCGAATATACTGATCGATTATGTACTTGCTGATGAAGATATCATTAGAGAGCTATCAAATTACTGGAAAGAAGTACTGGTACCTGACTGTGTTATTAATGAAGTAGACGGATTAACACTGGATAGAGCTGCCGAATTAGGTCTTGTTATTGTAGAAACTCCTTTTTCAGAATTAAAAGAAGATCCTGTATTATCATATCAGGATCTGTCCTGTTTTTATTACACAAAAAAGCACTTCGCTGTTTGTTTAACTAATGATAAAGCCCTTAGAAGAGCGTGTAAGTCCAATGGTTTGGACACTATTTGGGGCTTGGAAATGCTCCTTCTGCTTGTTAGTAATTCTCAAATAAAAAAGGCCAGAGCAAAAGGAATAGCTGAAAAAATCCATAAAAATAATCCGGAAATTACAGGAAATATATTGAAAGATTTTTTAATCAACCTTCAAAATATCTGATCAAATATTCTTATTTGATTTATTTTTATTATATCTCTTGGTAGACTCAATAAGATGAGTAAAATAACTGAATCCGTTATAGAAAAATATGTAGATGATAAGGATAAAGATGGCAACATCATCGGTAAAAAGATCGTCTACGGCTTTGCCAAATATATGAGAGATGCCCTTCCTAATGCGACCTACCTCGGGTTTACCGGTACGACTATCGAAAGTACCGATGTTACTACACCCGCTGTGTTTGGTAATTATGTTGATGTCTATGATATCGCACAGGCTGTAGAAGACGGCGCTACCGTCCGTATCTATTATGAAAGCCGCCTTGCAAAGATTGCACTCAGTGCTGCTGGTAAAAAACTCGTTAAAAAACTCGTTAAAGAACTCGATGAAGAGATTGGAACTGATGAGCTGTCCACCAGGGAAACGGATACCTTCGCTCCGAACTCGGTGGGAACACCCGCTTTCCCTCGTACAATCGGCCTCACATGGGGTTGACTGATGCTCACAATTCGCCCGGCAATCGTACATCTCCTGCTGCTACCGATACGGCTCAGAGACAACCAATAGATCTTTATAGAGTCGACCATCAAGAACCTTCAACAAAGTCTTTTCTCTCAACTCCTTTATATGCTTCAAATTACGCCGAAGATACCGCAACTGCTTCTTGATCCCTTTTCTGATCGTTTTCCTTTTCTGCTTTCTCTTCTTCGCGACCTTCAAATATTCCTTGCGCGCCTGTTCTCTATACGTCCGTGGCTTCTTTTCTATCCCTCTCAGTGGTTCGTGGAGAAGGAAGCACGAAGCTCTCCAATTCAAGCTGTCGTGTATCCTTTGTGTGGTACATTTTTCCCTCCACAGGTGCAAAGGGTTTGACACCTTTCCTCTCTTTTCCTTGCACTTCATTCAGGAAGTTTCACCACTATTTCCTTACCCTGTAAATTCATAGCAGGTATTCATCAAGCCCTACGTACGACTTGTACAGCTCCTCTTCATTTATTGCGATTAATTCTCCTGCATGCGGAACGGCGCTTACGACCGATCCCTCACCCAAACATCGTCACGGATGACAAGCCGCCAGCCTTCTTCATGCGCTTGCGGCCGCCATTCTGGACTTATGATGGTACGTACCGATGCCGGTAGTTTCAAGATACCGCCTGATGGTACGTATCCGTTTATAAATCCTTTGATACTCTTTACAAAGGCTTGGTTTACACTCGATCGTACATTCATCCAGTTGACCGGGAGAAAGAAGTTTCAAAATATCTGAACATCTGAGGACTCGTCCGGGGTTACCGATAAAAGCGCTTAGTATCGCACGATTATGCCCGGAAAGGGTTCCGGAAAGCTCTCGGCCGTTAAAGCATATTGAATCCCCTTCTATCTCAAGAATTTTGTTGCCAAGTGAATAAAAGCCGACAGAAAAAACCAATACAAAAAAGAGAAAAAAACGATCGATCAACATAGAAAACAGCTCACCGAAGGTGCTGTTGAGAAACAGTTCCTGTGTTGAAAGCAAAGAAGGATCGAATGCCGTCAACACAGCCATGTAAAACCATATCAGCCAGAACATGATGTTGGCGGAACGCTTACGGAAACGCTGAAAATCAAAATGAGTAGAGGGAACGAGAAGAAAGAGTATCGCCATAAAAATACTATTTTTCAATGCAAGGAACAGGGCCCCCAACTCACCGACAAGAGGAACGGTGGAAAATGACAAGAGAAGAAGCACCGCGAGGCTTATTCCGAAGGGCAGAATGCGTTTTACAAGCAGCGACAACATGGTCCGCTACATGCTCGTAAAGGAAGAAGAGATCTCCTCGTTTTTAAACCACACACCCGAGGGAATCACACATAAGCGATTCTCTGAGCTTGATCTAAGATAGAGAAGAAATAGTAGTGCAGGAAGGTAATTAAGTCCTTCATATATGTTAAAAACAATTTCATGAGGAGAAAGAGGAATGACGCTATGTTGTATTAAATACAATTTCAGAGCCAAAAGGATAATGGTGTAGGAAAAAAGAAGGATAAGAAGGAGGGCGATGCCACTAGCCAATCGTGCAACATCCTGACGACGGGAAAATCGATAGACCACGACAAAGCTGAGCGCAAGCATTGGAGCCGGAAAGAGATAGAGGAGAGTTCCATAAAAAGCAGGAAACGCAACATACAAGGAAAGTAAAAGTAAAAATGCGATTGGTACCATCAGCCTTCCATTTTATCCGCAAGAATAATACGAGCGACGATAATCGGCGTGAAGAAAAACAGAAACGAAAGGAGTCCAAAACGGGGATAGGTCACAGCCATGATTACCACCGCTAAACGAGACCAGAAAACGATAGACAAGATCCACAATCGATAAACCGACAATGAAATGCGTACTATTAAAAAGCGTAAGACGAAAAGGAGTCGTAAACAGATTTCTCATCTTTCCGTCCCTGATCTCAACCCACAAAAGCAAGCTCGCACAAATCGTCACCAGTCCAGTTACCGTGCCGCCTGTAATATAAGCACCAAATACCACCGCTTCCGTCGTGGAAATATAGATATTTCCGCGGCTGTTGTGGACCGAGAGTGATTCACTCACCACGCCCAGCAGGGCCCACAAGACAAGTGTCGGAAGACGAACGTCCCCACCTCCTGTCAAAACGAGAAAAAAACCTGCAAAAAGGGCAAAGATGGACAAAACAGCCAGAAAAACAGCCGACCCGACGGGATAATCACGCATGGCAGAAACCTCGGAAATATGTTTCTGTACGAAAAAGTAGGGAAACATGTTGTAAACGAATTAAAATCCCATTTTCCAGATAGGCTCATGATACGTTCTCAGCAACACATCAGTCAAGAATCAGGAGGGAATAGTGATCAAAACCATTATCAACTGGCCTGCCCAGATACGGGATGGTGACAAGAACGATGTGCTATACGGCACGTTATCGGTGACAGAACGGCAGAAGAAAGGAGATTCTATGAAATTACCGTTACCAACAAAATCTGGTACTGCACATAGCGCACCATTTTTCCTGGCAGCCGCGGCACTTCTATTTGCCATCGGCTGTTCAAACCCCACAAACTCCTCGGAAGCGGACCACACAGGCCAGACCTCCTTATCGTTTATCGATGCACAGGCCAATCTGAAAGGCCTTTCCCGCAACCCATCCTGCAGCATCGCAGATGTGGACAATGACGGGGACATCGATATACTGATAGCAGGCTACGACGGAAGCGATGAAACCACCATCCTCTATCTCAATGACGGAAACGGTGGCTTTACCGACTCCCATGCAGGCCTCCTCGGCGTCAGCTTCGCCATGAGCGCCTTCCTCGATGTCGAGGGGGGCAGCGACCTCGACCTCTGCCTGGCCGGCCGTACCGCAGATGATGAAACGATTACCGAACTCTACTTCAACGACGGCGACGGAACCTTTGAAAAAAGCAGTCAGCAACTCAAAGGCCTCTGGGCCGCAGCCATCATCCCGGGAGACCCGGACGATGACGGCGACGGTGATGAGGATCTCATCCTCTGCGGGGCAGATACCAATGTCAGTGGAAAAACGATTCTTTATCTGAATGGAAGATTTTAAGGATATAATGATTCTGGTGGGGGAAGGCCTTCCCCCTGCGGCGAGCTTCCGGGTCCTTCGTCCCCGGTGATCTCGCCGCACCCCCTTCTCCGGGGCTTCGCCCCGGACCCCATGCAAGAGGATACTGGCGGACTATACCTGTGGCAGCCTACTTTTTATCTACTGTTCCGAATCCTGGTGGTTGGAGAAACGTAATTCCTTTTCCCGCAGCAACCTGGAGGAGAACGTAGAGAAAAAAGTGAGCACCGGCACTAAATCGAGTCTGTTACAGACAAAAGGGCATGCAGACCACCAGGATTCGGAACACTACATACTCCCTAAGCCCCTGCGAAACGAAACACGGCCCCGACCACCGCGGAAAGAGCAATAACAAAGACCGGATGGATCTTCCATAGCTTGAGAATGGCAAAGATCACCAAAGCCAGGACAAGTCCCTTCCAGCGGAAGAGGCGAAGCAACTCACCGCTTTCCCGGAAAAGGGGAATATCCAGTAGAGAGATCTTGAGCACAACCCAGCCCGCGGCAGCAATGAGCCCCACCGATGCAGGACGAAGCCCGTAAAAGGCCCCCTGCACCAGGGGATTTCCGCTAAAGGCCTTCAAAAAATGGGCCACCACAATAATAATGATGACCGAAGGCGTCACCAATCCCAACGTCGCCGCTATGGTTCCCGGAATCCCGGCCGTAGTAAAACCCACGTAGGTTGCCATGTTAACGCCGATAGGCCCCGGGGTCGATTCCGAAACGGCAAGCATGTCCGCCAGCTGGGTGTGGGTAAACCACCCGGTACTATCCGACATTGCATACAGAAACGGAAGGGTTGCAAGACCTCCGCCGACGGCGAAAAGGCCCACTTTAAAGTATTCGAAGAAAAGCTGCAGGAGGATCACCCTTTCCCCCCTGCCTTTTTGCCCTGAATAATGATTCCGGCAAGACCCGACAGAAGAACAAAGAGGATCGGTGATAGACCGGTGAACACCGACAGCAGAAAGACTAAGGCAAAGATGATACCCGTAGCCCGATCTATCAGAGCCCGTTTTTGCAATTTCCAAATGGCCTGGAGGATGAGCACAAAGACACAGACCCGTATGCCGGCAAAGGCATTCTTCACTACCGCCAAATCGGCAAAATTACTGATAAAGGCCGCGATCAGGGTGATGATAATCAGGGAAGGGAAAATCATCCCTAAGGTGGCGACGATTCCGCCAGAGGCGCCCTTCCGGCGATTGCCGATAAAGGTCGCGGTATTGATAGCAATGATTCCCGGAGTGCACTGGCCCACTGCATAGTAGTCCATCAGCTCTTCATCGGTGACCCAGCGTCGCTTTTCCACCACCTCCCGCTGAAGAATGGGAAGCATGGCATAACCGCCACCAAAGGTGAGTCCGCCGATCCGGGCGAAGGTAAAAAAAAGATCCAGATAGGTGTTCATACTGCCAGACATCATAAACAGCCGCCGGCAAAATGTACACAGGCGTACAACTTGTACGGGGCCCCTACTCCCCGCCGGAGCAGGCAAAGGATGAGCCAGCCAATCCAATGGGATAAAAAAGGGCCCGTCCGGAATGATTTTCGAGACGAGCCACAAGTGCCGAATTATTTTGATCTAAAAAAGCGGCTTTGCAAGATGGAGAATATAAAGGACATCCCCGTCAATCTCGTTAGCCGTTCCGGGAAGAATCTTCTGCACCACATCATCTCCCTGGGGAGTTACGGCAAAATCATCGTCATTCAATATGCCCACGGTGGTGGCATCAATAACCCACAATCCCTCGAGTTTGTCGTGGGGATAGTGATTCGGCAGCATTGCCACAACATCGGCAACAAGTTCCTTTTTCACGGGCTTGATACCGGCGGCATAGATATCATCCCAGCTCATCTCTTCCAGGGTACGGCCATCGACAGTCATACCGCCGGCAGCATCAATATCGCCGGAGACATCGGTGGCACCGGAAAGATCTATCTTGTAGAGGGTTTTCTGGGCATCGCCTTCGCCCGAGAATGCCCCGTCCCGCTCATCCACCAGAAAGGTTGTGGCCGTTAATGCGGCAAGTTCAGAATCGGAGTTGTTGTTTTTTTCCTGGTGGTAGAGGTACTGATGGGTCTCGCCCGTATCGAGGTCGAAGGTAACGATTCGTGCGAGGGTCGTATTGGTTGCAGCCTTCTTGGAGGGGTTATACAGGGTCGACTGCATGATACCGACCAAGGTCTTTTCGTCGGGAGTAATGGCCAGCCCCTCCATACCGCGATTTGCCCTACGCCGGGCAAAAACCCTGGGAAGTTTCCTGCCGCTGGTATCAATCCCCATGGGACTGATACGCTCCAGCTCCACGCCATCGGCGGAGTAGTGAACAATATGGGGACCATACTCATCACTGATCCAGAAGGTCCCGTCGGATAAGGCGACAAGCCCTTCACTATCCAGGCCGTAGGGATCGGCCGCCAAGGCATTACCATCGTTATCATATGCAACCTCGCCGGTGGCCCCAAGCCCCTCGGGGTTTGGCCTTCCGGAGATTAGAGTCCCCTGGGGATCTTTCAAAAGGATCTCTCTGATCATCGAAACAGAACCGTCGGCGTTCAGCTTGAACTCTCCAATGCGAGGGGTGTAATCGGGTACCGGAAATTTCTTGCCCTTGCCGGCACTTCCGGTATAACTGGAGTTCGGCCCTCGGTCGGTAATGGCATAAAACCGGCCCGCTTTTGCCGGATGCCCCGTCATAGCCGATCCATATCCGCCGTTACGCACCTCGGTGCCATTGGGCAGGGTCGTCAAAACCGTATACGGCAGCCTGCTTCCCGCCGCTGGAACCTTTGAAACATCGACACTTGTACACGCCGCAAGCGACAGCAAAAGTACCGCGACCAGTCCAAGAGAACATGCTTTTTTCATAGAAACTCCTATAGTATCAGACATAACTTTCCTGAGCATACGGAGATTTCATGAAGCAAAGGTTAAACAGATATGAGAATGATGTAAGGTGATTGTGCACGCTTCAACCACACCTCTCGGAGTTGTGGCGTATCGATACAAAAAGGGCCTTCTTTATTATGGTGGTCGATATGCATCGGCCAGAATCCACAACGCCGAAAGTCCCTTCTTTTTTTATTATATCACGTAACGCTGTTGCAGGCACAGATTGTTATACAAAATTTTTAGAAATGGCAGGGGACATACATCCTATTCTCCGCTCACCTTAAGCTAAAAATACAGTTTTTCCAGTGTAGCATTGGGTTGTCGATCTGCTTTTGACTTGGTTTTCTATCATAAAGCCTTTCTCTGAAAGAACGAACACAAGAAGAGACAACCCCATCACCATATCAAAGCCATAATGCGCCTCGGAGAATTGAAATAGAGGCTCCCAGCATAGAGCATCGGGGCTTTCAGGAACCAGAACTCTTTCTCGTACGTGTCGCTGTTTGACATTGCCATATTCGCTCTCCCGGCAGCTGTAGCAATAATGCCGGTCTGCACAAGGAGTCATGGATTCAAGATTAACTCCATTAAGCACTTTTCTCGCTTCTATCAACCTCTCCGTACTCGCCCCCTGGTGATGGTAACGCTATCAAGATCATCTTCTTCCCTCACTTCATAGTGGCTCTTGAGACTGATAGTGGTGGAACTCAAGGTAGACAAAGAGTAATCGATTGCCAAGATCGCCAAGGCATTTCCTACAGTAGTGATAAAAGAACTCAGTTATACCGAGTCATACAACGCATCCAGTACAGGTCTCAGACACTCATCATGCAACGATGATCGGCAAATATTGATTGCTGTGATCTTCTAAGTGAGCTACCACTGTCCCGACACCGTCTAATCTTTCCTCCCAATTCTCTATCATCTTCCTCAACAGGCCCTCCTAAAATGTTTTCGGATTATAATTCATTTCCAGGTTTTCTCACGAAGGGGAGAATTACCACTCGCAGAAGTGATGGAAGGCGTACATCCCCTTTCAGCTCCATTTTTAGTCGCACCCCACGCACCCGCGAGGGATGCGACCTGACTCCAGAATAAAGTCACTGCTTAATAAGCTGTTTCAATCCACGCTCCTGCGAAGGGAGCGACGCTTCGTCCCACCTCGTTGCAAGAAACCTACGGGAGTTTCAATCCACGCTCCCGCGAAGGGAGCGACATTGTGGATTTTGATGTGTCGCTTGTCACAGTCACGTTTCAATCCACGCTCCCGCGAAGGGAGCGACCGAATGGAACCTGTACACATCGATCATCAGCCATGTTTCAATCCACGCTCCCGCGAAGGGAGCGACCGTTGTTATTGCTGACATAGATACCATTCTACTCATTGTTTCAATCCACGCTCCCGCGAAGGGAGCGACATGCAGGGGGCAAAGTAAATGGAAATCGGCATACGTTTCAATCCACGCTCCCGCGAAGGGAGCGACCCACTTGATGTAATCCCCGTTTGCACAGGCAAACTTGTTTCAATCCACGCTCCCGCGAAGGGAGCGACTATCAGACGGCAGGCGTTATTCTGACACCTTTCGTGTTTCAATCCACGCTCCCGCGAAGGGAGCGACGTTCGAGATTCTTGCGTACCCCTCAAAGGTCTCAGTGTTTCAATCCACGCTCCCGCGAAGGGAGCGACATTGTGGATTTTGATGTGTCGCTTGTCACAGTCACGTTTCAATCCACGCTCCCGCGAAGGGAGCGACCGAATGGAACCTGTACACATCGATCATCAGCCATGTTTCAATCCACGCTCCCGCGAAGGGAGCGACCGTTGTTATTGCTGACATAGATACCATTCTACTCATTGTTTCAATCCACGCTCCCGCGAAGGGAGCGACATGCAGGGGGCAAAGTAAATGGAAATCGGCATACGTTTCAATCCACGCTCCCGCGAAGGGAGCGACCCACTTGATGTAATCCCCGTTTGCACAGGCAAACTTGTTTCAATCCACGCTCCCGCGAAGGGAGCGACTATCAGACGGCAGGCGTTATTCTGACACCTTTCGTGTTTCAATCCACGCTCCCGCGAAGGGAGCGACCGTGGGCGATCTTCCCGTCGATCACCATTCGCTCGTTTCAATCCACGCTCCCGCGAAGGGAGCGACACTATGGAGAGACTTATGGGGTTACTATTCGTTTGTTTCAATCCACGCTCCCGCGAAGGGAGCGACTTAGGATATTGGAATGATGGAGTAAAGGGCTAATGAGGTTTCAATCCACGCTCCCGCGAAGGGAGCGACTTATTCAATATACTATAAATTATAGAGTATAATTGTTTCAATCCACGCTCCCGCGAAGGGAGCGACTAGCCTGTCCCATTGCTCCACGCCTGTATGTATAGCGTTTCAATCCACGCTCCCGCGAAGGGAGCGACCCTGAAAGGTAGAGCCTATCGCCTAATTCAATCATGTTTCAATCCACGCTCCCGCGAAGGGAGCGACAAATCACCAATCAGGAAGTCGGAACTGATACCCCCGTTTCAATCCACGCTCCCGCGAAGGGAGCGACACAACACCTTTATACATATTCCATCATATTATTATGTTTCAATCCACGCTCCCGCGAAGGGAGCGACGCCGGTCTGAAATGAAAGCAGTCAAGGCGCTGATCGTTTCAATCCACGCTCCCGCGAAGGGAGCGACGGAGATGTTTGGAAAAACAATCGCATTGAATTATCGTTTCAATCCACGCTCCCGCGAAGGGAGCGACGTGGCCCGGATCAATGCAGTTAACATGCGGGGTTCGTTTCAATCCACGCTCCCGCGAAGGGAGCGACTGACAGCGATCAAGTAATCCCTCTTCCGGAATGAGTTTCAATCCACGCTCCCGCGAAGGGAGCGACAAGCAGTAGAAGTGTGCCAATGGGGTGGTTGTCATCGTTTCAATCCACGCTCCCGCGAAGGGAGCGACAATGGATGTTTCGATGGCCCTGTCTGCGATCATCAGTTTCAATCCACGCTCCCGCGAAGGGAGCGACTTTTTGCCAGGCTGGCATAGCTGCCTTGATGCAGTTTCAATCCACGCTCCCGCGAAGGGAGCGACATTGTGGATTTTGATGTGTCGCTTGTCACAGTCACGTTTCAATCCACGCTCCCGCGAAGGGAGCGACCGAATGGAACCTGTACACATCGATCATCAGCCATGTTTCAATCCACGCTCCCGCGAAGGGAGCGACTGATTTATTCTTTTCTAGGAAGCTAAAACCTCCGTGTTTCAATCCACGCTCCCGCGAAGGGAGCGACTCTTTACAGATTTAATATTCAGGCATGAATGTTTCTGTTTCAATCCACGCTCCCGCGAAGGGAGCGACCAGCAGCAATAGAGGCTGCCAGGGATGTTTTTGAAAAGTTTCAATCCACGCTCCCGCGAAGGGAGCGACCGTTAGCACTATAGTAGGATTAACAAGCTCCTTTGTTTCAATCCACGCTCCCGCGAAGGGAGCGACCCACTTCCCTCATAGAAATGTTAGAAAGCATAGATGTTTCAATCCACGCTCCCGCGAAGGGAGCGACTTGAATAGGCTTGCTCCTTTTTTAATTTATTTAATGTTTCAATCCACGCTCCCGCGAAGGGAGCGACATTAACGGGTATGGGCTACCCGTTACGGGACATTTGTTTCAATCCACGCTCCCGCGAAGGGAGCGACATAGTACAGCCTGTGAGCTATGTAATAGCATAATGTTTCAATCCACGCTCCCGCGAAGGGAGCGACCAGGCAAATGAGCATCGTCATAAGTGATGGTAACGTTTCAATCCACGCTCCCGCGAAGGGAGCGACTGATTCAGCCAGATATGTTGCTGACTATATACAAAAGTTTCAATCCACGCTCCCGCGAAGGGAGCGACAAAGTTTTGGTCTACTCACCGGAGTCCTCCTTATCGTTTCAATCCACGCTCCCGCGAAGGGAGCGACCGCTCTGACCACGCTGAATCTCTTCGGGGATCATCGTTTCAATCCACGCTCCCGCGAAGGGAGCGACCACTCGTAAAATAATCCTTGCGCCAGGAACGACGCGTTTCAATCCACGCTCCCGCGAAGGGAGCGACACAGGTGGATCCTATTACAATTGGTGCTTTAGCCGGTTTCAATCCACGCTCCCGCGAAGGGAGCGACCCTAGCCTCGAACACGGAGCTAGACTGTTCCAACGTTTCAATCCACGCTCCCGCGAAGGGAGCGACATAGTTATGTTCGTTATAATCGTGATTTTTTTTCTGTTTCAATCCACGCTCCCGCGAAGGGAGCGACCTAGGTATATTAAGTAGGCGTTGATAATAACGGGGCGTTTCAATCCACGCTCCCGCGAAGGGAGCGACCAATAGCGTTTACCAATTCCCTGGGATTGCAGCTGGTTTCAATCCACGCTCCCGCGAAGGGAGCGACGCGTATAATTTTTCTTGTTTTGTTCGCTCATGGATGTTTCAATCCACGCTCCCGCGAAGGGAGCGACCTTCGTTTTGACGCTGAGAAAACACCAGGCAGAAGTGTTTCAATCCACGCTCCCGCGAAGGGAGCGACATATCCTGACTGGGTAGCTCAGTACAAGGTTTCCGTTTCAATCCACGCTCCCGCGAAGGGAGCGACAGTCGGTTATTGACCGGCTTAGAGAGATCAGGGAAGTTTCAATCCACGCTCCCGCGAAGGGAGCGACCTATTACCCTGGTGCCATTCTCGCGGTTTCGAGCGGGTTTCAATCCACGCTCCCGCGAAGGGAGCGACCGTTAAAGCACCAATTGTAATAGGATCCACCTTTGTTTCAATCCACGCTCCCGCGAAGGGAGCGACGAAAATCAGACTTAACCAGCGTAGCACCAATAGGTGTTTCAATCCACGCTCCCGCGAAGGGAGCGACAATCTTGATGTTTGGCAGCTTATGGGCCTGCCTACGTTTCAATCCACGCTCCCGCGAAGGGAGCGACTCGGAAATAATAACAGGGGTACGGGATCCTCCGATGTTTCAATCCACGCTCCCGCGAAGGGAGCGACTCAGCCCGTCTACATTTGCCGCTACGAGCCTTGCATGTTTCAATCCACGCTCCCGCGAAGGGAGCGACCAGGTGAGGGTCCTTGGTCAATAAACGCATTTTCGTTTCAATCCACGCTCCCGCGAAGGGAGCGACCCATTCCTCATACTTACTTTCCGGAATAACCTTGTTGTTTCAATCCACGCTCCCGCGAAGGGAGCGACGCGAAGTCTGTAAAGCGGCTTTTAGATGAACAGATGTTTCAATCCACGCTCCCGCGAAGGGAGCGACGAATCTGTTACTCAGGGAAATATAAGGTCTGCTATGTTTCAATCCACGCTCCCGCGAAGGGAGCGACTGGGACGTCAAAGAATTCCCGGTATTAAAAAGCGGGTTTCAATCCACGCTCCCGCGAAGGGAGCGACGTGCATTAGGTGGAAGCTTTATTGATATTTTTCTCGTTTCAATCCACGCTCCCGCGAAGGGAGCGACCCTATGGACTCCCACAGCTCGCCATCAAAACGGTGTTTCAATCCACGCTCCCGCGAAGGGAGCGACTGGTTAGTTGTGATTACGGTCCGGCTATGATTTATGTTTCAATCCACGCTCCCGCGAAGGGAGCGACATTATCGTTACTTTTTCTTGCATGTTCTTTATTATGTTTCAATCCACGCTCCCGCGAAGGGAGCGACAAGGAGTGTTTTACTTTTACCTGTTCCTTGTTCCATGTTTCAATCCACGCTCCCGCGAAGGGAGCGACAAACTATATTGGAGGTGAGATATGACAAGTAACTTGTTTCAATCCACGCTCCCGCGAAGGGAGCGACAGGGAGTTAGACAAAACGTCTCGGTACATTATAAGTTTCAATCCACGCTCCCGCGAAGGGAGCGACGGTATAAGTCGTAGTACATGCATTTTCTTTTCTTCGTTTCAATCCACGCTCCCGCGAAGGGAGCGACCTTAAACCAGATAAAACATGAAAGGGATACTTACGTTTCAATCCACGCTCCCGCGAAGGGAGCGACAATGTACCATACATGCCTCGGCAATTCCCTGTTGGTGTTTCAATCCACGCTCCCGCGAAGGGAGCGACCCCAGAAGACGGAGAAAGAGGACAAGCTTAAACAGTTTCAATCCACGCTCCCGCGAAGGGAGCGACTTATGAACCTCCGAGGCGAGGCTAAGCTCCGCCCGGTTTCAATCCACGCTCCCGCGAAGGGAGCGACTCTATACATCCTAAATTATTACATATAAATGAATTATTGTTAAGTATTTGCGAATCCTTCCCTAATTATGTGAAAGAACAAGTAGTAACGTTCATAAATCCTTACATACCAATAAAATAGTTTTTTAAAGATAACTGTGAACTTGAGTTTCGCATTATAAGATCAGGGTGTCATCTACAACATCAAAGTGCTTTTTAAGTCCAATATGAGAGATCTTTCGTTGCCAATTGCTTCCAAGAAAATAAACTCTTACGCTATCTTCATCTTCATTAATAATTTTAACAATTTTATCTTTCATTTTGACCCACTCTGCCGAATCGACCTGACATTCAAAAACAGAATACTGAACTCTTACACCATTGCTTTCACATAGCTTTGCAATTCTTCTTAGCCGCCTACGGCCTTCTGAGGTATCAGTCCTTACATCATAGCTTACTACAACACGCATTTTTGAACCCCTTACTTCCAGATAAATGGAGGATAGCCATCTATATCTCCCCTTACCCATCTGGCAAAAATAAGTGCCTGTATAAAAAATAATCTTCCGTAAGTGCACTTCTCATTGATGAAAGGATGCAATATCTCTTCCTTTTTTCTATCCTGATATGCCGTCAACAATATCTTTTTCCCTTCATCATTCAGTAAGACAGACTTTGCCTCTGTTAATCGGAAATGAGATTTTTTGATTTGATTACGATTTATGAGAGACAAAATCAATCTATCAGCAAAAAAAGATCTGAATTCTTCCATTAAATCAAGAGCTAAGCTATATCTTCCGGATCGATCCCTATGCAGATATCCTACAGCAGGATCGAGACCAACAGTTTCCAAAGCAGATCTGATATCATGCATCATAACAACATATATAAATGACAATAATGCATTAACCTCGTCTCTTGGAGGACGTTTATTTCGTCCATTAAATACAAAGTCATCTTTTTGTTGCTTTATCAGATTGTTAAAGACATTGAAATAACATTTTGCTGCTATTCCTTCAATTCCACGAATAACTTCCAGATCATTTGATTTTTCAACAGCGCCCAAAATATGTTTTAATTCATTAACCGCCGACTTTACACTTTCATTGACTTCTTTTGAATCTCGCAAAAATCGATTTAATACTGCAATTGAGTTGATTATTTTCCCCTGTATTATTGTCCTTGCAACATATCCTGTTTTTTCTGGATCATCAGCCCAGCGATACTGGTTTCGACGCAGCAGAACATTACCGCTTACATTGCCCTGGAATCTTCCCAGAAATCGACCATTCTCAGTCAGATAGCTTATTGAGATATTGTTCTCAGCACAAAAACCTAGGAGAAACGGGCTGCAAAGTATATTTCCAAAACAGACAATACTTTCAATATTATGGACAGGGAACTTTGCTTTTCGTTCTCCGTCGACTTTAATGACAATTCCGTCATTTTCTTTGTGGCAATACGTCCCCTGTGTCATTAAATATAAAGTATTTGAATGCCTCTTCATCAGGGTTTTACCTCTCTAATTATTTTTTGAAAATATGATTTTGCAGATTTCCTTTTCCCTACAGTCTTGGGTTTGCAATATTCAAAAAAGCTGCATGCTTTACAGTTTTGATTAAATATTGCTTTGGGAGGTTCAGAAAACTCGTTATATAATGAATGAATATCAAGAAACGCTGTTTTTGTTTCTTCCCGTAATTCCTGTGAGAACGTGATCTCTGTTCGCCTTCGTTCCTTGCCGTAAAAAAGAAATCCGTGCTCAATTGATAAACCAGTCATTTCTTCAAGACATATCGCCTGTGCGCATAATTGCATGGCATCGCAATTATCTTCCTTTTCAATTCCCCTTTTGTATTCAACAGGTATTATTTCTACTAATTCGCCGTCTTGATCATGATAAAACTCTATAACATCAGCCTTACCGCTGACGCCCAATTCATAAGAACATAATGCAAGCCCAAATTCCTGAGATAGGCCTTTTCTTTTTTCTCTATGAACATCATCAACATGCTGATGCATGATGCGTCCTGACGCTGTTAAAAAATTCTCGATCCAGATCTCCTCGACATAAGCAAGATAAAACTGTCGCTTACAAAACCTATAATGCTGGATAGCTGAAAGCTGGATAAAATCGTCTTCAGTGTACATAGTAATTTTAGTTGCCCTCTTCTGAGGGCAACTCCTTTATTTTAATCAAGCAGCGTTTGTATTGTGACACCATTAAAAGGATTATCATTCATAACGACTTCATAATCCTGGAAGCTTCGCGGTGGCTGGTCGGTGTTACCTATACGTTTTATATCAACAAGATCGAATAATTTATGTGCCGGAGCATTTCCAAGGGCGCTGTCATGTTTAAAGACTATTAATTTTTGCGGACTCATCTTTCCTCTTGAAGCTGAACGGTCATGATCGAACATATTCTTAAAAGCATCCCATAACTCGTTAAGGTCTGTCTCGTTAAATCCGGTTCTCTCGGCAAAATGGGCGGAAATATATCCTTCCACTCGATACAAGCCGTATGGGATTAGGGTCTTCTTGCCTATAGTTCTTTCTTTTTCCTTGTCTGCTTCTTTGGTTACGGCCATTCGTGTTATAGAAAGCTCACTTGGCATTACCGGGTCTATACTTTTGGCAAGATTTAACTGAACAGGACCCTTAACCTGCCCGCAATTAATTTCAGTAGTCATTACCGCGCCGAAAGTCCTGATGTCAAAGAAATTTGTGCACATCCACTCCGTAAGTTCCCTGGCTTTTGCTTCATCTTTTGGGAGCTTTTTGGGTTCAGGTTTCAATCCCAATGCTTTATATGCCAGTTCATGCTGAGCATTCAGTACTCCTTTTTCCTTTACATAAATATGATACCCTGCCTCGTGACCGTGCTTGATTTCTATGTAATTTCGTATTTTTCGTTTCAGGCAAACATCTGTAACAATGCCTTTGGACGTTTCAGCATCAATTCTGGGTAGATTCCCTGCGTCGGGATCTCCATTGGGATTTCCATTTTCTACATCGAATAATAATACAAATTCATACCTGTTTTTTATTGCTTCCATTAGTTATCTCCTTTATTCTCTTTTTTCGTAAAAAAGTTTTGACGCTGATGATAATATCCGATAGCAAATTCTCCCTGGTCCTCAAGTTTCAGTGTTGCCGGGAATTCAGAGATATTACCCATTATTTCACCGAGAAGTTTTTCTTTATTAATCATGTTGCCTGGACTTTTCGTCCGCAATTTTTTCTGATGATTCTGTGAGAGTTTCAGTATTGTCGGAAATACCACCTTAGGTGTAGCTGACGCAGATGAAAAATATCTGTCCTTGATTGTCGTATTGATTTCGCCGTCGGCGGAATCCTCCTGAATTTTTTCCAGTACCGCAAACAGTCTTCCCAGACAGTAAGGTACGCTTGTTTTTTCTTTGTCTAATGCCACGGATAACTCCTTATTATAATTTCTGTTTAGAATAGCCTTGATAAAAGAGGCCCTGTAGGAACTTATTTTCCATTTTCCCTTTTTTTTATCGTCCTGATCGTGTCTGATGCGTCCTATCAGGAGTGCCAGGATATTATTGGGGTACCTGTTTCCTGATAAAACGGATCGCATCAACGGTCCGGCTAAGGTGGGAAGAATATTTTTCGAATCCCTGAGAACCGCAGTCTCAATCAAGAGCTGCCATATCGATGGAATATTCGTCTCTCTCTCGGGAAACATCTTGATTATCTGCAAATCTTCTACATGTCTTCCAATTTTTGTAACCATCGATTTTACCGTATCTACATGCCAGAACCGAACTGATACACGAGCGGAATTGGGCGCCAGACCGAGAACAAAAAAATGACTGTCATCATCAAGCTCATCAGGATATTGTCCTTTCCGAATTATCTTAAATGTTGCTTCAAGCTCTTTTAGTTTGCTCTCGTCCCGTTTTTGATTATCAAAAACACTGCCGAAAAAAGACTCACTTTCTTTATTTTCTTCCGCCCAGAACAATAGCCGATCCCCTCCCCGGGTATCCCCCAGAAGGATATTATTGGTATTGTGATCTACAAGGTAGTTCAAAGCACCTGTGAAATATGATGCGGAAATAGAAGAGACAGGAGCGTTCTCACCTTTCGTTTTATTGTAGGATTCCCCGGAATCGATATTACAGGAAACCAAAGGAACATCATTCTTTCCCCCTATTCCCCTTTTTATAGTCGGATGGGTTGTTGTAAGGCTACCTTTCTCCCCTGAAACAAGGCAGAGCCCCTGTTGCATCTCCTTGCCGGTAGCGCTCTTTGCGTAATGTTTTCGCCAGATCTCAAGAATCTGAGGATCATCAAATACAGTTTGAAATCCTGATCCTTCAACCTCGAAGACCGCAAAATTGTTAAGAAAATCATTCCAGTGAGTATGGGCTTTGAGCTTTGCAATATTATCTTTGTTCGAACTAAACTTTCTGATGGCAACGATTGAAGAATAATCGGATAGAGAATCCCCCATGATTTCATCGATCAGTAAGATAAATGCATTTTTATGCTCCAGAGTTTCTTCTTCAATAGAATTTTCCGATTTTATTCCAACCGTATAATGGCTTTTATCCCAGAGAAAATAAGGCTTTATACCTCTTGCTCGTTTGCCATCGAATTTCGGAACATTCATTATGGTTGGCCTGAGATTGTTTTTTTCATCCGGCTCACGCAGATCTTCAAGATTAATAAAATCTCCGTCTTTTGAGATCACAATTCTGAAACTAATATTTTCCGGAGAGAATCCCGGTTCACAAATATCAATCTGAGGATCTTCAAGGAGCCTTTTATAATATTTGCTTAGTTCCTGTAGTATCATCTCAGAACCTCCTCAGAATCGGGATGAGGAACAAGCATCAGACCGTCGCTCATTTTTGCTCTGAAAAAGAGCGGTTGAGGATTCTTTTTGTCACTGAAATCAAGATCAAACAGCATAATTCCGAGGTCCCGCTCACCTTCAAGCTGTGACGTGTATTTCTCCTTTACAGGTTCAAAGCTACAACTGAACTCCCTTGTCCCGAGGTAGGGCTGAGCAAAGCACTGACCGTTTTCCAGTCTCCGGTTAAAGATCTCCAGATGTTTTCCGTCATTTTCATCCCCCATCCCTGGAACATATTCAAAATGGGCTTCAATGATATACGCAACATCCCGAAGGAGCGTAGCCGCACGCTGCTGACGAATATCTGAATCATCAGCATAAAGACAAATCGCTGAATTGGTCTTCATTGCTGCCGATATAGACTGTTCTGCGATCTTGGATTTGACTTCATTCCTTCTTAAGTTGTCAAATTTTACCGGATTCAGAACCAGGATTGAATCAATGATCCATCGTATTGCAGGTTTCCAGTAGATCGCTTCAACTATCGCCCGCGCCGCAGACGGAGTCATTACATCATAGCTGACTCGTTCTACCTTTAGTTCCGGTCTGGTGAAGAGGGCATAGTCTCCACGGACCAGCAATTTTATTCCATAATTCATTACGCCTCCTTAAAAAACAAGTTTCTCACTTTCTATAAATTGCGGATCATCCGTGGATAATCCCGTATGCTTACTATAAATATCTGTGTTAGACAGAATATAAAACTGCCCGTCCCCTCTGGCGTCGACGACAGCGCCCAATCCGACAAGCAAATCAAGCACCTTATCCATAACCTGAACCGACAGGCGCTGTGCCTTTTTGTAATCATCCCTGTTGGGGAAGTAATATTTATTCTGCAATCTTTCAACTAATAATTCACCTTCTTGTTCAAAGGGAATTATAATCGCCTTTGTAGGCTGATTAATTATTGAAAAATCCTTTGCCACGTCTTTGAAGGGAATCTTGTCAATTTCGTTAGGATGTACATTAAGGCGAGAGGCGATGTTTTTCTTGTCCATCCCATGTGCCCCGGCTCTTTTCCAGAAGAAATCATCAAAATAGGATGCTATGGCATCAAGGCACAAGGGATCTTTCTGAAAAGATTGCAAGGTTTTCTCACCTGATTCAGCACTCTGCCTCAGATGGCCGGGAGGCGGCGGATTCTCACCCTTAAAAACAAATACTTTACCGTATTCAAGCTTTCCTTCCCGATTACAACGGCCCGCCGCTTGGGCAATTGAATCGAGACCGGCAATGGCCCGATAGACCACAGAGAAATCGATATCGACTCCGGCTTCAATCAATTGGGTACTTACGACCTTACAAGGCATATTTTGCGACAGTCTTTCTCGGATAATTTTGAGTGTCTGTTCCCGATGCTTCGGACACATAAAGGTCGATAGATGAAAAATAGAACCGTCATCCTGATGGTTCTGGAGCATAAACTCAAAGATTTTTCTTGCGTCCCTTCTGGTATTGACTATTATCAAAACCTGCCGTAACGGTAAAACTCTGGTACTTATATCCTCATTCGATAATGGTTCGTTAAGATACTCTATTTCCACGCGCTTTAAGCTTTGATAAAGAGTCTCTGGTTCAGGGATGATCTCTGTCACATTTTTTAATGCTGAATCTTTTAAAAATCTTTCTTTATTCAGTGTCGGCTGTGTCGCGGTACAGAGAACGGCTGTACAGCCGTAGTTATCCACCAGTTCACTTATTATTTCCAGGCACGGTTTTAAAAACTCAGAGGGAAGCATCTGGGCCTCATCAAAGATTATCACGCTATCGGCTACATTATGGAGCTTGCGGCAGGAAGAACTTCTGCTGCTGTAAAAAGATTCAAAAAACTGGATATTGGTCGTAACAACAATGGGAGCATCCCAATTTTCACATAACAAGCGGTTCCTGGCATTTTCATGTTCCGGTTCAAGATTACTGTGATGTTCCAGGACATTATCTACTCCGAAAATCCCGCGGAAAACTCCGGCATTCTGGCTGATAATACTCGTATAAGGAATTACATAAATGATACGTTTGAGCTCATGCCTGATACAATGTTCGATGGCAAAAGACACTGAAGATTTTGTTTTGCCTCCGCCTGTGGGAACTGTCAAAGAATAAATTCCCTGAGGTAGATTTGCCGCTTTTCTGCACCAGTCAAGAATATCCGCCCGGGTGCCGTTTATTCCGCTCCGATCTGTGTATGCAGATAGATCATTATCAAGGAGTTCCTTAAGCTGAATGAAGTTTACACTACCATCATTTCTTAAACTTTCCTTTTCCGGCGACATAAATCGTTCCGTATCAAGAAAATCGGCGTCTGTGAGGGCCGAGTATAACATCCGGATCAAAAAATGGACTTTCGGAGGTTTTAGGCTTTTCTTTGGCAGGTAATCAGAGGGCAAAATAGTATCCGGAAGGTTCTCATCCGGCAAATTGGTTTTATATTCAGAGACCTCTTTCTCAAGGCGTTTTTCCAGACAGGAATCATTTTCGTCATATCCGTTCGGAAGCCCGCCATGATGCCCCATTATTGAATAGGCAAGAGGGATTGCACCTTCTCCATATTTTTCAATGACGTACTGGGCCCCGGCAGTGGAGTGATCGACGGCTGTGCTTACATGGGCATCCGAATCATATCCGCTTTTCCCGGCTATTTTCTGCTGAAAATCATCACTGGCCTTTCCTGCATCGTGGGTTAGGCCCTGAATAAATGCAAGTTTTTCCAGGCCAAAACAGCTTGTAAACTTAGCAGATAATACTGCGACACCTTTAAGGTGGTCTTCTAAAGTGTGTATTTGCCATTCTTTGTCATCATTCTGTTTTACATGCGCTAACAATTCTTTCCCCATGTTATCACTCCCACAAAAGCTTTCAGGGACACAACATTTTTCTTGGCCCCATAAGAGTTGTCATCATTCTCCCTCCTCCCCGTTGCACCTACCGCAACCCAAAATAGTTTTCTGCAATTTTTTTCTTGCGGAAAGGAAAACATCTACACATCCGTTGTCCCCTTTTCGGCATAGAGCGCCACCCCGCGTTCAAGATCGCTTCTGTGCCGCAGGCGTAAATCCTCAGGCTCGAGGATTTCGACGTCGGGGCCCCAGCCGCGGATCCAGGGGTACATCTCCTTGGGTTCGGCGATGAGCGCTGACCAGATAAGGCGGCCGTCGGGCAGGTAGTCGAGATTCTGACTGCTGTGCCACTGGGTCTCGGCAACCCGGTCTGCCACCACCGAAGAGAAGCAGAGACGTACCGGAATGGGAGGAGCATCGGTGCTCCAGATGCTCCAGGCGTTGCGGAGCCCTTCCATCATGCGTTCGGTGGGGATGCAGGCAAAGAGATCAGGATCAGAGGCCTCCAGAATCACCGAGTCGATCCGTTCGGTTTTGATGGTGCGGAAGAAGGGCTCTTCAGCATCCAGGTCCCAGCCGATGAGATGGACGGCCTTGCCTTCGGGATGGGGTTCGAGGGTAACAGGAAAAAGGTGAAATTGTCTCGTGCTTTGTTTTTCCCGGGAAAAGTGGCTGATCTTCACCGGCCGCATTTCGGATATTGCAATGCCGAGCTCCTCGATCACCTTCCGGTAGGCAGCGTAATCTCCCGAAGATGCTGAGATAAATTCATCCAACTCCTCAGCAGTGTCCCGTATTCGAGCAGCAAGGGCTGGGCTCACCCGCCCCTGAGCGTCGGCTAATTTACGCAGGGCAGCCGAGGCATGGGGAAAGGGAAATCGCATTACCTTGGAAAAAAGTCGGGCGGAAAGATGGAGCGCCTCAAGCTCATGCATGGTAAGGTGAATGGTGTGAAGATAGCCGTGACGATCCAGACGGATGCGACCATCGGCTTCTTCGATCAGGGGCAGCTGGCTGGTAAGCAGGGTGATATCCCGGCCGATGGTGGATTTGTGTACTCCGAGGCGTCGGGCGATATCTGCCCGATGCAGGCCTTCCGGATGGTCAAGCAGCAGCTGCTCGATCTGGGGAAATCGCAGAGAACGGGACATGATAAGTACCCTCCTCCATACATTTTGTGTTCAGAAAAAAGTATACCATAGAAAACAGAAGGGAGGGAAAAGAGGAGAGCCTTCGGCCTCACAGAAGTACGATCAGCCATTCCCGGCACGCTCCATGGTAAAAAAATAGGGACGAAACCATTGTTCGTCCCCAATGATTCATGTATTCCCAGAATCTACAAATCCCGCTTGCGCAATGCAATCGAAATACAAACTGCGGCCCCACCCCAGGTGAGCAGAAGCCCAAAAATCATAAAAATAATGGCTCCAATAGACATATATCCTCCTTAGCTCTGTGCTTTCGATGTTGCGAAGGCTCCGGGATCGGCCCATTTTGTTTTACCGAAGACAACACCCAAGATAACGATGAGCAATACAACGGCCCAACCGTATGCGATAAGCGGTCCAAGCTGGTAACCACCATAGGGGCTGGTGAACTCCTGAATAAAGCCCTGAACCGCGGTAACGGCTAAGACAAAGGGGGTAACAAACTTAACGGTTAATTCCCACCACATGCCTACTTTAAAGTCGGAAACGGGCTCAAAATGTTCACGTAACGTAATGAGCTTACAGATCCAACCAATAAAGATAAGCTCCGTCAAGCCCGACAACACGACGCCAAAGTTGTTGACCCAATGATCGACGATGTCAAGGATATAAAGCCCGGCGCCTGTGGTAAAAACAAGGCTTACCAGGCCTGCAATGAGGGTGTAACCGACAACTACTTTTTTCCGGGGAAGATTAAGCTTGTCGGCAAAAGAAGAGACAAGGACCTCATTAATCGATATAAACGACGAAAGCCCGGCAAAGGTCAAAGAAAGGAAAAAGAGGACTCCCACAAGAACACTCATTGTCGGGAGTTGATTGATTGCCTGGGGAATGGTGGCGAAAGCAAGAAAGACCCCGCTCAGTTTTTCAGGAAGTTGTCCCCCCGCCTGCTGCGTCATAAAGCCGATAATGCTAAACACGGTGATCCCCGAAAGAATACTGAAACCACAGTTCAACAATCCCGTCATAAAGGCATTATTGACGATATCCGACTTCTCCGGGAGATAGCTTGCATAGGTGAGCATGATGGCAAAGGCAATGCTCAGGCTGAAAAAGATCTGGCCATAGGCGGCAATCCAGACCCTGCCGCTGAGCATCTTGCTGAAATCAGGACGAAAGAGCCGTTCAAGGCCGTCTGCGGCCCCGGGAAGGGTAACGCCACGAACCATAACGATCAGCAGAATAACAATTAAAAGTGGCATGAAAATCTTGTTAGCCTTTTCAATGCCCGACTTTACACCTGCGTAGAGCACAACAAAACTTACAAGCCATGCGAAAAGGGTTGCTGCAACGATTCCCCATCGAAAGCCCCCTAAGTGAAAGGGACTATCGGTGAGACCTAAAAAATCTCCCGTAAAAAAGGCAACCGTCTTATCACCCCACGCCAGAGTAAAGGAGTACCCCACATAGCTGATGGCCCAGCCCACAATAACCACATAATAGACGGCAATGACAAAACTGATAAACACCTGCCACCAACCAAGCCATTCCCATTTTCTGTTGAGTTTTGCAAAGGTAAAGGGAGCGCTCCCTTTCATTTTGTGCCCGAGGGAAAACTCCAGTATCAAAATGGGGATCCCTGCTGTAACCAAGGCGAAGAAATAAGGGATAAGAAAGGCTCCTCCCCCATTTTCAAAGGCCATATAAGGAAATCGCCAAATATTTCCCAGACCAATTGCGGAACCGACAGCAGCAAGGATAAATCCCGCTCTGCTGCCCCACGTTTCTCGTTTCATGTACTATCCTCCTGCGGGTAGCTATTTTCCAATGTTTGAAGACAATCCGTCAACCGATTTGGAGCAATCTCGATAAAAAGGACATATCACCACCAGGATTCCGGACACTATATACGAATTTGTCCGCCTTCCCGCTTTTGTATATATTTAAAAGATGAATTACCAAGCAGACGAAAAACGATACGAACGGATGGAGTACCGCCGTTGCGGTAGAAGCGGTTTGAAGCTGCCGATCATAAGTCTGGGCCTATGGCATAACTTCGGAGGGGTTGATAGCCTTGAGAATGGGCGAGCCATGCTGCACCGTGCCTTTGATCTCGGAATCACCCACTTTGATCTGGCCAACAACTATGGACCACCTTACGGATCGGCAGAAGAAAACTTCGGGAAAATCTTCAAGCAGGATTTCCTCCCCTATCGGGACGAGTTGGTCATCTCCACCAAGGCAGGCTACGATATGTGGCCGGGCCCCTACGGAAACTGGGGTAGCAGAAAGTATCTTCTTGCAAGTTTGGACCAGAGCCTTTCCCGGATGGGTCTCGATTATGTAGACATCTTCTACAGCCATCGTTTCGATCCGGAGACGCCGCTGGAAGAGACCATGGGGGCCCTGGCTTCGGCAGTGAAACAGGGCAAGGCCCTTTATGCGGGAATTTCCAGTTACAGTGCGGAAAAAACGAAAGAGGCGGCATCGATTCTCCGTGGCATGGGCGTGCCCCTTTTGATCCATCAGCCCAGCTACTCCATGCTCAATCGCTGGATTGAGAAAGAGCTGCTTGCCACCCTGGAAGAAGAGGGTGTGGGCTGCATCACGTTTAGTCCTCTGGCTCAGGGAATGCTTACCGATAAATATCTCAAGGTAATTCCGGCAGGCTCCCGGGCAGCAAAGAGCAATACGGCCCTGGATGCCTCCCTTTTGACCAAGGAAAACCTTAGCCACATCGCAAAACTCAACGAGCTTGCCGCCGCCCGCGGCCAGTCCCTGGCCCAGATGGCGCTGAGCTGGAACCTGCGAAATAGCCAGGTGACCTCGGTTCTGATCGGGGCAAGCAGCCCGAAGCAGATCGAAGAAAATGCCGAAATTGTGGGTAAGCTTACCTTTTCCAGCGACGAGCTTGCCGAGATCGACAGATGGGCCCAGGAGGGAGGCATCAACCTCTGGGCGGAATCGAGCAAATACTAAAAGCGCCCCCGGTTTCGAAACCGAAGCCGGGGGATACTCGCCATCAAAGGAAAGAGCTATTCCTTGACCCCTCCTTCGGTCATGCCTCCGGCAAGGTTTTTCTGAACGGTCATGAAGAGAACGATGACCGGCGTGGCAGTGAGCACCGATGCGGCCATGATCCTGTCCCAGATGGCGTTTTTGCTATGGATCAGGGCCTTAAGCCCCATGGGAAGGGTGTAGAGGTCTCGAAAATTCTTCAGGAAGACCGAGGCAAAGAGGTACTCATTCCAGGCTATCATGAAACAGTAAATAAAGACCGTCACGATTGCGGAAATGGAGAGGGGAATGATGATACGCCAGATGGTACCGAAACGGGTTGATCCTTCGATCATGGCCGCCTCTTCAATGGAAAAGGGGATGGTCCTGAAGTAGTTTCCCAGCATGTAAAGGGAAACGGGAAGGGTCTGGACGATATAGATGATGAGCAAGCTCAGGAAAGCTCCCGATGGGATACTGACCCACCCGAGGTTTACGAACATACGATAGAGAGGAATGAGCAAAAGGATGCCTCCGAACATATAGACGAAGAGCACTCCTCGCTGAATAAGAGACCGTCCTGGATAGCGAAGCCGGCTAAAGGAGTATGCCCCGAGTATGGCCAGCAGCACGGTCACAAAGGCGGCGGAAAAGGAGAGTATCAGCGAGTTGAGAAAATAGGTAATAAAAGGAAAAACATCGCCGGTACTCTTGTATTTGTCTAAAATTGCCTTGCGTTGGGACGCGGTGAGATTTGGGGTCTCTTCCAAAAGGGTACGTACCGATTCAGGGACATTCTTGGTTCCCTGGCCGATATTCAAGAGCTCCTTATATGCGTCGAGATTAATATGTTTGGGAATAAGCGAGGGATCCCCCCATTCGGCAGGGTACTTCAGAGACGTCGAAAGCATCTGAAAAAAAGGGAAAAGGCTAAAAAACACAATGCCCAGAACCAAAAGGAAAAAGAGGATTTTTCTGATCGGACTTGTTCGTTTTACCATTTGAGTACCCTCTTGACGTAGAAGAGAATGAAGACCAAAAGCAGCAGGAATTGTATGACCGCCAGTGAGGCGCCCTGTCCGAGCTCCATGGTACCGACAAAGGCCTTGAAATAGGTATAGACCGATAGGACCTTCACGTTTTCGGTAAGCAAAAATACCTCTTCGAATTTATTGAAATTCCAGATAACACGCAGAAGAACGATGGCCCCCATGACGAAGTAGAGCTCGGGAAAGGTGATATAGCGGAACTTCTGCCAGCCCGAGGCCCCGTCGATCTCCGAGGCCTCGTAGAGGTTCGCGTCGACGGCCTGAAGCCGGGAGAGGATCATGAGGTAGGAAAAAGGGAAGTTCTTCCAGATGCTGAAGATGATGGCCACCCACACTGCGGTCGACGGCGATCCGATCAGGTTGAATCTTGATGAAAAAAGGCCCAGCTTTTCGTAGGTGATATCCATGAAAATGCCGTTGACGGGGTCGAAGATAAACTGCCAGGCAAAGACCACCGAGATGACCGGAGCCACATAGGGAAAGAGGATAAGCGACCGCACAAGTCCCCGGAGAGGAAATGGGCGGTTCATGGCAAGGGCCACGATAAGCCCCATGAGGGTGGTTCCTATGGTGGTGAAAAATACATAGAGCAGGGTGGTAAGCACCGAATGCCAGAATGTGGGATCGGTGACCACGTTCCGATGGTTTTCCAGCCCGACGTAGGTGTTTGCGGCCATGGGCCGTACGTCGAAAAAACTGAGATAGATGTTATAAACGATCGGATAGAGAATGAGGGAGAGGATAACGGCTACCGCAGGCAGCACAAGGGCCCATCCGAGCAATATCTCCCGCTTTTTGAGATCAAGGGCACTGGACGATAGTAGATTTGCTCCGTTCATGCTTTGCATCCTGTATTCCGGGGTAAAGACGACCCCGCCGAATCGATATCGCATCTTCGGCGAAGTCGTACCTTTTTTCTGTCTGAACAGTGGAAGGCTAAGGCGCAGCCCTCTCCATCAAGACTATTCCATGAGTTTCTTCATTTCGCCTTCGGCCCAGGTCATGGCCGCATCCACCGCCATTCCTTCCTGGGTAATCTTGTAGATCATTTGGGGGATGATCTGCTTGGAGTAGATGGAGCTTGCGGCAGCCATCCGTTTGCCGTCGACGATGCTGAAGGTTTCGATCTTATCCAGCCCGCTGATGATCTCTTCCATCTTCTCCTTGCCGTAGTGTTTGAAGATGCCCTTGGGATCGTTCTGGAAGCGCTCGTTCGCGGCGATCGATTTCAGGACGGGATTCATACCCCCGGGGGCCATGTGAAGCCAGGTGATGTAGGCGTTGGGGGTAAAAAGATAGCGGATGAACTTTTCGGCTGCCGCTGCCTTTGCCGCATCACCGTGTTTGGGAATGGCCAGACTGACGATGGTTCCGTAGCCTGCGCCCTGGGTATTGGTGATGGTCGAAGCGAGACGGGTATTGGTTACCAGCTCGGGATCGAAATTCTTGCCTTCGAGATCGGCAAAGTTGTCGCCGGTCAGGGAATCCTTGGCGTTCTCTTCGATGGCCAAATCATCCATGATATAGCTGGAATAGAAGAACATCGCCATTTTCCCCTGAAGGTAGTAGTCCCTGGCACGCCACCCCTGGGGTCCCGGCGGGGTATTCTTGGCAAGTTCGGCATAGTACGCCACAGCCTCTTTCATTTCCGGCGAATTGAAGATGAGATTACCGTTTCCGTCGAAAAGCTGAGCACCATTTGCCATAGCGATTTGGGTGAAACATTGTTCGGTATAGGCATCTGCCTTGGTGCCGACGAGGATGCCGTATTGGTTTTGGTCCGGCTTGTCGAAGTACCTTGCCGCAGTAAGAATATCATCCCAGGTGAAAGGAGCATTAAGACCCGCTTCCTCGAACCAGTCGGCCCGGTACCAGATTCCCTGAACCCAACCATGGTAGGGAACAGCGTAGTAACTGCCCTTTGTGCTGCTTTCATTTAAGGCCAAGGGTCCCGCGTAGAACTTATCCTTACCAATGGAATTGATAAGATGCGTAATCGATTCGCTGTCGAGAAGCCCCTCGCTGCCGAAGGCAACGGCATTCTCGGCGGCGCACTCGATCATTCCGGGAAGGGTATTTGATGCCGCAGCGGTATTGAGCTGGGTGGCCATGTCGTTTTCATCAACGGCTACCAGCTTTATGGTCACCTCGGGATTGAGGGCTTCGAAGGTGTCGATAAGCACCTGGATGGTAGCCATCCGGTCGGATTGGGTCTGAGTGGTCCAGAAATCGATGGTGACAGGTGCTGTCGTTTGGGCGGACTGGGCAGAAGAAGCTCCCGCGGATTCTCCTTGTCCACCGGCCCACAGTGCCGTAAGGCCAAAAAGCGATACGACTAAAAGTGTGACTAGCTTTTTCATTACGTTCTTTCCTCCTTAAACAATTCTTTTTTTCCGTTTTCCATGGTAGGGCCGGTATGGTCAGGAGGCAATAGTACCGAAGTACCGGTTTGGTACCATCCTCCGGTAGGAGGAGAGGGGAATTCACCAGCAAAGAGAAAGCGGTCGGCAGCCGAACAGGAGGAAAGGGTCAGTCGAGGTAGGAACAGTAGTGCTCAAGGTGAAGGCCGCGACCGATCTCGGCGACCCTGAAACGATCACGTGTTTCCAGCTTTGCGTAGATTTTTGATATATGATTTTTTACTGTCTGCTCCGCGATAAAGAGTCTATCGGCAATGGCGGTATTGTCCATACCCCGGGAAATAAAATAGAGGACCTCACGCTCTCTGCGGCTAAAGTCCCCGACGGTGAAGTCTCCCGCATCAGGGGAAGGCTCCGGTGCATGTTCCTCCCTGCCGAGAATTTTTCCCACAACATCGGGGGAAAGGAGGATATTTCCGCTGCCCACGGCCCTGATGGAACCGATCAAATCCTCAGGAGGGATATTTTTCAGCAGGTAACCCACGGCATTGTACTTCATCGCCTCCCTGACATAGGTGTCATCGTCGAAGGTGGTGAGCATTACAACCTTGATATCCGAAAACTCCGCTGAAAGGCGGCGAGCGGCCTCCACCCCGTCCATCCCCGGCATCCTTACATCCATAAGAACGATATCGGGATGGGTATCACGGACGACCTGAAGGCCCTCCTCCCCGTTGTGAGCGGTTCCCACCACCTCAATGTCGTCGGCACGAAAATCGAGAACCGTTTTCAAGCTCTCCACAAAAAGAAGTTGATCATCTACCAGTACAACCCGTATCATCGCCATAGCCTACTCCTTCTGCTCCAGGGGAAGTATCGAACGAACGCGAAACCCGTCCGGTCCCGAGTGAAAATCGACGCTGCCCCCCACCCCTTTGACTCGTTCCCGCATACCGCTAAGTCCCAGGCCGTCGACAACCTCCTCCGACCCCTTTCCATTATCACTCACCGTCACAAGAAGCATCCCCTCCTCCACCCACAGGGTGATACGGACCTGTGAGGCCATGCCGTGCCGAAAGGCATTGGTAAGCCCCTCTTGCACGATGCGAAAAAGCACCAGGTCCAGCTTCGCTCCCAAACTTTCAGGAGCATTGCCGTATTCCACGGAAATGTGCATACCCGTACCTTCGCTGAAGGAACGGGTAAGATGAGCGATGGCCTGCAATCCTACCGTTTCCCGAAGTTCCTCCGAGCGTATGCGCCGCATGGTCCGGCGGGTCTCTTCGAGACAGCTTCGGGCCTCGGTGATGGAACGGTCCAGGGCATCTCGGGCCTTGACGCCATTACTCTCCATGAGGTCCTTGGCCGCCTCCAGGGTCATCAGGATATTGGTAAGAGAGTAACCGACGCTATCATGGATCTCCCGACTCAGCCGCCGCCGTTCCGAATTAACCGCCGAATATTCCACGCTGTGGACATAGCGCTGGAAATCGAGGTTTGCCTCCGACAGCCGGTCTATGACGCTGTTGAGGTGCCGCACCTTGCCGACCAGGGAGCTTTCCGTACTTATTGCCCAGCGGGCAGTAAGCAGGGAGGAGGTATAGAGGAAGGCGATGATAGCGATAAACAAGCGGCTCTGCATTGGAGTGGCCGCCCGGGCAAGGTAAAAGGCCGAACCTGCACGTCCCAAGCCAAGGGCGACAAGGAGAGAGAGCAGCATGTAGATTACCGCGTTACGAAAAGGGTGATACAGCGCTATCTCGGTAAGAAGCGAAAAGAGCATGAGCACGCTTATCTCGTCGCCGAGGCCGAGGGGATAAGCGATGAGAAAAAAGAGAGCGATGCGGAACAGTGTCAAGAGATCTCGGCTGGTGGAAAAGAAAAGGAGCATCGAGTTGGCGGCGGCCGCGACTAAAAGTAAACGAAAATGCCATCCATATCGACGTATGAGCTGATACTCCACAGGAAGAGGCCTTCGGGACACAAATAAGAGAAAGGCAATGAGATAGAGGAGAAGCATTGAAATAGCCACTGCCGCCCGAAAGAAGGGACGACGGGTTGTCTGGAGATCGGAGAGGGATTTCACTTTTAGAGTGTATCATATTTTAATCGGAAGCGATGATATTTCAATCCCGGTGGCGGAAGTAACAGCATTAGCCACCGCGGGGGCAATAGCAACAGTGGTGGCTTCTCCGATCCCCTTGGCGCCGAAAGGTCCAAGGGGTTCCTGGCCCCCGAGAAATCGAAGTTCAACTTCAGGCATTGCCTCCGGAGAAATCATCTTATACTGCTTGAAACTTGTCGTCAGCTGCTTTCCCGTGTGTCGGTCGCTCAGAAGCTCTTCGCAGAGGGCATAGCCGAGTCCCATATGCATACCGCCGTCCACCTGTCCTTCGATAAGCATTGGGTTGATGATGGTGCCGCAGTCATGAACAACGGTTACCTTGAGGACCTTGATCGTCCGCTTTTCCATGTCGACCTCAACCTCGGCGAAGTTGACAAAGTAAGAGCCGGGGTCCATGGGCGAGGCGTAACTCTCCACCGCATTGATATCATGATAGGGGTAATGAGAACGGGCATAGGCAATGACATCACCATAACTAAGGATGGCGTCAGCTTCCCCTGCCCGCTTTCTGCAGTATCCCGCCCCCGCGACGACCGCGCCTACCGTGCAGCCGAACATAACAGCTGCCTCTTCGGTCAGCTGCCGCTTCACCGATTCCGCGGCCCGCTTGACAGCACCGCCGCAGGCCCAGGTCTCCCTGCTTGCATAGCTTCCGTTGTCGTACCAGGTGGTCTCGGTATCGGTCTCTACCAGACTGATAGAGGTTTCGGGGATGCCGAGGACCTCGGCGGCGATCTTTGCCATGACAACGCTGCTGCCCTGACCGTTTTCATGGGCGGAGATGGAGAGGCGGGCTGTTCCGTCGCCGTTCATCTTCAGCCCTGCCGTCGAGTAATCCACCGATCCCGGGTGTATCCCCGAGCCATGGACCCCGCAAGCCAGGCCGATTCCCCGGCGAATGGTTCCTGAATCCGATCTCTTTCGCTTTTCTTCCCAGCCGCAGAGTCCGGCACCCAGTTCAAGGCACTCGATGATCCGGCAGTTGCCCAGAGAGTATCCGTTTGCCGGGTTTCGGTCCCAGGGAAGGACCAGGTTTTTTATCCGGAATTCGAGGGGATCGATCCCCCTTTGTCGGCAGATGCGGTCGATCAGCACCTCCCGGGCAAAGCTTATCTGGGGATTACCATAGCCTCTCACGGCCCCTGCAGCCTGATTGTTGGTATAAACGAGAGCGGCGGAGGTATCGATCCTGGGTACGCGATAGAGCCGAAAGGCCTTATCCATCAGGGCATAGCCGAGATCGTAGGCACTGCCGAAATAGGCACCGCGATCCAGATAGGCGTGATAATCGTGGGATATAAAACGGTCGTCCTCGTCAACTTCCATGGAAAGCTCGATTCGTCCGGAGGTTCTGGTTCTGGTGGAACACATAACCTCTTTCCGTGAGAGTTCCACCTTTACCGGCCGGCCGGTCATGAGAGCAAGAAGGGAGGAGACCGGCTCACTCACCATCTCGGATTTTCCCCCGAAGGCGCCGCCGACCGCAGGTTTGATAACCCGAACCCGGTTAAGCGGCAGATCGAAGAGTTCGCCGAGCATGGCCCTGTAGCAAAAGACGTTCTGGCAGGAAGAATAGACGGTAAGCCGTTCGCCGTCGAAATCGGAGATGGAGATGTGCCGTTCCAGTGCGGCATGGGTCACCCTCGGCAGCCGAAAGACACCTTCGTACCGCTCTCCCCGCTTTGGGGATGGAGTTCCCCCTTCCTCACGTATAGTATCGGCGAGGTTGCCGCCCTCATGGATGGATTTGGCACCTGGAGCAAGCGCATCCTCTATCGTGAGACTTGCAGGATATGGTTCCCATTCGATCTTGATAAGGCCGAGGGCCTTACGAGCCGTTGCCTCATCTTCGGCGGCAACGGCCGCGATCCTATCGCCATGAAAACGAAAGTGACGGTTGAATATACGCTCATTTTTGGGAACTTTCTGAAACGGGAGGGTTGTATGGCTGTTATAGGGCTTATCGGGGCTGTTCGCAAAACTTGCCACAGCCCTGACGCCGGGAAGGGCCTCTGCCAGGCTGGTATCAATAGAGGTAATCAGGCCGTGGGCCGCCGGTGCATAGAGGATTTTGCCGACAAGCATACCGGGAACATTGAGATCGCCGGTATACAAAAGACGTCCGGTTACCTTTTTCCGAGCGTCCCTGACCGGTGAAGGGATTCCGAGGGCAATGGTGTTAGGACCTGCCGGCCTTCCGCCTTCTTCAATGTTTTGTACTCCGCCACGCATATACCGCACGGCCAGTAAAACAGCATCGACAATCTTTCGATACCCGGTGCAGCGACACAGGTTTCCATCGAGGGCTTTGCGTATTTCATCAGAAGAAGGGTCGGGGTTGCGAGACAGAAGAGCCACCGTGGTGATAATCATCCCCGGCGTACAGAACCCACACTGTATTGCCCCCGCATCGATAAAGGCCTGCTGGACGGGATGAAGGGTACTTCCCGGACGGGTGGCATCGGGGGCAAGCCCCTCGATGGTAACGACCTCCCAGCCTTCGAGTTTCCTCAGCGCAAGGGTGCAGGAATTGACCGCCTGGCCGTCCACAAGCACCTTGCACGTGCCGCAGTCACCACTCTGACATCCGCACTTTGTCCCCGTCAGCCCCAGTTCTTCACGAAGATAGCGCATCAGGCTCATTCCCTGTTTCGGGCAAATTTCCCGCTCAATGCCGTTGACCCGGAAGTGAATCGTTTCACCAATCAAGCCGGACATAGATCCTCGCCGTTCTTTGAGGAAAGGAGGGCAAGAACCCGCTCAGGTGTAAGAGGAATGTGGTTAACTTCGATCCCGAGGGCATCAGCAACACCATTTGCAATCGCAGCAGCCCCGGGAACAGTGGCACATTCGCCGATGCTTTTTGCCCCGTAGGGGCCAGGTTCTTCCCCCTCTTCGATGAAATCGACAATCAGCTTTTTCGGCATTCGACTCGCACGAATGATGTTGTAGCGTCCGAGAGAACCGTTTATCACGGCACCCTTTTCATCGAAACGAAGCTCCTCACTCAGGGCGTAGCCTGTCGACATATGAATCCCACCCTCGAGCTGCCCCTCAATGCCCTGCCGGTTCAAAACCTTACCCACATCGTGGACCGCCACATAGGAGAGAATATCGACCTCTCCGCTGTTGCCGTCGACCTCTACTTCAGCGAAATGGATGCCGTATGAGGTACGCCCTGCCGCATTCGCCCAGCTTTCGGTTACCTCCAGATCCTGCTGCAACTCCTGATTGACTCGCCGAAACAGCTCTTTGCGGCTCATCACAGAGGTGCCGTCGCTTCCCAACAGGGCCTCTGCCCCCAAGGAGAGCTCTGCCGAGGGGCGACCGGTCAAAATTCCTCCCTTTTCGAGGATTAAAGCCCGTAGAGCAACTGCCGCTCTCCTTGCCGCCTCGGCAGAGACAAAGACGCCGCGGCTGGCATAATCGCCAAGGTTGTAGGGACAGTTTTCGGTATCCGATTCCACCGCCTCGATACGCTCCAGAGGAACGTCGAGCTCCTGGCTAACGATCATCTTCTGAACCGTCACCGATCCGTTGCCCATATCGTGACTGCCGGTAAAGAGAAGCACCGTATCATCCTCGTTCATCCGGACCCTGATACCGGTATAGTCAAGATGAGCGCCGAAGACGCCATTCCCATGGGTTCCGACACCGATTCCCACACCGTGGAAGCGATTCTTCCCGACTATCCTGGGCAATGCGCTTTTTGCCTTCCAACCGAATAGCTCCCCACCTTTGCGCAGACAATCAAGGGGTCTGGGGTTTCCAAGGCTTCTCCCTCCCACGGGAGAGATCGCATCAGGGTGTACAAGATTACGTTCAAGAAAGGTATAAAAGTCGATCCCCAACTGCCGCGCAACCTGGGCGAGGTGGGTCTGGAGGGCGAAGTGCATCTGAGGTGATCCATAACCACGCATGGCTCCGGCAACCGGGAGGTTTGTCCGTACGGGAAGAGCCGTTACCCGAATATTGGGAGTCCTGAAGCAATTTACGATATCGTGAACCGTTGCGGCACCGACGTTGATGCTTTGGGTGCAGTAAGCTCCCCCATTGAAGAGTATGGTGATATCCTGTGCGATAATGGTACCGTCCTTCTTTACCCCGGTTTTGATCCTGGTTTTGGACGCGTGCCGCATTCGTGTGGCAAAGAAGGCCTCTTTTCGCGAAAGGGTGAGCTTAACCGGCCTGCCGGTTTTGATCGCCGCGGCAAGGGCCACGGGCTCAAGAATCATCGGTATCTTTGCACCGAATCCACCGCCCATGACCGGTTTAACAACCCTGATTCGACTTCTGGGAAATCCGAAGAGTTCGGAAAGGAGCATCCTCACCGCAAAGGTCGTCTGGGTACTGGTCCAGACAGTGGCTTTCTTTCCGTTCCGGCATTCGGCAATCACCGAGTGGGGCTCTAAGGCGAGATGGTGTATCGCCTCGGTCTCTTTCCTCCCCTCGAAAACAGCATCGGCCTGGGAGAAGCCGGCTTCGAGATCGCCCCCGGAGGTCGAAATCTTCGCATACAGTCCGGAACCATCCTGCAGGGCAAGGGACTCTTCTGGATCAAAAACAGCCGGAAGCGGTTCGTATGTTACCTTGATTGCCCTTAGAGCTCGCAAAGCCTGCTCGGGACGTTCGGCAACCACCGCCGCAACCCTGTCGCCCACATGCTGGACGATTCGGGGAAAGATCTGCTCATCCTCGGGCACCTCCTGCTCATCAAAGCGCTTGGCGCTGTTGTAGAAACGCGGCGTGGTATTGAAACAGGAGAGGACGGCAATGACTCCTTCCATTGCCTCGGCCTCAGTGCTGTCGACAGAGACAATCCTTGCATGCGCCTCTTTTGAGTAAAGCAGCTTGGCATAAAGGAGGTCCGAGGGCTCCAAATCGTCGGTATACAAGCAGGCACCTTTTACCTTTGCCTGCGCATCATGAACAGGAACGCTTGATCCGATGGTTCTCATGGTACCTCCTAAAAATGGCAGATGATCGAAAAATCGAGATAATCGGGATGAAACAGAATCTCATTATAACAAAGATGATTATCGTATAAATCGAAAAAATTTTCATCCCATACCAAGAAAGCGGTCATCTCATCAAGAGCGAAGAGCCTGGCAGCCTCCCTGTCAAGAGAACTGCGAATCCAGCTGATGGCATAGGAAAAATTTTTCCCGCTCAGCGTCTTCAGGCTCTCTTTGAGGGTAAGAGGAGGCACCTCGGACTGAAGAGGATTGATAACGAGATCCATGGGAACCTCGATCCTACAGACGATAACAGGTTTGTCGTTGGCATAATAAATCCAATCGAAGGCATACACGTGTGCCCCCTCAAGAGAGGGAGCTCGTGCGACCATATGCTTCGAGGCGATATCTACCCGAAACGGAGATTGAGTTACGGACACTCGATATCCCGCCCGGGAAAGATAATCCCGAAAATTGGCCCAGAGGCCAAGATGCATTTTCAATTCCCCGACTCGGGGATGGCCGAATACACCTTTTCCCTGCTGCCGTGTTATTAGGTCCTCGCTAATCAGCTCATCCATTGCCTGCCGGACCGTCGCCTTGCTCACTCCCATCTTTTCCGATAGGACCTCTTCCGTTTCCAAACGGTTATCTCCCGGCACCATTTCCTTAATCCGCTGCAACAGATAGTGCTTGATAACTTTATATTTTGGGAACTTCTTTCCTTGTGGTCCATACTCCTTCATTACGGGCCTCATATTACGTTATACTTCCTGCCATCATAAGCCCAATTTGATCAATTGTCACTTCTTCGGGCCGAACAATCCCCATAATTTCCCCCCTGAACATCACGGCAATCCTATCTGAAAAGCTCATAAGCTCTTCTAACTCTGTCGAAATATACAGGACCGCGGTTCCCGCTGCACGCTGTTCGAGTATCCGTTGATGTACATATTCAATGGCCCCCACATCGAGCCCCCGGGTGGCATGCATTGCAGCCAAAAGGACCGGCTTGCCATGAAGCTCCCTGGCAAGAATCAGCTTTTGCTGGTTTCCCCCTGAAAGGGTCGAAACCGGGGTATCAATGGAAGAGGTTCTAACATCGAAGCGCTCGATGTTTTCCTTTGTATGCTTTCTGACAAAGGGCCAGGAGATGATATCCCGTTTGCTATGCGGAGAGCGATAATAATCATTGATAATAAAATTCTCTTTGATATCCATGCTCAACACAAGGCCGCGGGCTTGTCGGTCCGCAGGGATATGAGCCAAGCCCATTTCCAGGATCTGGCGGGGGCTTTTTCCCAGGACCTCCTGACCGACGATGCAAACCGATCCTTCCGAGGCGGATCGAAGACCCGTTATCACCTCGAGTAATTCGTCCTGCCCGTTTCCATCGACACCGGCTACCCCAAAAATTTCCCCTTCGTGTACCTCAAAGTTCACATCCTTCAGGAGAGGTCGACCTTCGCGGTCCTTTAGCCCCACCCCTTCAAGAGCAAGGACGGAATCCCCCGGGCAGCAGGGAGTTTTCTCAACACAGAAGGAAACATCGCGGCCGACCATGAGACCAGCCAATTCTTCCTTGGAAACTCCCTCGTTATTGATAGTTGCTTCAAGTTTACCCCGCCGAAGCACGGAAATACGATTGCTGATCTCAATAACCTCGTCGATCTTATGGCTTATAAAGATAACGGAAAAGTTCTGATCGGTAAGCATCTTGATCATACTAAAAAGCTCTTGGATCTCTTTCGGGGTAAGGACCGCCGTAGGCTCATCAAGAACAAGGATCTTTGCCCCGCGAAAGAGTGCTTTTACAATCTCAACCCGCTGCTGCTGGCCGACGGTGAGGGAAGCGACCTTCTGTTCCGGATCTAAATCCATGCCATATGTACGGGCAAAAGCGACGATCTGTTCCGATGCCTTGTCGATCTGCAGAAGCGGTTCCTTCGGCCGCTTGATCCCAAGCATGATATTCTCCGCAACCGTCAGTTTCGGCACCAGCATGAAATGCTGATACACCATCCCAATACCGTTATGAATGGCATCCCTGGCGGAATCGAAACGGACAGGGGCCCCCTCCAACACGATTGATCCCTCCGTCGGCTGGTAAACCCCGGAAAGAATGCCCATCAGGGTACTTTTCCCCGCCCCATTTTCTCCGAGAAGGGCATGGACCTCACCCTTTCGTAGATCGAAATTAATAGCATCATTGGCAACGACACCGGGAAAAACCTTGGTAATACCTCTCATTTCCAGGACTGTTTCATATGTATCCATAGCCGCTCCTTAATCCTATAGCTCGTCGTTGCGAAAGGGTTTCCCCGATGCCGCAGGAGATTCCGCTTTTCCGACAAATCCGGAAAGTGCCAGAATCGTCAGGATATAAGGAAGCATCATGAGAAACTGATAGGGAATCGAACTCCCGGCCGTTTGCATCTTGATCTGTACCGCATCCCCGAGGCCAAAAACCAGGGCGGCGGCAAGAACTCCCCAAGAGTTCCACTTCCCGAAAATGATGACGGCCAGGGCGATATACCCTCTTCCGCTCACCATATTTTCAGAAAAGAGGCTCAGAATACCAAGAGAGAGGAATCCTCCGGCCGCCCCCACGAGAAAGGATCCGGCCAGAATGCTGCCATAGCGCACAGAGCGTACATTTATTCCTGCAGTATCGGCAGAATGGGGATGTTCTCCCACGGCACGAATCTTCAGACCCATGGTTGTCTTCATCATAAACCAGCGGATCAGAGGAACAAGGAGCAGGGCGAGATAGATGGGCCCCATCTGATTAAAAAGGGAATCCCCGATAACGGGAATCTTCGAAAGCAGGGGAATGGGAACAACCTCAAAGCCCGGCGCATTGGCCGCCTGGCTTGACACGCCGAAGATAAGTCGGTTCAGGGTCGAGGTGGCCCCCTGAGCAATAATGTTTAGGGCTATCCCCGTCACAATCTGATTAGCCCGCAGGGTAACCACAATGAATGCAAAAAAGAGCCCAATGACCATCCCGGTCATTCCGGCAAAAAGCAAGCCTATCCAGGGTGAACCTGAAAGCCGGGCAAAGAAAACACCGAAAAAGGTCCCGAAGAGCATCATCCCTTCGCAACCGATATTGACTACACCGCTTTTTTCCATGAAAAGGAGCCCAAGAGCGGCAATGAGAATAGGAGCGGCCATTCGCAGATCGGTCGCCAGTAGATAACTAAGAAGTTCCATCAGAGCACCTCCGGGGCAGGACCGTCCCCAGTCTTCCGACGGAAGGGGCGGTTTACCCCGACCTTTTGAAAAACATGCAGATTCTGACCGATGATCACAAAGGTAATAACCAAGCCCTGGACGACGTAGATAACCGAAACCGGTACCTGGGCAATCAGCTGCATTCTGTTGCCCCCGGCTCGAAGAAAGCCGAAAAGCAAGGCTCCAAGAACGATGCCGACAGGGTTGTTCACCCCAACCAGAGCAACGGCAATACCGTCGAATCCGTAGCCGGGACTAAAGGATTGCAGCAGGCGTCCCTGGATTCCAAGGATCTCAACGCCACCTGCCAGCCCTCCCATTCCTCCGGCAAGAAGCATGGCGAGAACCATTGTACGCTGAGGACGCATCCCTGCGGCCCGGGCCGACTCCATGTTGTTCCCTACAACCCGCATTTCATACCCCTGCCGCATTTTAAATATAAAAAAATAGTAAAAAAGCAGAGCAAGAAGGGCAATGAAGATGCCGATATGAAGCCTTGTTCCGGGCAATATCCGCACCAGTTGCGCAGAATCGACAATCGGTCGACTTTCGGGCATTGTTCCGGGCGGAGCCTTCATCGGACCGGTAACGAGAAAGCTTACCAGATAGATGGCAATATAGTTGAGCATCACCGTTGTGATGATTTCATTGGCGCCAAACTTTACTTTAAGAAGACCTACCAATCCGCCCCATACTGCTCCGCCTGCAAAAGCGGCGGCAACGGCAAAAGGCACGTGAATAATCATAGGCAGTCCGGCAAAGTTGGAGCCGACAAGGGTTGCTAAGATCCCCCCTACATAGAGTTGCCCCTCCGCTCCGATGTTGATAAGTCCGGCTCTGGCGGCAAAGGCGTAACTTAAGCCTGTGAGGATAAGGGGCGTCATCTTAACGAGAGTTTCTCCGATTGCATTGATGCTTCCGAAAGAGCCGTTAAGGAGCGCACCATAGGCAAAAAGCGGTGATATCCCGATCATTTTGATCACGACGGCACCAAGGGCAAAGGCTACAGTGATAGAGACACACTGCACAAGAATAGTGTTCAATCGTCTGTTCATAATGTTCCCCGATAATGGGAGCCACGGAGGTTGCGCACCTCCGTGGCTAAAGGCATAAACGGCTTACTTATACTGATTCAGGTCGATGGTGCCGTCTTTCAGATCCTGGATGATTTTATCGATCTGTGCCTGTTGATCGGCGGAAACAAGGCTCGCTTTATCCCGAAACGGAGCAAGGGCAACAGCCCCATCATGCAAACCGATAATATAGTTCTTTGCCTCAAAGGTACCGTCGGCGACCGACTTGGCAAGTACGGTCAGCCCTTTCGGCATATTCTCGGTCATGCTCGTCAGGATAACATCTCGTGCATCGGGGACCGTTTCGTAGATGTCGCCTGAACTTCCGATAACGAGAGCTCCGGCCTCTTCAACCGCCTCGATCACGCCGTGGTTCGATTCGTCGGCATCCGCCACGAGGATATCGGCGCCTTCGGCAATAAGAGATTTTGACATCTCTTTTGCCTTAGCGATGTCTTCGAAACTACCGGTCAAGAGCGCCTTGGCATCGATAGACTTATCGACATATTTCGCACCGGCGACAAAGCCCTTGCTCTGATTCACGATGGGGGGAATCTCCATACCGCCGACATAACCGACGATTCCGCTCTTTGAGAGGATCGCCGCAACAGCCCCCTGGACAAACCCGCACTGGAAATCGTCGACAAGAAAGGAACCTAAATTGGGGGGCTGACTTATGCTGGTGCTGGTGATGATAAAGGTAACATCGGGGAACTCCTTCGCCACCTTTTCCGCTGGTTCACCGAACTCAAAACCATGTCCGAATACAATGTTATATCCGCTGGCGGCATAGCCCCGGAAAATCTCCTCGTAGTCGGATGCCGGGGTTCGTTCGGTATAGGCGATCTTTGCACCAAGCTCCTTCTCCATAAACTTAAGCGAATCATACATATTGGTGTTCCATCCGCCGTCGTTGATGGGACCGGGCAAAAGAGCCGCAACCTTCAACTGGTCACTGGACTCTCCCTCCTTTTGCCCTTCCGCAAAAGATACGATGGGAAAAAGTAAAACAGCCAGTAGCAACAACAATCCTTTTTTCATTTTTTCCTCCTTGTAGATTGTATAAAGGCATATTACTATATGTTTTTGTAATCATCAAGAAGATAAAGGATTCATATGTATGATTTAGTAATCAAACGGGGGAATATTCACGGAAGCGGAACAATGGATCTTGGCATCAAGGAAGGGTTCATTGTGGAAAAGGCTTCCCGCATCACAGAAGCCGGCCGAAAGATTATTGATGCTTCAGGAAAAACCGTTTTCCCCGGCTTTGTCGACATGCACACCCATCTTGATAAAGCAATGACCGCCGGTCGCATACATAATTACTCAGGCACCCTGTTAGAAGCGATTAAAAGCATGAACGCCTACTTCAGGGACGTCGATGAAGAGGAGTTATATGAAAACGGCTGTAACATGGTTGAAATGGCCATCGAGGCCGGGACCTCGATACTGAGAAGCCATATTACCCTTGAACGTTTCACCGGTATGAAGCTCTGGGAAAGCGCCTGCAAGGTACGAGAACACTATAAGGATCAAATGACGATTCAATTGGTCGCCTTTCCCGGGGCCGTGGAACGGATTGTTCCCGGAGATGCCGTCTATAACCTGCTGGAAAGGGCCATAGCGACAGGGGCGGACGCAATAGGCGGCTGTCCCACCTTGAGTAATAATCATCGGGAACTTACCGACACCCTCTTCCGTCTTGCAAAGATAAGTGGTCTTCCAATCGACCTGCATGTGGACGAAAGCGAGAAAGCAAATGCCGATGCCCTCGACTATCTTGCCGAGAAAACCATGGCATACGGGATGGCCGGCCGTGTGACGGCGGGCCACTGTACCTCTCTTTCGGCAATGGATGCGGATGCAGCGGCACGGGTAATCGAAAAGGTTGCCAGCTCCGGCGTCAATGTGGTAACACTGCCCTCCTGTAATCTTTTTCTCATGGGACGCAGCGATACCAAGAATCGTCGTCGGGGTACGACCCGAATCACAGAACTCATTGAAGCGGGGGTGCCGGTGGCGGTAGCCTCGGATAACATCAGAGACCCCTTCCGCCCCTTCGGCAACGGAGATCCCCTTGAAGAGTTGCTCCTCACCGCTCAGGTGGCCCAGCTGGACCCCTACAGCCGCAGCCAGGATCTGTCGGCAATGATCACCGAAACCCCGGCTCGGGCGATGGGTATAAGGGATTATGGGCTAAAGCAGGGGTGCAGAGCCGATATGGTAATCGTAGATGCTCCTAATCCGGTTGAGGCTCTCATCGGCGGGAAAAAAGGACGAACGGTGATTCACGGAGGAGTGGTTATTAGGGGGTAGTGTTCCGAATCCTGGTGATGACAAGTCTCTCGATACCATCATTGCGCCTTCAGGGGACACTTTTTCAGAAGGAAGCGGGAAGAACAACAAGGAAAGAGGCTCCTTCCTCCTTATTTTCTTCCGGATTTTCTTCCAGCACAACGCGTCCTCCGCATCTTTCGGCAATGGCACGGCAAATGGAGAGCCCGAGGCCGGAATGCTCGCCCCGACGTTCCCGAACGGAAAAGAAGCGGGAAAAGAGATGGGGAGCATCGGCAGGATCGATCCCCGGACCATCATCCTCAACCCTGATGCCGACATTCCTCTCACCAAGGGGAAATAGCGAAAGATCGACACGGGAAGAGGCAAAGTCAAGGGCGTTGTCAAGAAGATTCCCAACCAGCTGAAGCATTCGCTCGGGATTGATCAGGATGGAACGACCGCTAAGGCGATTGTCGATATGCAACTCGACCTCTTTGGAAATAATTCTTTTATGACAGCGATATATCTCTTCCAGGCGCGTAACCAGGGATTCCACATCCAGCGCCTCGGCAGAAGGGTCGTCTATACCCGCATCGATCCTGCCGATCTCCCTGAGTTCCCCCAAAAGCCGATCGATCCTGGCCACGGATCTAAGGATGGTCCGGAAAAAAACAGAAAGCTCACTCGTTCCTTCCCGATCGGCCTCTGAGGAGGCCACCTCCGCAGCACTCCGTATGGCGGAGAGAGGATTTTTCAATTCGTGGAGGGTGTCGGAGGTAAAGTCGTCGATGTCCCCTATCCGTTTTTCCAGACGTCCCCACAGCTCGGCCAGGGCCCGCCCCAGATCGCCTATTTCATCACGCCGCTTCAGGGCTGGAAATCCATCCCGAAACGCAGAGGCAAGATCGTTCCGCACAGAAAGAAGCTCTTCGGCACGATCCTTGAGCCTTCTGAGCGGTCTGGTAATGGTAAAGGAGAGGATAAGGCTGATGGATAGTGCAGCGGCAAAGGAATAGAGTGATATGACGATAATGTCGAGGCGAATGCGGTAAAGATTCTCGAGAATTCGATAGGTAGAACGGCTGACAACGACCGCCCCCCTCACGTTACCGGAGGAAGCATAGATGGGAATGGCGGAATAGAGGGTAACCGAACGCTGCCCGCCCGAGGAAATTCGGGTACTTGCTCCGTACCTACCGGAGAGGGCCAAACGCACCTCAGGCCCGTCGAGCACGCTTTTCCCGCTGTAATACTCTGCCGATTCGAAGCGAGGCGACGGAGGAAACAAAAGGCGCGCACACAGTTCCCGGAGTCTGTTGACGGGAGGCACCACAAGGCGATACAAAAAAGCCTGCCTCCCCGATTCCTGTTTTTCGTAATCGCGACCGGCCGCTTGCATCGTTTCATCCCGGGAAACAGGGGAATCGACAGCAGAGTCGGCAAGCAGTGTGCCATCTTGGCCCACAATTCTGATCCTCGATTCCATTCTCCCTGCGAGATTGGCAAGGATGCGCAGGCCCTCATCCTGTATGGCTCTATCGGCCACTGCCGATGCAAGCATCCGCCCCTCCTGCACCATCGCCCGTTCCTGGGTTTCAAGAAGTTGCCTCTCGTAGGTCTTCAGGTAAAGCATGCTTCCGAGGGGAAGAAATACAAGGAGGAGGTTGAATATCAGCAGGCGGAAAGAAATTCGCCTCACCGGCGACTCCCAGTCGAGGTAAAGCGGTAGCCCATGCCGTAGACCGTCTCCAGCGGATCGTAGGGAAGGCCGAGGGCCGTCATCTTTTTTCGTATCCGTTTGATATGGCTATCGACGGCCCGCTCGTTCGCATAGAGATCCTCGGGAAAGGCAGCAGCCATCAGCTGTTCCCTACTCTTGATCCCCCCCGGCAGTTCCAGCAACGAGAGCAGTATTCGAAGCTCCGTCAGGGTGAGGGGGACACTATGATCGCCGAAAAAACAGCGAGCGGATGATACATCAATCTGCAGGTCTCCGACATCGACTGTGGAGGGAAGCTCCCCATCCGCCACCGTGGAACTCCGGCGGAGCACGGCTCGCACCCTGGCCAGTAATTCCCTGACCGAAAAGGGCTTTGAAAGGTAGTCGTCGCCCCCCGACTCGAAACCGAGAAGCCGGTCGATCTCATCATCCCGTGAAGAAAGGAAAATGATGGGCACTTGCATCCCCTCGCTTCGCAGCAGCTTACACAATGTAAGACCATCCATCTTCGGCATCATGATATCAAGGACAATAAGATGGGGAAGCCTCTGTGAAAAATGTTGCCAGGCTGCCGCTCCATCATGAAAGAGCTCGATTTCAAAGCCTTCCCTGCGGAAAGCAAAGGCGAGCGTTGCGGTAAGGGCCTCTTCATCATCGACAATGGCAATCCGTTTTGCCTCGTTCATCGTTGATTATTAAGGCAGATTGCCGCCTCAAGGTCAACTCAACCCTCAAGGAAAAAGGAGTTTGCCACACTATTGCCACATGTACGCCCCATTTTTGCCACGCTCATCCCCGAGAATCCTCCCACGTACAACACCATACGAAAGGAGTATGAAAAGATGAAAGCAGGAAGATATGGAGTAAAGTTGATTGTCATTCTTATTCTCCTCATACTTTTTGCCATTCCCTTGAGAATGGTCCGGCAAATCGTCAAGGAACGTGAGTCCCGCAGTCGGGAAGCGGCGGAGGACGTGATCGATTCCTGGGGAGGAAGAAGCACCATAAGCGGACCCTATCTCCTAATCCCCGTCTACCGGTTCGAAGAGACACGGAGTGTAGAAGGAAAGCCTGTTCAGCAGAAGATCGAGCGCACCGCCCTCTTTTTTCCGGACAGCCTGAATGTGGATATCCATGCGGAAACAGAGAAACGCAGCCGGGGTATCTTCTCTGTTCCGGTATACAATGCATCGATCCTGCTGGAGGGAAGCTTTCGGCTGGAGGAGCTGAACGAACGACTTTCCGGTTACACCATCGACGAGGAAGGAATCCGCATAGGTCTGAGTCTGGGAGAGCTTAGCGGTATCAGGGCAATCGACGAAGCCATGTTCGGGGATACCAAACTGACATTGGAGCCGATGGGTACCGATATCCTTCTCCAGGGAAACAGGATTACGGCCCCGGTAGGGCTCACAGTCAAGGCCCTGAAAGATTCCATGCCCTACCGTTTCAGGCTTCGTATCGGAGGAGGCCAGAGCATCAGCATCCTCCCCGTTGCCCGGCAAACCGAGGTTGCTATGCGTTCGGACTGGGAGAATCCCAGCTTCTTCGGATCAGCCTTGCCGGTCCGACACGACGGAGGGGATGCTGAACCGGGGTTTTCCGCCTTGTGGAGCATCAGCCACCTGAGCAGAAACCTGCCGCACTTTGGTTTCATCTCCGATCTGCGCTCGGAAGAGATAGACATTGAGGGCTTCGGCGTGAAATTTCTCAACCCGGATGATCCGTATCCCAAGAACGAACGATCGGTAACATATGCCTGGCTCTTTCTCATTGTGCCCTTCGCTGCCTTTTTCGTGTTTGAAGCCGTAAAGGGAGAAGCCGTTCATCCCGTGCAGTATCTTCTTACCGGTTGTGCGGATATCGTCTTTTATCTTCTCCTTTTGAGCCTCTCCGAACATATCCCCTTTTTCACGGCATATATGCTTGCGGCTTTGGGTGGCTCTCTTCTTATTGCAGCCTATGCATCGGCGGTGCTCGGCAGCAAAACATCAGGGATCACCCTTGGAGGGATAATCATCATCGCCTATGCATATCTCATGGTGGTCTTAACCTCCGAGGACTACGCGCTCCTCCTCGGTTCCATAGGCCTCTTCATCGCCCTTGCCCTCATCATGTTCCTCACCCGCAATGTCTCCTGGTACGACACCCCCTTGAATAGAGAGGCCGCCGGGCGTATGGTAGATAGAGGAAAAAGGAGGAGGAGCAAATGGCAAAACTTGGATGGATCGGCACCGGAGTAATGGGTAAGAATATGTGTGCCAACCTGATAGAGGCAGGGCACAGCCTCACCGTCTATACCCGTACAAAAGAGCGAGCCAGGGAACTCCTGGAAGCAGGCGCCCATTGGGCCGAAACCCCTGCTGCCGCGGCCGCCGAATCGGAAATCACCTTCTCCATCGTCGGTTATCCGGCCGATGTTGAGGATGTCTACCTTGGAGAAAAGGGTATCTTTGCCGGCGCGAAGCAAGGCAGCATTGCAGTGGACATGACCACCTCGGAGCCGTCTCTCGCCGAGAGAATCGCCGAAGAAGGGAAGAAACGCGGTATAGCCGTACTGGATGCTCCCGTTTCCGGTGGCGATATCGGGGCCAGGGACGGCAAGCTTGCCATCATGGTCGGGGGTGAAAAGGAAGCCTTTGAAAAGGTTCTCCCCTACTTTGAGGTGCTGGGAGAAAATATCGCCCGTATGGGCGGTCCGGGGAAAGGGCAGCATACCAAAATGAGCAACCAGATCCTCATCGCCACCACGATGATCGGCACCGTCGAGTCCCTGCTCTACGCCTGGCGTGCGGGCATGGATATGAACGAGGTCATCGACGTTATCGGCAAGGGGGCCGCAGGATCATGGTCGATCAACAACCTCGGGCGGCGCATCGCAAAGGGTAACTTCGATCCCGGTTTTTTCATCAAGCACTTCATTAAGGATATGGGAATTGCCCTTCAAGAGGCGAAAAGGATGAAACTATCCCTCCCGGGGCTGAGCCTCGCCCATCAATTCTACATTGCGGCCTCGGCATGCGGTTACGATGAACTGGGAACCCAGGGGCTGTATAAAGTATTCGAGAGGCTGAACGGGATAGAGGCTTAGTACTCCCGGTAAAAGTGTTCCGACATCTCCTGCACCGCCACGGCCTTGCCATCTCTGAAAAAGACGCGGGGTACCCTGGCGGTGAGGAGACAGGTCACCTCATAGCTGATTGTCCCGATCCGCGCAGCAAGGTCTTCGGCATCGATCTCACCGCTTCTATCCTCCCAGGCCTGTTCTCCCACCAAAACAGCCTCATCCCCAGTAGCGACCGACTCGGGAAGATCCGTAAGATCAACGGTAATCATATCCATAGAAATTCGACCGACCACGGGAACCCGACGCCCATGAACAAGAACATCGCTATTGTTCGAAAAAGCCCTGACGTAGCCGTCACCATAACCGATGGGAACAACGGCGATGCGGCTTTCCCGTTCGGTCACAAAGGTCGAACCGTAGCCGATCTTTGCACCCTTCGGGAAGGTCCGTATGGACAAGATCGCACTTTTGAGCGACAAGACCCGAAACAGCCCTACGTCATGGGTAACCTCTTTGCTGGGATAGATACCGAAGGAAGAGACACCGGGCCGGATCATATCAAAGGAGGAGGCCGCAGGGAAATCGATAACAGCACCGCTGTTGGCAAAGTGCCGCCATTTCGGCCTGATACCTGCTGCCTCAAGCTCCCTGTCGAGACGCGAAAATAGCTCTATCTGTGCCGTCGGAACGGAAAGGTCTCCCTCATCCGAGGAAGGAAAGTGGGAAAAGAGCCCCTCCAGAGCGAGCCACCGGCTATGATGTACGTACCCGGCAACCTTCATCAACTCATCGGGAAAACAGCCAAGCCGTCCCATACCCGTATCCACATTGAGGTGGACCTTTCCGACCTTTCCCGCCTTTTCTGCAACCCTTGCCACCTTTTCGGCATAGGCAAGTGACGAGACCGAAAAGCTTACATCCGCGTCAAAGGCCGGGGCAATTTCATCATCGAAAAGATCTTCAAGTAACAAAAGAGGAAGCCGGACCCCTGCACTTCTCAGGAAACGCACCTCCTGATAGGCGGCCACACCGCCAAAGGTGACACCGAGCTCTTCCGCCATCTTTGCGCAGGCGATGGAGCCGTGGCCATAGGCATTGGCCTTCAAAAGGAGAAGGTAGCCCTCACAACCGGAACGGTTCCAGAGGGTACGAATATTTTTCGAAAGAAGATCGAGGTCGACTTCTGCCTGGGTTCTTCGTAGGGGATGGTTGTTTTCACTGTTGTTCATCGTTGCTTTTCCTCTTTGTGTACAAGAAATTCAAGCTCACGCCTTTGTAAAAGGCGGATAAGGCTTCCTTCCTGGCAGATAACACCGGCATCACAAAGCTGCTGGAATCCCCGGGAAAGAGAGGGCCTGGTTACACCGAACACCTCGGCAAGTTTCTCTTTCGTAATCCGAAGCTCGGGAGTCTCCGTACCCTGACTCTTCGACAGATCGAGAAGATAGTTTGCAATCTTTTCCTTTATGGTTGAAAACTGAATGAATCGCAGCTTCTCGGCAAGAAGGGTCAATTTCTGGCCGTTGTCGGAAAGATAGTTCAGAAGGATCTGTTCCTCCTTATGGAACAAAGTAAGGACCACTCTGCGGGAAAGCGATATAAGATCCACATCGCTGACCGCAACAAGATCCACCGGCAAGACGTTCTCGGGAGCAAACAGCACCGCCGACGCTACCGTATCAGGCGCATGGAGCGTTTCGACCTTCAGGACCTTTCCCGAATAGTCACGGAACTCACCGTTGAGATAACCTGAGAGAATAATTAATAGATCTTCATAGGCATCTCCTCGAAAGGCCACCTGAGAACCTGCATGAAAAGAGTGCACGCCGACAGAGAGCAATCCGGAGATTTGATCAAAGCGGTCGTTTGAAAGTCCGCGAAAGAGCGGACACCGCTTAAGGGTCGATCGCATCCACGCTTCCATTACGACACTATAGCCGACCATAGAGATCCGTACCATATGGTACTGCACTTTTTTTTCTGATCCATAAGACTTAGTACCATACCAAAACTCAAACGGAGGTGTAGTATGTTTTGTTTTCAATGCCAGGAAACCGCAGGGAACAAGGGATGTACGGTTCGCGGTGTTTGCGGAAAGCAGGGATCGACGGCCGATCTTCAGGACCTTCTCATCTATTCACTAAAAGGCTGCGCATGGTGTGCGAAAAAACTCGGCCACTGGGAAAAGCTTCAGCCTGATCTCGGCCTCTTTACGGTACGCTCGCTTTTTGCCACCATCACCAACGCCAATTTCGACGACAACAGGATATCTGTCCTGCTCGAAGAAAGCTGCGGAAGGCTGGAGAAATTACAGAAAGGCCTTGACGATGCCACCTTTACCAAGGCTCCGGCTTGCGCACGTTATGCCGCCGATATGCCCCACCCCGGCTCCGGTATCCTCGAAGAAGAGAATGAGGATGTACGGTCCCTCCGGGAACTGGCAATCTACGGCCTCAAGGGAATCGCGGCCTATACCGACCACGCGGCCGTTCTCGGAGTGGAAGATACAGAACACTACCACACGATCATCTCCCTGCTTGCAGACCTCGCCGTGGAACGGGACCAGGAAAAGCTTATCGACCTTGTCATGGCAACCGGTAAAGCAGCGGTCAAGGCGATGGAACTTCTGGACAAAGCAAATACTTCGACCTATGGAAACCCGGAGATCACTCAGGTCGATATCGGCGTACGGAACAATCCCGGTATCCTCATATCCGGCCACGACCTGAAAGACCTGGAAGAGCTGTTGCAGCAAAGCGAAGGCAGCGGCGTCGACATCTATACCCACAGTGAAATGCTGCCCGCACACTACTATCCGGCCTTTCGGGCATACGCACACTTTGCAGGCAACTACGGCGGCAGCTGGTGGCATCAAAATAAGGAATTCGAATCCTTCAACGGCCCTATTCTGATGACCACAAACTGCATCATCCCGGTCAAAGAAAGCTACAAAGATCGTATCTACACAACAGGGATGGCAGGCTACCCGGGCGTGCGCCACATCCCCGACAGAGAAAAAGGCGGGCGGAAAGACTTCTCCTCCATCATAGAACAGGCCAAAAGTTGTCCTCCTCCGACAGAGCTGGAAACCGGAAGCATCACCGGCGGCTTTGCCCATGCCCAGACCCTTGCGCTGGCCGATAAGATCGTCGACGCGGTCAAAAGGGGGGCCATAGGCCGCTTTGTGGTCATGGCAGGCTGCGACGGACGGCAAAAGGGCAGATCATACTTTACCGAACTGGCCGAGGCCCTTCCCGACAACGCCGTTATCCTCACGGCCGGCTGTGCAAAATACCGCTACCTGAAACTGAATCTTGGAGATATCGATGGCATCCCCAGGGTCCTGGACGCAGGCCAGTGCAACGACTCCTACAGCCTTGCAATCATCGCACTGAAGCTGAAAGAAGCCTTCGGACTGGAGGACCTCAACCAGCTTCCCATCAGCTTTGATCTTGCCTGGTATGAACAGAAAGCCGTAGCCGTTTTGCTCGGACTGCTTTACCTCGGCTTCAAAGGCATACGCCTGGGGCCGACGCTTCCCGCCTTTCTGAGCCCGAATGTCGCAAGCATACTGGTGAAAAACTTCGACATAAAACCGATTGCAGATGTCCAATCCGATCTTCCAGCCATTATGGCGGGAACCTAAAGTCGGTGCCTGCTTTCTCCCATGATAGTGTTCTCAATTGACTTCTGAAAAAGGAGTTGCAGTCCTTCGACCACCAGGATTCTGAACAGTAGATAAGCCGCTTCGTTTTTTTTTCGGGGCGGCTCCTCGCTATCGCTCGGACCGGGCTTTGCGCTCCAACGCTTCGCCCCGCGTTTCCGGGACTCGGGCACGGGCTCACTCCCGATCGCCCTCCTCGTCCCCGCGGGGCTCCAGGGTTTCCGCTCCAATCCCTGCCGCAAAAGAAAAGCGTACATATTCGATATATCATGCTTTTGCACATCCGAAAGTGGAGGCTGTCGACCCCGTCGTCGAAAAAACAGCAACATGTATGAATATTTTCTGCGGCGTTGAAGATTTCATGCATTTCTAACAAAGTCTTCATAAAAGCCTTGATTTTTACTTCTACGAGAGTAACATAAGGATCAAAGAATCAAGTTTTATGGAGGATATCAAGATGCGAAAACGAAAGACATTGCTCCTGCTTCTGGTGTCTGTTGCGGTGCTGCTTTCATCCTGCGCCGGGGGGACTTACGTCCAAAAGTCACCCGAGACGGTGTACGACCTTACGGTGCTGCACACCAACGACCACCACGGTCACGTCCTGAAATTCTACGACTACCCTGCTCCGGATAACGGAGGGCTTCCGGCACGGGCGACCTATGTCAAGCAGGTTCGTCAGGAGGTGCCGAATCTACTGGTACTGGATGCCGGGGATGTGAACACCGGTATGCCCGAGTCGAATTTTTTTAACGCCGAACCCGATTTTATCGGCTACAGTTACATCGGCTACGATGCAATGACCCTCGGAAACCATGAGTTCGACAATCCGAAAGAGGTCCTTGCCGCCCAGATGGAAGAGTCGAACTTCCCCTTCCTTTCGGCAAACATAAGAGATGCCAATGGTAAGCTTATCGCCACTCCCTACATCATCAAGGAATACGACGGCTTCAAGGTTGCCATCTTCGGTCTCACCACAAAGGAAACCGCAACCATTGGAAATCCGCAGATCGTGGCCGATCTCACCTTCGAAGACGAGGTTGAAACGGCAAAGGCTCTGGTTCCCGAGCTGAAGAAAAAGGCCGATATCGTCATCGCCCTGGTCCACATGGGGATCTATGATGACGGCAGAGAAGGCCTGGGTAGCCGCTGGCTTGCCAGGAATGTGGATGGCATCGATATGATCATCGACGGTCACAGCCACACCTTTCTTGAAAAGCCCATGGTAGAGAACGGAACCTATATCGTTTCGGCAAAGCAGTGGGGGCTTTACGTCGGAAGAGCCGACATCAAGATCCAGAACATGAAAATCGTCGACTTCTCCTGGAAACCGGTGCCCATCAATCTGAAGACACGGGAGAAAAAGGCGGACGGCAGCTCGGTATTCCACTATGTGGACAAGGAGATCCCCGAGGATGCGCAGCTCCTGGCCATGCTTACCCCCTATGCGGATAAGGTTGAAGCCGCCCTTGCCGAAGAGATCGGAACAGCGGCGGATGTCTTCCCCAACGAGACGGTAAGACAGGAAGAAACAGCCTTGGGTGACCTGGTTGCCGATTCCATGAAATGGTACGCCGAAAAGATGAACCTCGATGTCGATTTTGCCATCAATAACGGTGGAGGCATCAGGGAAACCCTTCCCACAGGAACCATAACGAAAAAGACCATCTACCAGATTCTTCCCTTCGACAACTCGGTTTATGTGATCACCATGAAGGGTAGCGATCTCAAGGGCCTCTTCGATTACATCCCCACGGTTGTCGGAGCGGGAGCATACCCCCAGGTATCCGACGGCATTAGCTATACCATTGATCTTGCAGCAGGTGAGGTGAAAGATCTCCTGATAGGAGGAAAGCCCCTCGATCCGAACGCCACCTACAAGATCGCGACCAACAGTTACATGGCAACGGGAGGAGACGGCTATGTGGTCTTCAAGAATGCCTCCCAAGGCTACGACACCTCGATGTTCCAGAGAGACGCAACCATCGAATATATTCAGCAGCTCGACGGAGCGATAGTCCCGGAAATTGCCGGCCGCGTGAAGATTATCAAGTAGCGCTGCTTTTGCGTCTTAGTAATAGCCCCCCATCCGCCAAGCGGGTGGGGATTTTTTATGCATAAAAATCGATTTTAAACGCATATTATTTCACAAAGCCACTGGCAGCACCTGTTGACAGAAACATCGATCAAAGTATATACAATGATACATGGAAACACGGGAACTTTACGAAACAGCGTCCCTTGCCCGGCTCTCCCTCGGGGAGGAAGAAGCCGCCGTTCTGGCCGAAGAGGTCGGAAGGCTTCTGGAATATGTTTCCCGTATGCAAGAAGTCGACATAGAGGGACTGGAACCCACCACTCATGCTCTTTCCGAAGAGCCAATTCTCCGCAATGACGAGGTGCACGGGGAGAATCTGTCAGATTCTCTCCTGGATAATGCCCCGGAACTGGAAGACCGGTTCATCGTCATCCCCAATGTGCTGTAAGCATCGCGAACAGCGCGCCCGGTCAAGACAACAGACAAGACGATACCCAAAAATTATGAAACAGGAAAGCGGTTCAGGTATGAACCAACCGCTGGTTAAGGAGGAATCATGAGCGATGCTGCTCTATTCGGATGGAGTTCCACCGCCGAATATTGTACTTATCTAGATGAGAATGATAAAAAGCTAGGTGCCTTTTTATCAAGAACCGGTGCCGCCGAATTTCAATCCGCTTTGGAGCGAAGTCGTTCAGAGGCGAGTGGCCAAAACCCCTTGAGGGGGATGCCCTTTGCGGTGAAAGACAATATTGCCGTTAAGGGTCTCCCTCTCAGTTGCGGCTCCAAGATGCTTGACACCCTAAGCAGTCCCTATTCGGCCACTGCCGTAGAAAAGCTGCAACAAGCGGGAGCCGTGGTTGTGGGAAAAACGAACCTGGATGAATTCGGTATGGGTTCCTCCTGTGACAATTCGGCCCTGGGGACGACAAATAACCCTTGGGATGTCGCAAGGGTTGCAGGCGGATCGAGCGGCGGGTCGGCTGCGGTCGTAGCCGCAGGGATGGTGCCCTTCGCCCTCGGCAGCGATACCGGAGGCTCAATCAGGCAGCCTGCCGCTTTTTGCGGGACCTATGGACTCAAACCCTCCTACGGGGTCGTCAGCCGATTCGGTCTTGTTGCCTACGCATCGAGTCTCGAGACCATTGGGATCATCTCCCTGGATACACAGCTGCTGCGTATTGTTTTCGATACCATGCGGGGTCAGGACCCGAAGGACCAGTCGAGCCGCCCCTTTTCCCCGAAGGCCTCGGAGAAGAGGCAGGGTGAAAAGCCGCGAATTGGTGTCATTGCCGATATAGAGGGGCTTGCGCCTGCCATGGAGAGCGCCTATCGGGAACGCCTGGACTTGATTCGCAAGAAGGGGTATGAAATCGTCGAAATCGAACTCCCCATGCTCGAATATGTGGTACCGGCCTACTACACCATTGCCTCGGCGGAGGCAAGTGCCAACCTCGCACGATATGCCGGAATCCGCTACGGCCACAGAACGGACTGGGCCGACGAACATGGCGAATTGACGGAAAAGAGTCGTGACGAGGGTTTCGGCGATGAGGTAAAGCTGAGGATACTCCTGGGCACCTATGTGCTGCGCTCGGGGTTCAAGGACCAATACTACCTCCGGGCCCAAAAGATCAGAACCCTGCTTCGCAACGAGATCCTTTCGGCCTTTCAAAAGGTCGACCAGATTCTCTCGCCGGTATTTCCTACAACAGCCTTCCCGCACGGCGATGCCGGTTTGGATCAGTTTCAACAGAAATTGGCGGACAAGTTTACCGCAACGGCAAACCTTGCAGCCATCCCCGCCCTCGCCTTTCCGGCCGGGCAGTCCGAGGGCCTGCCCTTCGGACTCCAGCTCCTTGGCCCGGAGTTCAGCGAACACAAACTTATCGATACCGCATCAGCATTTACCGAACTGTGGGAGCCGAAAACGGCGCCCGGCTTCAGGGAGTGGAGGTAAGCCATGTACGACACCTTTATCGGACTTGAAATTCATATCCAGTTGCTGACGAAAACAAAGGTATTTTGCGGCTGCTCCAATAACTACGGGGACGAACCAAACACCAACGTCTGTCCCGTCTGTCTTGGTTATCCCGGAACCCTGCCGATCCTTAATACCGATGCACTGTTTATGGCCTACCAGGTGGTCGGTGCCCTCAAATGCAAGCGTGCGGAAGCAGCAATCTTTGAACGGAAAAACTACTTCTATCCCGATATGCCGAAAAATTATCAGATCAGCCAGTTTGCCGATCCGGTCGGCATCAACGGCGAGGTAATCTTCCCCTTCCAGGGAGAAGAACACAGGGTCCGCATCCACGATGTCCACCTTGAGGAGGATGCGGGGAAGATGATCCATGCCGGTGATATGTCCCTTTTGGACTACAACAGGGCGGGAACACCGCTGCTTGAGATCGTCACCGAACCCGATCTTCGTAGCGGAGAGGAAACCGAGGCCTTTCTCCGCTATTTTCGCACACTGGTACGGACCATCGGGGTTTCCCGCGGAAACATGGAAGAGGGAAACCTCAGATGCGACGCAAATATATCGATAAACACCCACGGAGCAGGCCTGGGAACCAAGGTGGAACTCAAAAACATCAACTCCAGCCGCTTCGTTCGCCTCGCCCTCGAATATGAGAAGGAACGGCAAATCGGTATTGTCGAAGCCGGAGGAAGCGTAGACCAGGAGACACGGCTCTGGAACGAAAACAAGGACATTACCGTGGTGATGCGGCGCAAGGAAGAGTCCAAGGACTACCGTTATTTCCCGGAGCCCGATCTGCCTCCCTATCGTCCCGGCGAAGATTTTTTCCGCAGAGTTGTGGAAAGCCTGCCGGAACTTCCCCTTGATCGTCAGAAGCGCATGGAGGCAGCTTTTTCCCTGACAGACGAGCAAGCCTCCTACCTTTGTGAAGAGAAGGCAAGAGCAGACTACTTTGAGACGGCAGTTGCGGCCGGGACCGAGGCCCAGCATCTTTACTTTTGGATGTCCGGCGATCTTGCGGCCCTCGTCAACAAAAGCGGAACCCCCCTTGAGGAAAGCAGGCTTTCACCTGAAAAACTGGCGACCGTGCTCAGGCTTCTTGACAATGGAGAGATACACGGTCCCATCGCCAAAAAGATGGTTGCGCTGCTTTTCGAGGAAGAGCATGATCCGGAAGGGCTGATCGCCGAACGGGGATGGAAGGCCCTCGACGACACATCGAAAATCCTTCCTGTCGTAAAGAGGGCCGTGGACGCGAATCCCTCGGCAGCGGAGCAGCTCAAACAAGGAGAGACAAAGGTCCTCGGCTTTTTCATGGGCCAGGTCATGAAAGAAACCGGCGGAAGGGCGGACCCTGAAACCGCAAAGGCCTTAATTACTTCATATGTGAAGGGAGAAATAGTATGAGAGTTTTATGCAAAGATATAGCGGGCAGTAATGGACAGGAAGTTGAGGTAAAGGGCTGGATTCACCGTATTCGCGACCTCGGCGGGGTCTGTTTCATCATGCTCAGGGACCGAAGCGGTATGGTTCAATTGGTTTTTGAATCAGCTCCCGACGTAACCCTGGAATCTGTAGTGTCCGTCGAAGGAACGGTGCAGGAAAACAAGAAAGCTCCCGACGGCTATGAAATACAGGTCTCGACCATGAAGGTCCTCTCCCGTGCGGCAGCCGATCTTCCGATCCAGGTAAACGGCGACCCCGACAAGCTGGGCATCGAGGCGATCCTCGACAACCGGGTCATCAGCCTTCGGAACCCCAAGATCCGCTCAATCTTTCACCTTCAGTCCAATATCCTCGCCTATTTCGCCGAATATCTTCGCAGTCAGGATTTTACCGAAATTAAAAGTTCCAAGCTGATCGGCAGTGGTTCAGAGGGAGGAACAGGGCTTTTCGAGGTTGAGTACTTCGACCGCAAGGTATATCTTGCCCAGAGTCCACAGCTCTACAAGCAGACCATGGTCGCCTCCGGTATGGAACGGGTCTTTGAAATCGGCGCAGCCTACCGGGCCGAAAAACACGACACGCCGCGACACCTAAACGAGTACGTCAGCCTCGATGTGGAAATGGGATTCATCGAGAGTGATCAGGACCTTATGGATCTGGAAACGGGGATCCTCAAGCATATCTTCGGCCGTATTGCCGAATACGACGGATCGATTCTGGAACAGTGGGGTGCCAGCGTACCAAGTCAGGAGGCCCTGGACCATATCCCCAGGATCAGCCACGACGAGGCAAAGGCAATCCTCTCCGAACGACTCGGCAAGCGGGTTTTCGAACTCAATCCCGAAGGTGAACGGGAATTGTGCGAATGGGCCCTTGAAAAACATGGCGTCGAGCTGGTTTTCGTAAACGCCTTTCCCAGAAAAAAACGCCCCTTCTACACCTACCCCGACGGCATGAAAACCATGAGCTTCGACCTTCTTTTCCGGGGACTCGAGATAACGTCGGGGAGCCGAAGGATCAACGAATACGATATGCTGGTGGAAAACATCAAACGTTTCGGTCTTGATCCGGCAGGTCTTGCAGGCTACCTCGAGGTGTTCAAGTACGGTGCGCCCCCCCACGGAGGATTTGCCATCGGCCTTGAGCGTTTCACCCAGAAGGTCCTTGGGCTCTCCAGCATCAAAGAGGCATCGCTCTTTCCCCGGGACAGGAAACGGGTTGCCCCCTGACAGGAAGTACATGAAAGCTTCGGCGAAGCTGAAACAACGAGCCCTTCGGCTAAAAAAAGAGATAGGCGCCATTGCCTATCTCGTACAAGAACCGGGGCTCTCACTTTTGCCGAAGCTGCTGATGTTTCTTACCCTTGCCTACGCCCTTAGCCCCATTGACTTGGTTCCCGATTTCATCCCCGTCCTTGGTTATGTGGATGATCTTTTCATCCTTCCGGCCCTCATAGCACTTACCATCAAAACCATTCCAAACGATGTCATGAAAGCTGCAAGGGAACGGGCGGAAAGAGAGCCGCCTCAGCTTAAAAAGAGATGGTTTTTCGCCGTCCTTTTTATCGTGATATGGCTCTCTCTTGCCGGACTGGTATTCAGGTTTCTATTTAAAGCGTAATACTCTCCTCGTTTTTTAACAGTGTACCCTTACAGGAAATCGACTTAAGAAAACGCTGGGCATCTTTTCGCGTACCGACAATGTCTCCCCAATGATAAGGGACTACCATGGAGGGTGCTATCGCTTTCGCGGCCTTGGCGGCCTCCTCCGCATCCATGGTAAAGGTACCACCTACCGGCAAAAGGGCCAAATCGATACCGTCGAGTCCTCCCATCTCCTCTATGAGGTCGGTATCACCCGCGTAATAGACCTTTTTGCCTTCCATGGAAAGAATAAAACCAAGCCACTGCTTCTCACGCGGATGAAACTCTTTTTCGAGATTGTAGGCAGGAACGGCCGTAATAGCTATGGAACCGGAAACCGTGACCGAATCTCCCGGCTTGACGGCCATTCCATACCCAAGTTCCTCGACAACATCGGCAGACGCAACGATCTCGGTATTATCCCTTCGCAGGGCCTTGATGTCGTCGATTGAAAAATGATCGTAATGGGAATGACTTATGAGGATTACGTCGGCGTCGTGGGGTTCTCCTTCAATCTTCCACGGATCGATATAAACGGTTTTCGAGCCAAAGACCAGAAAACTTGCATGCCCAAGCCATGTAAGTGTAAGCGACATTGCACGCCTCCTTATCAGAGAACAAATAATACTACAATTATAATGATGACTTCCTGACGGAAGCAACTTTTTTTAAACGGGCAGCCCCTTATTCTTCCGCTTTCACCGTTTTCCCGGCAAAAAAACTACGGTAGGCGGCATCGCTGCCCAGAATGTGGTTTTGCACCCAATCCATGAGGAAATTCAGGACATCCACCGAAATAAAAAGCTTGCCTGCCTGAAATTGCTTTTGAAGATCGATTGCCTTTTGTGTGAAGAATTGATGTTCGGCCTTATGCTTATCAGCGTCAGGATAATCATATTGCTCAAAGGCCTTCTCTTCGGAGGTAAAATGGTAGACAGTATATTTTACGAGTCCATCAAGAACCTTCGTGATGATCTCATTGCTCTTTCCGTTACGCATCGCGTCATGAAGGGCATTCAAATGACCAATCAAGACTTTATGCTGATCATCGAAGGTGTCTACTCCCACACTTAAACTTTCATTCCAGCTTATCAGTGCCATGCCATCTCCTTTTCTTAGGAATTAAGTCAACATACCACAAAGGGTACCCTTTGGCCAGTTCAAAAAAAGCGCATAGGAACTTGCTGTTTAAGCCTGTCGTAGTTGGCGAGAAGCGAGAGCTTCGCTACAATATCCCTATTATGATCGACGGATATAAACAACAGTTGGGATTAATGGCCACCGAACGCGGTATTAAGCTGATCAAGGATACCTTTGAGCAGGAGCTGTCCAGAGGACTCGATCTGCAGAGGGTCAGCGCCCCCAAATTCCTCGAGGTGGGAGACGGTCTTCAAGACGATCTTGCAGGAACCCAGGAACCGGTCAGTTTTCGCGTCAAACACCGCCCGGCTAACATCGAAATCGTACATAGCCTTGCAAAATGGAAAAGAATGGCCCTTTCCAGGTACGGCTTTGCTCCGGATACGGGCCTGTACACCGATATGGATGCGATACGAAAGGATGAGGATGTCAGCGAAATCCACAGTATCTACGTCGACCAGTGGGACTGGGAAAAACGCATCACCCCCGAATATCGAAATCTTGACTACCTCAAGGAAACGGTACGTTCGATCTATCTTGCAATGAAAAAGACAGAGCAGATTGTCCACGAAGCATTTCCCATTATCGAACCTCGAATGCCTCACCAGATTACCTTCATCCACTCCGCCGAATTGGAAAAACGATGGCCGGAACATACCCCAAAAGAACGTGAGGAGCTGGCTGCAAAGGAGTATGGAGCTTTCTTTCTCATCGGTATCGGTGCAAAACTTGCATCGGGTAAGCCCCACGATCTGAGGGCCGCCGACTACGACGACTGGATCACCGAAAACAGCGACGGCTATCAGGGGCTAAACGGCGACATCATTGTCTTTGATCACACCAGGGGACGGGCCATGGAACTCTCATCCATGGGGATTCGTGTCTCCCCGGAATCGCTAAAGGCTCAGCTCAGGGAGATGGGCCAGGAAGAGCGGCTCTCCTGGAGCTTCCACCGGGGTGTTATCGACGGCTCCATGCCCCTCTCCATCGGGGGAGGAATAGGCCAGAGCAGGCTTTGTATGTTACTGCTTCATAAGATGCACATCGGAGAGGTTCAGGCAAGTATCTGGCCGGATTCAATGATCGAAGAATACGCAAAAATCGGGGTCTCCTTTCTATAAAAAGAAGACCCCGCCCTTTTATTCTCCGGGAAGGACCCCTTTCTTGAGTATGATGCATGCGTACAGCGCCTGATCACCGGTGGAAACCACTGCGTATGCGGATTTGGCCCGTTCGTAGAAGGCAAAGCGCTCAATATACTCAAAATCGGTAAAGTCTGTATGGTGGCGTTTTACGATAGTCCGAAACTCATCCCACCGTTTCGGCTTTGTCGAATCGCCGGCAACCACCTCGAGGAGCCCCGCCGGTTTTTCTACAAAGGTATCAAGAGGGAAAAGCCGGAGAATCGCATCAAGCACCTCGGGCACATTGTGCCCGTCGCAGCGTACAAGCCGCTTTGCGCATGAGGCATGGGGAAAGTTCCCGTCTCCGATGACAAGATCATCCCCATGTCCCATCTCCATCAAAATTTTCAAAAGATCAGGGGGGATGATCTTGGGAATACCCTTCAGCATACTAACCTCCTCGTGCTTCCTACCCTATTCGTGACGATACAGCTCCCAGCCGAGATAACGCCCCGTCGCTTCCTCAATGATATCGGCGACAAGCCCCCGGCTCATGGCAATATGATGCTCAAAGCCATTCCGTGTGATGTGGCGAAGCAGGTTGTTCAAATTTTTGACCTTACAGACTGCAATGCCCCCGTCCATGCCGTAGGGATCGTCGGTAAAGGCTCCCTCACCCAGATAGGATTTTATCACACCTCTGCGATCATCGGTGGAAATTCGAAAGAAGGTAAAATCTCCTGGGGCAACCTTTCCCTTGATTGCACCAAAACAGCGGTCGGGTCCAATGGTATTACCGAGAATGTCGAGGTTGGAGATCTCCAGCTCGCTTCCCATGAAACTCTTCGGATAGTTTGAACAGTGGGTACAGACACAGGTATCGGCGTCGTAATCGAAATTGTTATTCCAGTCGAGGAATCCCGGAGGATTCCCGGATGCAAGCAAAAGGGTATACATAGAGACAGCACCGGCAACATCCATCTCACAGGCAGAGGGCTTTTGCTTCTCTCCCATCATACTCATGGTCAGGCAGGAGGCACAGCCGTAATTGTACTCCAGGGAGTCCCAGCACTGTATGGCACTGGCATCCAATTCGTTTTCCTCCATGAAGCGATTCACGGCAACAGAGAAACGGGTCTGAAGCAGGATATGCTCCTCGGAAATACTCTTTGGAATCTTACCATAGGCCCCTATGGCCTCCCGCATCGATTTCACCGCAGGATCGGAAGTTTTAAGGAAACGGGCTGAAGCAAGGATCTCGGAGAGATCTATCGGCACCACCGTTATACCGGATGCCTGCAGCAGCTTCTCCGAAAAACGGACCGTTTGGAACCCGGCAGGTCGTGCTCCGATGGCCCCGATACGGGCTTTTCGCAGGCCACGAACCGTACGACAAACGGCGGCAAAGCGGTGAAGGTCGGCAAGGAATTCATCGCTTCGGAGATCACAGGTATGGTGGGTCGTGTCGGTAAAATCGATACCGTACTGGTAGAGATTATTGCATACCGATATCTTCCCGCAAAAGGAATCTCTGCGCTGAAGGATACCGACTTTATCGTTTTCATCATTTGCGGCCTGAACCAGCACAGGAACCTTAAGATCTGCCATGGTCAGGGTATTCACAACCCCTAACTCATCACCAAAATTGGGTAGTATGACGATGACTCCGTCGATATCACCCCGATGTCCGTCGAAGAGTTCGGCGCAGAGTTTTGCATCCCTGTAAGTCTCGATGCAGCCGCTGGTGGTCTGCCCCTCATCGGGAATCACATAGCCGTAGCCGGTCCTATCAAGGATCTCTAGAAGCGCCCTGCGGTCGGCCAGGGCAAGCTCGGCATTGAAGATATTCCGTGTAGCGGGAATGATTCCGAATGTAAGCTTCTTTTCCATTATTTTCATGCGATCTCAGCCTCCTCACCTTTCTTTGTTTCGCCGCCGGTCAGAGAAACCGACGAACGTGCCTTCATCTGCTGCTGCATCTGATCGAAGATAACAGCTGCAACAATAACGACTCCCTTGATAACATTCTGCCAAAACTCAGAGACGCCCATCATCACCAAACCGTCGCCCAGGACCCCCATGACAAAGGCACCGATGATGGTACCACCGATGGTCCCGATACCTCCCGAGAGGCTGGTACCGCCGAGAACAGCCGCCGCGATTGCAGACATCTCATAGGTTTCACCGGTTGCAGGATGGGCGGCGACAAGCTGCGATGCGATGATAAGTCCCACGATGGCCGAACAGAAGCCGGAAAAGGCGTAGACAATCGTGGTTATTCGCTTCACCTTTACCCCGGACAACCTTGCGGCCCTGGCGTTGCCCCCGATGGCGTAGATGTGTCTGCCCAGAGGTGTCTTTTTGGCCACATAGATACCAATGGCAAGGACGATGATCAGAATCCAGATTGAAACGGGAATGCCGATGATCTTTCCTGCACCGAGGAAAGGAAATCCGGTGTTTCCAAGCCGCGCCTGGCCCTGAAGGTTGGGAAAGGTGGCGCCGCCGGAGCGGATGTTGGCAAAGCCCCTGGCAATGTACATCATACCGAGGGTTCCAATAAATGGGGCAACATTGAAGCGGGTTATTACAAGACCGTTGACAAGTCCGATCAAGGTACCGAGGATCAGGGTCAGAATGATAATAACCCATACATGATAGTAGATCGTCATGTGAAACATCGGAAGATTTAGGCCCTCATGGATCAAACCTCCCGCAATCATGCCGCAAAGGCCGACAATGGAACCGACGGAGAGGTCGATCCCTCCGGTGATGATGACAAAAGTCATGCCGATGGCAAGGATTGCCGTAATCGCCACATGCTTCGTGACGGTAAGGAGGTTTATCGGCGAAAGGAAATTAATCCCCCGATTCGACAACAGCAACGTAAAGGCAACGGTAAGAATGAACAAAGCGATAAAGGTGCGCGCCTGCATCAGAATCATACCGATCGAGATATTCTGTTTATTGTTTTTCATGGTACTCCTCTTCGTTTAGTTCCGGCCTTCCCGGACAGCGGTGGTGATGTGCCCCACGGCCGAAGCCTCGACAAGGGCCTCTTCACTGGCCTCCTCCCGGGGGAAGACACCAGTCACCGCTCCCTTCGACATAACGAGAATGCGATCGGAAATCGCACGCAGCTCCCTGATTTCGCTGGTGACAAAGATGATGCCGAGTCCCTGCTTGGCAAGTCTGTTCATGATGGAAAAAACTTCACCCTTGGCTGCTACATCGATTCCCCGTGTAGGCTCGTCCATTAAAAGAATCTGGGGCTGGGTCAGAAGGCTCTTTCCTATCACGACCTTTTGCTGATTACCGCCGGAAAGGCTGCTCACCAGAACCGCGGAACCGGCGGTCTTCAGGGACATCTCATGAATAAGGTGGTCGACCTCTTCCTGTTCATCCCTCTTTCGAAGGTGGATTCCCCTTATTGCAAGGCGAAACAGACTTGCCAGGGTCATATTATCCGCCACTGACATGGTGGGGACCAGACCTTCTCGCTGCCGGTCCTCGGGGATAAGCGCAAACCCATCCCGAATTCTTCCGGTGATGGTGCTGCTTACGATTTTTTCTCCCTTGAGATATACCTCACCGGCAGCCTCCGGATGCTCTCCAATGAGCGTCTCAAGCAGTTCAGACCGGCCCGCTCCCACTAAGCCGTAGATGCCGAGGATTTCACCGGCATGGAGCTCAAAGGAAACATCGCGGACACTGTACCCCTCTCCCTCTCGGGGGAGATAGATGTGTTTACACTCAAGAATCGTATCACCAAGGGCATGGGCCTCTCCGGTAAAAATCTCATCCGCCTCTCCGCCCACCATCTGCTTAACAATCCACTGAAGATCGATGGAGGCCATCGTGGTTTCCGTAACAAGGCGCCCATCCCGCAGAACGGTAATATAATCGCCAATCTGCAAGAGCTCTTCCAACCTATGCGATATATAGACGATGGTAACCCCGTGGGCCTTCAGTTCATCGATCATCTCGAACAGTATATCGACCTCACTTGTGGAAAGGGCCGAGGTCGGCTCATCCATGATAAGAATCTCTGCATTCTGGGCAAGGGCCTTGGCAATCTCCACAATCTGCTGCTGGCCGATCCTCAGAGAACTCACCAAGACCCGGGGACCGATATCCTGCTTCAGCTTTTTCATGAGTGAAGCGGTAAACTCCTCCTGAGAGTCGTAATCCACCCGTCCGCCCTTTTTAATCTTTTCCCTTGCAATGAAAATATTGTCGCTGACATTGAGATTGGGAAAGAGATTCATCTCCTGATATATAATGGAAATTCCCCTGTCCGCAGCATCGTTCGGAGAGAAAAAACGGCATTGTTCACTTTTTAGGAAAATCTCGCCGGAACTTGGCTGTTCAACTCCCGCAAGAATCTTCATCAAGGTTGATTTTCCCGCACCGTTTTCCCCCACAAGGACATTCACCTTTCCCCGATATACATTAAAATCAACGTTACTCAGGGCAATCGTTCCAGGGTATTTCTTGTAGATTCCCTTTGCCTGAAGGATAATCTCGTCTCGTTCCTGTTTCGCCATTCCTATTCCTCCGGCTTTAGTTCCACGGGAGTGATAAGGATGCTCTTGCCTTCCACCCACTGGAAGGCACCGAGAAAATCGACCATTTTTCCCTGAAGCGCTTCACGATCAAGATCATTCAGCACCACGGCCTTTATCTTGTTGTTCAGCTCGCGGGAGACATTGGCGAATTCCAGCTGATTGGTAAAATCATCAAAATTAATAAAATCCATCGAGTCCCGAACGGCTGTGCCCTTCATAACAGGGCCTATCTGAATTTCGACCGGCTTGCCATCGGGACCGGTGAGATCAAGAGAGATGGTGGATGCAGCCGACTCGGTGTTGACCGATATAACCTTTGCCGTACCGCTTACCATAAAATTAAAGGGGGCGGTAATCTCGATTCGATATCCGTATTTCTCGATGGCCGTATCAGGTTCTTCCTTCAGCATGCCGAAGAGGGTGTCGGCTTCCACGGCCTGCTCCCTGATTCGGGGCAAAACACGCTCATTCCAAATCGAATCGACATAGACTGTTGCATCGAATTCCCCGGTGTCGAAATAGATAGAAATCTCGCCATCCTCTTCCTTCTGATCATCATCGTGTCGTACGATGGTACAGCCGCTGCCGAACGTCAAAAAAACGACGAGCATAAGACCGAAGACCGGCGGGGCTGAATCTCTTATCTTCATGTGCACAATGCGCTCCTCTTGGTGATGTCAAACCGGGTCGGGACCTCCCCGACCCGGAAGATGGTTAGAACTTTTCGATTATGCTACTGCTCCAGTACGAAATTGTCCAATTTTTTCGCATTGCTGCTGTCGATGAGTACGCAGTCGGTAAGCTGTTTTTCGGGGGCACCTGTCGAACCTGTCTCGATGTATTTGTCTGCCTGCTGAACGGCAAGGCGTGCATTATATGCACAGGTTTGGAGAACGGTAGCCTTGATGTCGCCCGCAAGGATGGAATCACGTACATCATTTGATCCGTCGAAGCCGACAACGATAACATCGCCCATACCCGCAGCCTTTAACGCGGCCATAGCTCCCATTGCCATGGTATCATTACCGCAGATAACACCTTTGATATCGGGGTTGGCCTGCAGGATCGATTCCATCTTTTCATAGGCTTCGGTTTGACTCCAGTTTGCACTCTGCCTGGCAACCATCTCAAGGGCCGGATATTGGTCGAGAATCTCGTGATACCCCTTTGACCGGATACCCGCATTGGTGTCGGATTCTTTGCCGACCAGCTCTACAAACTTTCCTTCCTCACCCATCAGTTCGACGAATTTTTCGGCACCGATAACCGCTCCCTGGTAGTTGTTCGATACGATCTGACTGACGGCAAGGCCTGTTTCATTGATCTCGCGGTCGATAAGAAAGCTGGGGATCCCCGCCTCTTTTGCCCGTCTCACGGGACCGATCGTTGCATCCGCACCTGCATTGTCCACGATGATAGCCAGTGCACCGGCGGCAATGGCGGTATCGAACTGCTGATCCTGCAGGTTTGCATCGTCATCATGGGAAAGCACCGTTGTTGCGTATCCCATTTTCTTTGCCTCGTCATCGGCGGCCACAGCTTCGGTTTTGAAAAAGGGGTTGTCGTGGGAAGGTGTAATAATAAAGATGGTATTACCCTTTTTTTCCGATTTCGCCTCCTGATCTCCGGATGCCCACAATCCAACGGTCATAAACGTTAGCAAAAGAAAAATTATCGCCGTCTTTTTCACCTTTTCATCCTCCTGATAATCTGGTTTTGGATAACACTTACGTTTTAACACGACATAACTCAGCTGTCAAACATTAATTTTCTGTTTTTTTCTTTAATTACTTGTTTTTATTTTGTTTTACTTTGTTTTATATATTTTTTTTCTTTGACTACTTTCGTATACTATGCTATCTTTCACCTATATGGAGGCTATATGAAAAACAAATACCGGCTGTCTCACTCCGAAATAGCCATAAAAGCACGTAGTATCAGAAAAAAAATCATAGAAATGAATGCTCATGCGGGGGCAGGCCATACAGGTACGGATCTTTCCGAGGTCGACATCCTGGCGACCCTCTACTTTCATATCCTGAATGTCGACAACGAAAGGCCTGATGACCCGGATAGGGATCGTTTTATCCTCAGTAAGGGACATGGAGCCGGAGGCTATTATTGCACCCTTGCCGAAGCCGGATTCATCGAAGAAGAACTGCTGCAAACCTATTTGCAGGCGGATTCGAAATTACCGGGACATCCCGTCAGGCAAAAAACAACCGGAGTGGAGTTGAATACAGGAGCCCTCGGCCACGGTCTCCCGGTAGGCGTGGGGCTTGCTCTCGCAGCCAAAAAGCAAAACAAGAGTTGGAAAAGCTATGTATTGCTCGGAGATGGGGAACTGGGCGAAGGCTCGAACTGGGAGGCTGCCATGGCGGCAAGTCATTACAAGCTGGACAATCTCACGGCAATCATCGACCGAAACACCCTGCAGCTTGCCGATCGTACCGAAAAAATCATGGGGCTTGAGCCCCTGGCCGATAAGTGGAAGGCTTTCGGCTTCGAGGTACATCAGACCGATGGAAATGATCCCCAGTCACTACTGGAATGCTTTGCCAGCCTCGAGGCAGGAAATAATCGGCCGAAACTCATTATCGCCCGAACCACAAAGGGCAAAGGGATATCGTTTATTGAAGATAAGGCATCCTGGCACCACAGAATTCCAGTGGGTAACGAAGTGTTTGCCGCAATCAAGGAGTTGGAATAAAATGAAAGCGGGATTACGAGAAACAATGGTCGAAGTAATGACAGAAGAGGCCGAAAAGGGCAAAAACCTTGTGGTCATGGTGAGCGACTCGACTTCAACATCAAAAATACAACCCTTTCAGGAAAAATTTCCGGAGAAGGTGGTGAATGTCGGTATTGCGGAACAAAATCTGATTGGTGCGGCGGCGGGGATGGCCCTGGGAGGAATGATTCCGATAACAGCGAATGCAGCCCCTTTTCTAATCGGCCGATCAAACGAGCAGGTCAAGAACGATATCTGCTACTCAAATACCAACGTGAAGCTTGTCGGGCTCAATCCCGGCTTTGCCTATGGTCCCCTCGGTCCGACCCACCACTGTATCGATGACATATCGGTCATGAGAGGTTTTGGAAATATTACGATCTTTACCCCCCAGGATCCGAGAGAGGTCCGTGCCCTCTTTCACTACCTCCTTTCCCATGAGGGACCAGCCTACATTCGTCTCGATTCCTTCAGCTGCGAAAACCTGCCGGGCACATCGGAAAACTTCAAACCCGGGGCCCTGACCTTCCATAGAGGCGGAAGCGGGGACGATTGTGATCTTGCAATCATCTGTCTCGGTACCGCCTCTCATGCAGGCCTTGCCGCGGCCGAACGCCTCGCATCCGAGGGCATTAATGCGGCAGTCGTCGGAATATCCTCCATTCGCCCCATAGACCGGGGGGCTCTTTCAGCGGTGATAGCAAGCTGCGGCAGGGTCCTTACCGTGGAAGAACACTCCGCCCATGGGGGAATAGGGAGCCTTGCGGCGGAAGTGATTGCGGAAAACGGGCTGTCGGCCATACTCAAGCGGCTTGCGATACCCGAGGGTCAGTTTGCCCCCGCAAGTCCCGTTCCGGCTATTCAAAAAGCGTATCAGCTCGACAGCGAAGGAATAGTGGCGGCAACACATACATTTCTCCGGCAAACAAGGAAGGACGATTAATGAAGGAAGCTGCACTTCTCTCCATCGACCAGGGAACCAGCGGCTCCAAAGCTATTCTATTCAGCCTAAGCGGGAAGCTGATGGCCAAGGCGACCGTGGCCACCAGGCAGAGTTATCCACAGGCGGGATTTGTTGAGCAAGATCCCGAGGAGCTCTATCGATCGGTTATACAGGCGGTGGAAGCTGCAGTGAGGCAATACGAAGAGGAAGGTGGAGATAGAAGGGCCATTCGCTGCTGCGGTATCTCAAACCAGAGAGAAACCTTCCTTCTCTGGGATCGTAAGGGAAAGCCCCTTCGCCCTGCCGTGGTCTGGCAGTGTAAAAGGTCGGTTGCCGTCTGCTCCAGGCTTGAGGAGGAAGGATACGGTGACATTCTTACCCGGCGAACAGGGCTTATCATCGATCCCTATTTTTCGGGAACAAAACTGACGGCCATACTGGAGCAGGAGAAAGATATTGCCGAACAGGTACACGCTGGCAAGGCCTTCTTCGGGACGGTGGATAGCTGGTTACTTTTCAGACTTACCGGAGGAGTGTATGCAAGCGACTTTACCAATGCCTCCAGAACCCTCTTCATGAATCTCGACGCTCTAAGCTGGGACGAAGAGATGATTGCGCTTCTTTCCGCAGAGGGCTTACGGCTTCCGGAACTCGGCCCCTCTTCACGGATATTCGGTACAAGTGATTTCGAAGGGGTTTTCTCCTCCCCCATTCCCATCAGCGCGATGATAGGCGATTCCCACGCCGCAGCCTTCGGTGAACGCTGTTTCTCTTCGGGCAACGCCAAGGTTACCCTGGGGACAGGATCCTCTATCCTCATGAATACCGGTTCACAGCGTCCGGTTTCGAAAAACGGCATGGTTGCGACCATATGCTGGAGTACAGGTGACAGGGTCGACTACGCCCTTGAAGGTATTATTGTCTCCTGCGGATCGACCATAACGTGGATGCGCGATCAACTCGGACTTTTCGACGAGAGCCGCGATTCCGATATCTTGGCCGAAAGTGTAACAAGCAGCGACGGCGTATGCCTCATCCCGGCCTTCTCAGGCTTGGGAGCCCCCTATTGGAAGATGGATCAGAAGGGGATGATTGCCGGTCTTACCTTCGCAAGTACCAAGGCCCATGTGGTTCGAGCGGGACTCGAATCGATTGCCTTCCAGATTAAGGATGTGATAACGGCAATGGAAGCCGACAGCGGCATAACGCTTCGAAGTCTCAAGGCAGACGGAGGACTGACAGTCAGCAACTTCACCCTCTCGCTGATAGCTTCACTATTGCAAGTGCCGGTAACAGTCATCGACGTAAAAGAGGCATCCGCCCTTGGAGCAGGCGTGCTTGCAGCTCTCGGTGCAGGAATTTTTTCGAGTATTGATGAAATCGCGGCAATACCCTACAATTCTGTCGACCACAAGCCGAAAGCCAACCCTTCATCCCTTGAGGCCTATGCTTTGTGGAAACAGACAATAAGGACATTATAGCCGAGATGCTCGCCGAACAACGCCGACAGAAGATCATTGAGCTTATTCGAGAAAACGGGAGTGCAAGGGTAAGTTACCTTAGCGAAACCTTTGGGGTCACGGAACCGACTATTCGCCAGGACCTTATGAAACTGGAGAGCGACGGAGAGATCATAAGGGATCATGGTGGTGCTTTTTTAAAGGACTTTTCAAAGGGCGTAAAAGAGCTATCACTCCACCATATGGAAAATCTCGACAAGAAAATATCGATCGGGAAAAAGGCCGCCGAATTCATTCACGACGGAGACGCCATCATCCTTGACTCGGGCTCCACGGTAACCGAGGCGGCAAAAAATATCGTGGCCAGGAAGAATCTGAAGGTCATTACCAACAGCTTGAATATCACCCTCCTGCTTGGTGCCGAACCGAGCCATGAAGTGCATCTTACAGGAGGAGAATTCAAGGCACCGACCCTTTCCCTCACCGGAGAAAAGGCGGCGGAGTTTATTGCAAACACCTTCGTCGACAAGCTGTTTCTTGCAACAGCGGGAATATCCTTGAAAGCAGGTCTAATGTATCCAGGATTCAGCGATCTCCCTGTAAAACGAGCCATGATAGACGCTGCAGAAACCGTCTACCTCCTCGCCGATTCAACAAAAATAGGAAAGACCGCCTTTGCCCTTTTGGGAGGGCTGGACTGTATCGACTATCTGATTACCGACCAGGGAATCTCAAAAGCCGACATCGAGCAATTTCAGGATCTGGGTATTGAAGTGATTATTGCCGAGTGAAAAAGAGCGGATCGTAGAATAAAAGTATTATTCGGGAAAGCGTTCGTCCATCCTGGCGACAAATTTAGCGAAACTTCCCTTTGAGAAATGCTTTATTTCATTTTCAAAGGTGAGATAGGTTTCAACGAACCCTTCGCCGTACTCGGTAAGAACCGCCCCCTCCCGGGCCTCGCCCCCCTTGCGTCGGCTTAAGACCTGTCTGCCCAGGGACTCCTCCAACCTGCGCATCATCATATGGGCCTTGGCGTAGGAAAGGTTCATCTCTTTAGCCGCTTTCCGGATGGAACCGTGGCGCCGGATCCCCTCTAAAAGCCAGAGGACCCCGGCGCCCATAAACTTTTCACCCTCTTCATCCACAAAGTAGATCTTGAGTTTCAAATCCATGGCGTACTACAGCACCTCACCGGCCGCCTTCAGTATCGTCTGGTAGAGTTCTTCAAGGTTCTCGATCTCCACACTGGAATAGGCGATCCTGAGATACTTCTCCTGAATCGATATGGTCCCGACTCCGTACTTGTCCAAAAGGTGAAGCCGGAGTTTTTCACTGTTGCCTTTATAGACAAACGTCATGAAATAACCACTGTTAAAGGGAAGGGGCTGAAGCGGCGCATCCGAGGGAAAACGGCCGACAAGCTCACGAACCTTGCGGTATCTGGCCTCAAGGATGGAAAAAGCCTCCTGCTTTTGATCGAGATAGCCCGGCTCTTTCATGCCCCGAAGCAAGAGGCTCTGAGCGATCTTACTCGAATTACTGATGGATGATCGAATGGCTCCCATGGTTTTCTTTTCCAAAGCCTCATACTGATCGCCACTCATTCCATGACCGGCATAGGTAATAAAACCGATCCGAAAGCCCCAGGCGAACTCCTCCTTGGTTGCTCCGTCCACCTTCACGGCAAAAATATTCTCGTGAAGATCGGCAAGTCGTGCGAAAAGCGACTCGGTGCAGGTTCCCTTTTCATAGAAAAGACCGAAATAGGCATCATCGGTAATGCACAGGACCTTCTTTCCCTCATCGGCAAGGCTCTTGAGAACGGCCACGATCTGGTCGGCCTCACGTTCGGTGGGACTGTAACCGGTGGGGTTGTTCGGAAAATTGAGGATGAGGGCCACCGTATCCCCCTCGACCGATTCGAGGGTATCTTTAAGGGCGGAAACATGGAGCCCGCCTTCATCATTGAAAAAGGGAAATGAGAGGATCTTTGCCTTGTTTCTGCCCTCGAATATCAGACGATAATTGCCCCAGAACATATCGGGCACAACGATGCTGTCCCCTTCGTCGAGAAAAAGGTCAGAAACAACGGAAATTCCGTGGGTTAGGCCGCTGGTAACAAGGGGAAGACTCGTGTTCTTTCCCTTGAGAGAGGGATTCTTCCGGTCCATTTCGCTTCTCCACAGCTTACGAAGCTCGGGGACACCGGGGGTCGGAGCATAGGGAAATATCTCCTGTTCCTCGATTCCCGGAACAAGATCCTTGATTCCCTTCAGGTACATCGGTACGGGCCCTTTTGTGGCCATTCCTACCGTTGCATTAAAGCGGTGGGCTTTCTGCTTTGCCTCTGCGGATTGAGCAACGATCCCCTTTGGAAAGTAAAACCGTTTTCCAAAATCGGACAAGAGCCGATACGCAGTACTTCCTTCCAAACGATCGTTCAGTTCATGTGCAATTGTATTCATCGGACCTATACCTCTTTCACTTCCAGTTTTCGGTGGCCCCAGTGTAGCATTTTCCAGTGGGCCGCGCAATTTCTTTCCCCTCAGCTTCCCATAAAAAAGGGACGCCGATCATCCGGCGTCCCTACCCCTACCATGTCACTCAAAGGAAAACATACGGAACCTCAGGCCCGTATGTGCGTCCCCGTTTTCCCTTCAATGGCATCCAATGCCTTATCCAAACTGGTAATAATCGCTTCCTTTCCACTCCATGAGGCGAACCGGACCGCCGCCTCAACCTTTGGTCCCATACTTCCCGCAAGGAAATGTCCCTCTGCCATGTAAGCCTTTGCCTCGGTCACCGTAATTTTACCAAGCTCCTGCTGGTTCGGTTTATTGAAATTGATGCAGACCTTCTCCACATCGGTAAGAATCATGAGAATATCGGCGGATACTACCTGGGCGAGGCAAAAACCGGCACGATCTTTATCGATAACAGCATCCACCCCGGAATAGCTACCATCATTCTCTTTTTTAACGGGAATTCCACCACCGCCGGAAGCTATCACAAGTGCACCATTTCGTACGAGATCCTGGATAATTCCCCTTTCAAGGATTGATATGGGCTCGGGAGAGGGCACTACCCTACGCCATCCCTTGTGAACGCCGGGCTTAACCTCTTTTATCCTGTATCCTTTTTCGCGCTCCAGCCGTACCGCCTCATCTGCGTTATAAAAAGGGCCTACCGGCTTTGAAGGATTCTGAAAATCGGGATCATCCGCGCTTACTTCAACCTGCGTCACTAAAGAACAGACGGAAGCCGTAAGGTCTGCTTTTTGCAGGTGGAAGGCTATTCTGTTCTGCATCATCCATCCGATCTGTCCCTGCGTCATGGCACCGCAAACGGCAAGACTCTGAGGAGGAACACTAGCCTTGGCCTCTTCCTGCTGTATCAGAAGTGCGCCTGCCTGGGGGCCGTTTCCATGGGTAATAACCGGTTTATATCCCGACTCCACAATTTTGGCTATCTGTTCGGCAGTCTTATCCACATTGTGAAACTGTTCTTCCGTCGTGCCCGTCTCATGGGCTTGTTTGATGGCGTTTCCGCCGAGAGCAATAACAATTACTTCACCAGCCATTGGAACTCTCCTCATCCGCTGCAGAATGCATGGGAAATTTGACTCCATTCAAAGCAGAAAAAGAAGGCCACGTCAAGTACCGCAACAGCTTGCAACATAATTTTTTTCGAAAATCGTACAAGATGGGCCGTTTACCCCATGGAAAGAGCCATAATGGCATCGGACCAGATCTCAACTGCACTTAGTAAATCGGCCTCGCTGATATATTCATCAGCCTTATGAGCCGTCAATTCCGAGCCGGGAAAGAGGGGACCGAACCCGACACAGTTACTCATGGCACGTGCGTATGTCCCACCGGACATGATAACGGGGCGGGCCGAAATGTCTCCGGATATGGATCGATAGGAGGCAAGGAGCTTCCCGACAAGAGGAAGGCTTTCGGAAAAGGAGATGGGAGGCAGATGCCGAAGCGGAAGAAAACGTCCAGACCATTTCTCAAGACTGCGACGGATCATCCCGGTCACGAAATCAGGAGAGGCACTTATGGGATAACGAAGCTGGGTCACAATAGAAAAGCGCCCGGGCTGCAAGCAGGCAAGCCCGGGGTTACAGGAAACCTTACCGGATTCATCGGAAAGCTCACCAAGACCGAGGCCCTCCCCGTGAAACTGCTCCAAGAGGGAAGCAGAGGCAAAGGCGGCAATGCGATCAAAGGGAGAAGCAAGAGGAATCCTCATAGCGTAGCGATCAAGAAACGAGAGAGCGGCAACAAGCGCATTCACCCCCAACCAGGGCGTGGTAGAGGGGGCTGAGACACCCGAAAAACGGAGCTCGACCCTGCAGGGTTCAAGCTCATTTGGAACGGTAAAATCGGCCATAGGTTCCTGCGCCACCAAACCGCGAAAATCATCCAGCAGGCGGCAAGGGACGGAAAGGAGCATGCGGCAGAAGGCAGGGACCGACCTTACCGAAGCATCAGGACCGTTTTCAAGCTCCAGGAGCACAATAGAGTCTTCATCTTCCGCAGAATATGGGGAAGAAAGCTCCCAGACAAATTCACAATCAAGGATACCTTTCTCGCCGCGGACAACGGGAAAGGGAGCATCGGGGGTAAAGGAGAGATGAGGATCGGGACGGCGGCGGCGGTATTCGGCAATTCCCTGCATACCGCTCTCCTCGTTTGTGCCGAGGATGATACGGATCGGTTGAAAAGGGAGAAAACCCTCCTCACGGAGAGCAGCAAGGGCATACAAGATTCCCAGGGCCGGACCTTTGTCGTCGAAGGCCCCTCGTCCGAACAATTTTCCCTCGTTACGGCTCAAGCGGAACGGAGGGACGCTCCAGGTACCGTAGGCCGGGACCACATCTACGTGGACTATCACCCCGATTCCGGCGTTTCCCGTCTCAAAAGGATCCCAGAGGACCTCTCCGGCAAATCCATCGAAATTGGTGGTATGAAAACCGAAGGTACGGGCCCGGGAAAGATACCACGAAAGAGCAGCGGCGGGCCCAGGTCCGAAGGGGGCCCCGGGTAAAGGCTCCCCCTCGATGCTCTCTATTGAAATAAATTCGTCAAGATCCGAAAGAAATTGATTCCAGAATGTTTCGAGGAACCCCTTAATCGACAAGTGCTACCATCTCGATTTCAACCAATCCCCCAAGAGGAAGTTTGGCTACCTCGACGCAACTTCTCGCAGGATAGGGTTCGGAAAGATAGGAGGCATATACCCCATTCATTGCGGCAAAATCGTCCATGCTGTTGAGAAAGACCATCACCTTCACCACTCGATCAAGTCCGCTCCCCGCAGCTTGAAGCACTGAGATAAGATTTTCAAAGGATTGGCGTGTTTGCGCCTCAATCCCCTCTGCAAGCTCACCACGATCCTTGTCGAATCCGAGCTGCCCCGAAGTGAACACCAGGTTTCCCGTCCGTACTGCATGGCTGTAAGGGCCGACGGCGGCCGGTGCGCCTGGAGCATTAATTGCTTTATGCATAAAAAACCTCCCGAAACATATGCTTTTACCGATGATAGCCCGAATCAAAATGTCAGTCCAGTCGAGCTATCCCCTTCTCCTGATCCAAGGCCCGGGAGAGATCATAGAGGCTCGTGAAGCTTCTAACCCCGTTCTCATCCTCCACTTCCCAGGTGCAAAGCGTCTCCGCACGACGAATACGTATCCTGAAATCGGCATGCTCCCGATCATCATCCTCGACGGAAGCCACGCCGATGCGGGAAAGGGCGCGACCTGTCCACATCTTAATCGGTGCCTCCTCCTCGTCCGAGAAATCAACAACGGCACGAGCCAGAACAGGACGGTCGGCAACAAAGGCCCCAAGCTCCCGATTGAAGCTGACCCCTTCGCCATGGAAAACCTCTTCCAACACACCGTTTAGCACCAAATCCTCGGGAGCTCCGAAACGCATTCCCCCTCTCTGTTCCATAAGCCATACCCTGTCGCTTGAACGGAGCACGAGTTCAAGATCATGACTGGAGAGCAGGATAGAGGTCCCTTCCTCCCTGGCGATGGTGCGGAGGAGGTGCATGAGCTCAACCCGACGGGTAAGATCGAGAAAAGCAGCAGGTTCGTCAAGGATGAGGAGCTCCGGCTCCTGAGCCAGAGCGCGTGCAATCATAACCTTTTGGAACTCGCCATCGGAAAGATTGGAGGCCCTCATGGAGGCAAGATCTTCTGCCCCGACCAAAACAAGAGAACGGTCAACGATAGCCTCATCCTCTCTTTTCGACCCCGTACCATACCGCCTGTGGGGATAGCGTCCCATGACAACAAGTTGCCGCACGGTAAGAAAGCCGGAATCGGGACGGCCGGTAAGAACAACGGCAATAGAGCGGGCACGATCCCCGGCGCTTATTGAAGGAAGCGGGAGCCCTGAGAGATAGATGCTCCCCGACAGAGGGGGAATTACCCCTGTCAGGGTCTTTAACAAGGTTGATTTTCCGGATCCATTGGGTCCGATAAGGCAGACCATCTCACCGCGATACAGTTCAAGATCGGGCAGTCGCCCGAGAATTCGCTCGTGACGCCGACTGCGGTATCCGGTAACAAGGGCATGCGTGGACAGAATCGGCTTCCGCATTACAGTGCCCCCGAGCCGCTTCGCTCCCGCAGAAGTACATACATTACCACGGGAGCCCCGAAGAGGCTGGTGACGGCGTTCAACGGCAGGGAAAGATTACTGCCCGGCAGCCGTGCTATCAGATCCGCAGCAAGCGCAACCGAAGCCCCCGAAAGAGCGGAGGCGGGAATCAGGGTCCGATGGTCCGAAGCCGAAAAGATCCCCCTGGCAAGATGGGGAACGGCAACGCCGAGAAAGGTAACGGGTCCGCAGAAGGCCCCGACGGTTCCGGCAAGAAGCGCGGTGCAAAGAATCATGGCACCCCGTACCGCAATGATCGGAACACCCATGGTCACGGCATAGACCTGTCCAAGGATCATCACATCGGAGGGTCCGGCAATCATGAACGAAACAAGCAGGGCAAGTCCAAGGACAGGAGCCATAACGGCCAGATGATCCCAACTCGTGGAGGCAAAGCTCCCGAAACTCCAGGTGATATAGGAGTGGATCTGTTCGGCAGCGGAAAAATGGATCAGCAGGGTAACGAGGGCGTTTGCGGCATAGCCAAAAAGGATGCCAAAGAGCAGGAGCACGGTGACGGAGGCCACTCTTCTGGAGGCAGCAAGAATAATCAAAAGAACAAGCAGGGAGCCGCAAATCGCGGCAATGGCGAGGCTCCAGCGCCCTGCACCGTTAAGCCCGGTAAGCAGGCCGGCTCCACCCCCGATACCACTGCTGAGAACCACCAGGGCGACCCCAAGGTTTGCACCCGCATTGATACCCAAAACAGAAGGTCCTGCAAGAGGGTTTCGGAATAACGTTTGCATGAAAAGACCGCTTACGGAGAGTGCCGCTCCGGCTAAAAGGGCGGTAAGAGAGCGGGGAAGCCTGAATTCGACGATGATGGTCCTCCATTGTTCGGGGACTCCGCCGGAGGTATATAGCGCCTTCCACACCTCAGATAGGGGAAGATTCACCGAGCCGAAGAGGATTCCCGCCAGGAAAAGAAGCAAAAGAAGCAGCAGCAACCCGCTCCATTGAAGGATTCTATTCATTACCGCCCCTCCTTAGGAAGCGGACGATAGTAGACAAAGTGGTGGTCGGGCAGAAGGTCGGGATGAAAGAGGGCAACCAGATCGGACAATATCAGATCGGGGCGAATGATTCCCGACCCATAAAACTCGTTGCCACCTCCCGGGGTACGCGCCTTATCGTTATTGATCACCGCCCCGTTTCGAACCGCCCGAAAATCGGCGAATCGAGAGTCGGCAGCACGAACATCATCAAGAGAACTCCAACCGTATTGGTGGAGCCATATATCGGCATCATGCGCCCGGAGAAAGACCGCTTCCAGGTCAAGGGAAACGCTACCTGTTCCCGGAATATCGTCCCATAGATAGCGCCCCCCTGCATCTTTAATCAGGCGAGCCATATAACTCTCCCCTCCAGGGACGATCCAACTGCCACCGAAGGGATTGTTGAGGAGGACCGTCGGCCTATCGGAAAGAACAAGATCCGAGGTGAGCTCAGCCGTTTCGCGATAGCGTTTTTCGATCGTGGAAAAGATTTCCTTTGCTTCCTGCTCCTTACCAAAAAAGAGTGCGATAAATTTGATCCATTCTGCCCGCGCCAGGGGAGATGCCTCGAGATAATCGCCGTTGAGTACGGCCGTCAGACCTCCCTTTGCAAGCAGCGGTACCAAATTCCACTCCCCGGAGGCCCCGGTAGTCATAACGATATCGGGTGATGCCATGAGAAGCCGTTCGATATCAAGGCCAGGACCGTTGCCGACTTCGACAACCTTTCCAACATCAAAACGTTCTACAATCTCCTCATCCCCGACAGAGCTCATTGCATCATGGGCGACAACGGCATCGGCAAGCCCCAACATTACCAGGGGGTGAAGATAGGTTGAGGAGAGGGTTGCTATGGAGTGCACCGGAACGCTGACAGGAAGAGCTCCCGCAAACTCCGGTGTATCTGCATTAACCTCACTATCCGGCGGAAGTAAAAGATAAAGGGCAGGGGCCGCCGCAGCACCAGCCCAGGAACGCGCTACCGAGAGAAGGGCATATTCGCCGGAACCAGAGGTTCCATAACGGACGGAAAAACCCTGTGCATAGCGGGGTGAAATCCGAAAAATAGGATCCTTCCAATACGCCCCATCCCCCTTCCGCTCGACGGGAACCTCCACCGCCACGGCAGGCGAAGAAGGTTCCGGCACACCGGATGCAAAAAGACATGGAGGAAGGAAGGTGATTTTCAACAGACAAAGGATAAAAACAGTACGTAAAGATGGTTTCAAGCAGCCATACTCCTTTCCTCTTACTTTCGACTGTCCGATTATTGTAGTCGCTCCGCTGTTCCTTGACCAGATGCAGGAAGAATACAAACGTATTGATTCTTCTGCTTGAGCGCCGTACTATCTTTTCATGAACAACTACGACACAACACCAGACAGACGGGGAACGGGGTCGATCAAATGGGATCAAAAACCCCATGAAAGCGCCCCCGAACAAATTCCCCTATGGGTTGCAGATATGGATTTTCCGACGCCGGAAGCGGTAACAAAGGCCATTGCCGAACGGAACAGCCACCCTATATTCGGATATACCATGGCAGGCGACGGTTATTACCGGGAACTCGACAGATGGTTCTCAAGAAGGTTTGATTTTTCGATAGAAAAAGAGAGCGTTACCATATCCCCGGGAATCGTTCCGGCAATACATGCCGCGATAAGGGCCTTTACCGAACCGGGAGACAATGTCATCATCCAAAATCCGGTCTACTACCCTTTTGCTTCGGCTGTTACTGATAACGGCCGAAATCTCATGGTTAATAATCTTGTCGAAAGGCACGGATACTACACCATGAATCTTCAAGAGCTTGAAGAGATGGCCGCCTCTGCAAAATTGATGATCCTTTGCAGTCCGCACAATCCTGTCGGCAGGGTGTGGGATCCCGGAGAGTTGGAAGATGTTGCCCGCATTGCGGAAAAGCATAAGCTTATCGTGGTTTCCGACGAGATCCACTGCGATTTAGTCATGCCTGACGCTCCCCGCCGTCACACCCCCTTTCCCCTGCTGGATGAGGGAGTCGCGGAACAGACAGTTCTCTGTACGGCACCGAGTAAAACCTTCAATATTCCGGGTCTTGCAACCAGCAACATCGTCATCACCGATAGTCGGTTGAGAAGGCGTTTTCGGGAGGAACTCAAGCGAAGTTGCGGTGATCTGCCCAATTGCTTCGGCGCCGTTGCCTGCGAAGCAGCCTACCGAGAGGGCGAAGCATGGCTCGAAGAGACGTTGAAATACATTATGGGCAACAGGGATGCCTTGACCCTTTTCCTAAAAGAAAATATCCCGGATATCACGGTCATGCCCCTGGAGGCAACATACCTGCTTTGGCTCGATGTTCGGCCGATTCTGGCGAAGAGCAGCTTGACAAGCTCGCAGCTGGAACGCCTATTCATCGACGAGGCAGGCGTCTGGCTGGAATCGGGATCGCTCTTCGGCACTTCGGGCGAGGGTTTTCTCAGGGCCAATATTGCCTGCTCAAGGACGCTTCTGCTACAAGCTTTTGAAAAGGTGGCGGCGGTTCTGCAAGCATAAGGTATTGCATTTTTTTGAAAAAAAATGCAATACCGAATAGTGATGGCGCGTTATACTGGCGCTTTCATTGATAATGACGGATGAAATAACGGAAATCTGTGAAAATCAGATGTGGGCGTGCCGCCGTAAGCGACCATGACAAGGTCGTAAGCCGGAAGACGATTTTATCCGTCAGGGGTCACTTCGACCTTCATTACCGCATCTCTCACGTACAGGGACCGGTAAAGTGACATGCTTGCAACCAATCGCAAAAGCAGGTTTCGTCTCTTTACCTCCTTCCGGAGGCTACATGAACCATAGATTCATTCCGATCGCCATTCTCGTTTTCGTCCTTATATCTTTATGGCTCGTTCCCATCTGGGCCGAGGAAGAGACAGAAAACGGAGAAGCATCAAAAATCAGCGTTGTCGTAACCGCAAACAGGATTCCGACGAAAGAGAGCGAAACGACCGCGGAGGTGACCGTCATCACTGCCGGAGAAGTACAAGAAAGCGGGGTCACATCTATTGTCGATCTGCTGGAAAGGGTCCCCGGAATCCAGTTCCGCAGCGATTCGACAACGGCAAAGAGCCAAATTTCCATGGGCGGATTCGGAGAAAGTTCCTTCGGCAGGGTTGTGGTAATGGTGGACGGAAAACGGCTCAACAATCCCGATATGAGCTCGATCAACTGGCAGTCTATCTCCCTGGAATCCATCGAGCGGATCGAGGTCCTCCACGGTGGGGGGTCGGTACTCTACGGAAGTGGAGCAATAGGTGGCGTCATCAATATCATTACAAAAAAGCAAAGCGATCCCCTGTCTCTGAGTATCTCGAGCACCCTGGAAAGTTACCAGAGTTTTAAGGAAGCCATCTCCGCCGGCATTGCGAGGGGAAATGGATCGCTCAGTGTCAGCGGAGATTATTATTCGAGCGACGGCTATCGGGATAGCAGCGAACAACAGGCGGCCCATGGTAAAATAACAGGAAATCTTTACCCCACGAGCAAGCTGGTCCTTGATCTCGGCCTCGGCTACAGCTACAACTATTACCAGATGCCGGGCGGTCTTACCAAGGATCAGTTGGAGGATGACCCCACCGAGGCCGTCAATCATGCCGACGAATCTACCGAACACATCCTCTCGGCAGATCTTCACGGTGAATACCAGGCAACGGACAAGCTGCTTTTCGATACTCTTTTGGGCTACGAGTATAAGAATTTCTCCCCGGATATGCCGTCATGGGGTAGCTACTATTACGACAACATCTATCACTCGCTAAGTTTTCAACCCCAGGCAAGCTTCGAAACCACTGCCGAGGGACACTACCCCATCACCATGGTTTCCGGAATCGACACGAGGTACAGTTATCTCGACTCTAGCACATACGATTCGGCCGAACGAAATAACGCCACGGCCGAGACAGAGGTTTCTCTCCTTTCCCTTGGAGGCTACACGAATCTGGAGGTTAAGATCGGCGACAGCATAGGGGCTTCCGGAGGTTTCCGCTTTGATGGTGCCGATATCTTTACCGACGATGATAATGCGTGGCACATCGGTCCGGCCTGGTCCATAGGCCTGCGCTGGAACCCCGACGAAAACTCAAAACTCTATCTGCGCCACGAACGAGTCTTCCGTTATCCCTTTACTGATGAACAGATAACCTACGGAACATTCCTTCCCGACCTGGAAGCGGAAAAGGGCTACCTGTTCGAAACAGGGGGCTCGATAAAAATTTCTTCCCTGCTCGAAATAAAGGGCCGGGCCTATCTCAATCTCATGAAACATGAAATTGTCTACAATACGGCCACCTCTCAAAATGAAAACCTGGATGAGACCCGGAGAATCGGCGGCGAGACAGAGCTAACGTTGAAACCGAAACCATGGCTGACCATGTCCGGCTCTTACGCCTATGTGTTGCCGACCTTTATACATGGGGACAACGAAGACAAAGAAATTCCCCTTGTTTCCAAACATGTAGCCGGAGCATCCCTGCTCTTTGCCCTCCCCCATCGGTTAGAAACGGAGCTGGGAACAAGCTACCGAGGTTCCTCTTACCAGGGGGGGGATAATGCCAATACCCAGGAAAAGGTCGACGGCTATGTTATAGTCGATGCATCTTTACGCTGGAAACCCACAACACGAATGGGTAACCTTACCATCATCTTTTCCGTCGACAATCTTTTGGATGAAAACTATGCATCCTACGTCTATTACAATAGTTGGTCGGACACCAGCAGCTATTACCCAGGTCAGGGAAGATCATGTACCCTGAGCGGACGCTATAGCTTGTAGATAAGGATGTCGGCAAAGGTGTCCGAGCAGCTTGAAGAACACAGGAGGCAGGCGGTGGCGATAGCCTCGGCTGCCTTGCTCCATGCTCTCTTTTTTCTTTGCTTCGGAAGATGGATGGATGGTGCACTCTTTCAAGCTCCCTCCCAAGTGGAGAGGCAGGAGCAGATCTCCGAGCTCTATCTGGATCTCGGATCCCCCGAGCAAAAGCGTGTTGCCACTCAGGACAAGATAGAGTCCATGCCCGATTCCGGACATCGGGAAACTTCCCCGCCGAAAGTAGAATCGCCTGCCGTTCAAAAGCAAAACGAGGCACCGGCAAAGGTAGGTTCAGAGTCAACAGAACATCAACAATCGGACGACACATCTACACACTCCCACGCTTTGCAAGAGAAAGAAATGGTACCTCGTTCTCGTGAGGGAGCGGCAGAAGGGGGAGAACAGGCATACTATCACGTCAATGAAGGCTCAACAGAAACCGGGGAGAAAGTAGGCGCCGATAATGTAGCCGATGTTGCCGACCTTTTCCTCATGATCCTCAAAAACCGCATATCACGAAACTTCACCTATCCTCCAATAGCCAGAAACAGGGGAATAGAAGGCCTTGTAGCGGTAAGGCTTTCGATAGCGCCCAACGGAACCCTCGAAGAGTGCCTACTCCAACGCTCTTCAGGAAGCTCGCTGCTGGATAAAGAGGCCCTTGCCCTTCTCAAATCGCTTTTCCCCTTCGACATCGCTCCCGGCGAACAGATACGATGTTCAATTGAGGTAGAGTATACCCTCAGCGACAGCTAATTCGGTAAAGCAATCCAGTGGAGGAATCCCTTTTCTCTTGTTTGAAAAAAGGCTTCGAAGTATACTGCTTTGGTACAATAGCAACAACATGAGCTTTTCGAAAGGATATAGCATGCTCGACCCGTCACTACACAATCACATAGCAGAAATGATGACAAAATCACTAAAACCTGACCAAATCGATGAGCTGGGATGTCTTCTTATGAACCACTATTGCTCCCATACCATCCTGGGCCTCGATTCCCATATAACCGTTCCGACCAGGAAAGCGGCAACTGCCTTTATCCAGGAATGTGAGCAAAAGGGATATGAAGAACGACTTTTGAAACTCCTCATAGAAATCGACGGAAATCAGCTTCTCGGAAAAACCGTGAATCTCGAAGGCATCGAAGAGATGAGAAATATGATGCTCTATTCGGGGCTTGTCTACGATGAAAAGAAACGTAAAATTCGTAAGCTCAGGGAAGATCCTTCGGAGCTTTCGAATTGGGGTGCCTTAAAGCAGGGAAAGCGTTACGACATGACCATTGCGAGTGTCGATATTGTCGGGAATTCTGCCATTGTAAAAAAACACGGAATAAAGAAGGCGGAAAAGCTTTATTTCAGATTCTGGGCCTTTTTGCGAAAGGTTTTGGAGGATTACGATGGCAGAATCTGGAACTGGGCAGGAGACGGCGGTATTCTCGCTTTCACCTTCAAAGGGCATCAGCAGCGTGCCGTGATGTTCGCCCTGGAGGTACAAAGCCTCATCGGGGTTTTCAATGCCTCTCCCGACAAGCCGGTCAACGAGATCATTCGTCTCAGGATCGGCCTGGATACCGGGAAAATAAAATTCGCAGATGAAACCGGACAGATTGTTTCGGAAACCATCAACTACGCTGCCCACTTGGAGAAAAATGGTACCGATCCGGGCAGCATATCCGTATCTGATGAGCTGATCGGATCCCTTCCGAAGTCTTTGCGTGCGCTTTTTAAGGGAAACGGGGTCTTTGAAGAACGAAAAACTTGGAAATATAAAGGAGCGCTTCAATGAAACGACTCTATCTCATGCGCCATGCAAAGCCGGAACATGGCGACGGTAAACGGGACTTCGACAGAGAACTGACCCATCAGGGCCGTATAGATGCCGAGGCGATGGCCGCCCGGCTCATAGAGCTTAGCCCTCTGCCAGGTCAAATTTTCTGCTCCGAGGCTGCCAGAGCCCTTGAAACCGCCCGCATCATGGCAGCAGCCCTTCCTAAGTGCCCCACGCCCGTCCCGCTTGCGGGACTCTACACGGGAACAGCAGACGATTATCTGAACCTGATAGCGGGCAAGGCATCGGCCCCGGCCGTCATTGTCGTGGCGCATAATCCGGCGATGGAACAACTTGCTGCTTTTTTCGAGAACAGCAACACGGGAATGTCGGCGGGAGATATTGTTTGGTTTGATTTTCCCATCGACCAGTGGGAATCACTCAACGCCGGATTAAGGCCGCTATCCGGGGGACGACTTCATCGGGATTCAGCGCGTAAAGCGAAATGAGCCAATGATGGATGCGGCCAACTCCTATGCGCTTTTTTCCTATATCCTCTGGGCAATGATAGCGGAAGCCTTGCCTTTTCTCCTTTTGGGGTCGCTGATTGCGACCATTGTTCGCTACTATCTGAAACCCGAGGTCATAGAGCGAATCACTGCGGTGCCGATCTTCGGGATTTTACTTGCATCACTTATAGGACTGATATTTCCCCTCTGCGAATGTGCCATTGTTCCTGTTGCACGTAGCCTGAGAGAAAAGGGGCTCTCTCCCGCTGCCGCCTATACCTTCATGATAGCGGTGCCCTTGATCAATCCCATAGTCATTTTTTCAACCGCCTACGCCTTCAGAGGCGAAGCTAAGGTGATCGCCGGTAGGTTCATCCTCGGATGGGTGGCCATTCTGATTATCGGTGCGCTGTTATTGCTCCTTCTGCCCTCCCCCAGCGGTGAAAAGAAAAAGCATATACACCATAAACACACCGAGGATAATCATGGTGCCAGTTGCGGTTGTGCAAGCTGTAGCTGCGAAACAGCAGCAAAAGAAAAACAGGGCATCAGGGGCTTCATATCGTCGGTCGCCGGAGAGTTCTTTTTCATGGGACGATATTTTCTCCTCGGGGCCGTCATCACCTCTGCGGCACGAAGCTTCATCCCCATGGAATCACTCATGAAGATTGGGAGGATTCCGATCCTTTCCGAAATTATCATGATGGTGCTGGCTTTTCTCTTTTCGGTCTGTTCTGAAGCCGACGCCTTCATCGCCAGAGGCTATCTGCCGTGGTTCTCACAAAAAGCGATACTGGCGTTTCTCATTCTCGGTCCCATGCTCGACCTGAAAAACACCCTTCTCCTGTTCCGTTCTTTTCCTCGGCGGGAGGTCATCCTTCTCATCATCATTATCGTGGGAACGGTTTTTGTAACGGCGGCTATAGCATGAAGGGGTCATGGATTACGCGGCTTGCTTCACTCTGCTATGCTGCAGTTTTTCTCACGCTTGTGATCACCGACCGGGTAAGACTTCTTCTCGTCCCCCGCTACATCCCTGTGCTGCTTGCCGCATCGGCCTTGTTTCTTCTCTTTGCCATCACAGGCGCCCCAGCGCCGAAGGACGGCATGTTGGCCTTCTTCCTCCCCTTGCTTTTTCTTCCGGGAATCTATACTGCGCGGTTTCCGGAAGCCTCAGGGAGCCAGGCCGTATCCATCGTGAACACACAGAAGCCGACGGTTCAGAGGCAGGAAGAAGGGGAAGAGAAGATTCCTCCGGAGGGGCCTATCGTGCTGGACCAGGAACACTACTACTGGTGGTACCAAGAGCTCTATGATCATCATGAAGCCTATATGGGAAGAGAGATCACGGTCGACGGCTTTATCCATACCGGAGCAGGGCTTCAGGAGGGGCAGGTATTACTCGGACGAATGCTGATGTGGTGCTGCGCGGCGGACGTCCTTACCATCGGTTTTCTGATACACAACCCGGAAGTACTGCCTGCCGTAACAGGAGAAAGCCAGTGGTACAGGATAACCGGTCGCCTTACCGAAACCAGCTATTACAACCCCTCAACGGGAGAAAGCTACAGGGTTCCGGCAATCGAAACAGAGCGCTGTAGCCCTATACCGACGCCGGAGCTTCCCTGGGTGTATCCAGACCTTTAGTGAAAAGAAGCCGCAACGGACAACGATTCCTCTCTTACACTATTTCAGACGGTCGGGATTCAAGGCCTGGAAGGCTTCATGGACGAAGCGGCCATCCTTCCGGATCAATTCGCCGTCGATGCTGATCTCACCACCGCCCCACTCCGGTCGCTGAATGCAAACGAGGTCCCAGTGAACCGCACTGCGGTTTCCATTGTCGCAGTCGTCATAGGCATTCCCCGGTGTAAAGTGAAACGACCCCGCAATCTTTTCGTCGAAAAGGGTATTGTCCATGGGACTTTCGATCCAGGGGTTGCATCCAAAGGAGAATTCCCCGATATAGCGTGCCCCATCATCCGTATCAAGCACCTGGTTGATACGTTCACTGTCGTTTGCCTTTGCCTCGATGATCCGCCCCTTTTCAAATCGGAAAGAGATATCACGGTAGGTAAATCCATCCAGCGTCGAGGGGGTGTTATACGAAATCATCCCCTCAACGCTCTCACGAACAGGACAGGTATACACCTCCCCATCGGGAATGTTGGCGCTCCCGTCACACTTGACGGCAGGAAGGCCCTCGATAGAAAAGCGGAGATCGGTCCCCGGCCCGGTGATGTGAACCGATTTTGCCAGGGAAAGGAATTCCTCGGCTCGATCCATGGCCCGGCTCATTGCCGCATAATCCACTCCAACGGAAACTCGATAGTAAAAATCCTCAAAGGCCTCGGTGGACATGGCAGCCTGATATGCCATGGTTGGTGTAGGATAGCGGAGCACAACCCACTTTGTGTGAGGCACCCGAATACCGAAATGAACGGGCTGCACGTAATTGGTTCGATACAGGCTGCTTTTATCGGCGCCGATATCCCCCATTTCCAGCTCGTTCCAGGAGGCCCTGATCCCAATATAGGCGTCCATCTTTTTCATGCGATCCGATTCGGTCTCAGCAAGCGAGGCAATGCTTTCAACACTCGCTTCGGCAGCAAGGGCCCGCTGCACCCGTTCACTGGTCATATTGACAATCGGATGTCCGCCCACTGCATATACCGCACGTATCAGTGCTTCCACCATTTCAACAGGAACATCGACGCTCTGAATCAGACAGCGCTCCCCCGCTTGCAGGCGGATAGAGTATTCTACCAGCAGTTTCGCCAGCTCATCATGTCGTTGATCTTTCATTTCTTGCCGCTCCTTACGGAATTTTTTATATTAATACAAGGAGGTGTTTCTATGTCCGATATAGATTCAATCGCCCCGAATACATACCCAAGCCCGGTTCCCGGCCCGGTGGAAGAAGTTCCTCCAGAGGAAGAAGAACATCCACCTGTCGAGGCTCCCGACACGCATCACTATGAGCAGTGGGACGACCAGCGAGGAACCCGGATCGATACCACTATATAAACTGTCCCACCTCTTCTTCGGGAAATGATATATGCTCAGCACCCATCATCGTGGCAATCCGCTGAAGGGATGAGAGGATAAGATTCTGTTCCCATGTTTCTAGGGTTTGGAAGCTATTGATAAAATCGGCCTGAAGCACCGAGGGATTGGTTTTCAGTATCTCTTCGGCCTTATCGGTGGTTCGTACAATGACCCTCCGCTTGTCGAGGGTACTGCGTTCCCTGGTTACCATACCCCGCTTTTCAAGGCGGTCGATAATATTGGTGACCGTAGCCTGGCTCAGGGAAACTTTCTTGGCTACATGACCGATGGTGATATCCGTACCCGATCGAATTTCTTTCAGAATCATGAGCTGTGGACCGGTAAGTCCATATTCTTTGCCAAGTCTCTTTGAATGCATATCGATTGCTCTAATGATCCGCCGAAGCGTAACAAGCACATCGTAGCTGATATCATAGTGTTCAGGCATCCATACGACCTCCGAAACGATCTCTGCCATTTATTCTACATGGTTTTCATTTTTACGACCAGTCTTCTTTACAGCTCTAAAGAAATCAATCTATGGAATTTTTCTCCATGATAATATATTTAGCAGTATATTTTATTAAACGTAACACTAAAAGCTGATATTCCTCTCAAAACAAGGAAAACATAATATAATTACTATTATTGTAAACAATTAAATCATACATAACATACTTACATCACAAATTTTAAATATCATTTCATTGACCAATCATCAATAATTTGTTTATACTAATAAATACAATTCAGAATATAAGGAGGGCTTATTAACCTTTCGACCTATCTTCATTATTATGGGCCGACCCTGTTGCTGCAGTTTCTCCAGCATCTCAAGGTTGTGCTTCTCAGCATTCCCTTCTCGATTATCATCAGCGTACCCATTGGTTTTTTCATATCGGGCAAACCCAAATTGGCAAAGATCATTATTTATATCTGCAGTATCCTGATGACCATCCCCAGTTTGGCACTCTTTGGAATCATGGTTGTTGTTCTGGCGCCCGTTAAACTCGGCATCGGTATAACCCCAGCTATTCTGGCAATTATGATGTATTCCCTTTTACCAATCATTCGAAACACCTATGCAGCCCTCAATAGCGTGTCTCCCCGGATGATCGAAGCTGCAAAGGGAATCGGCCTGACCGGACAGCAGATACTCTTCCGCATAAAACTCCCGCTTTCGATTCCGGTCATCATGGCAGGGGTGCGAAACGCCATTGTACTCGGTGTCAGCGTTGCTACATACGCCTCTCTGGTAGGAGCCGGAGGTCTCGGCTATTTCATCTTCAGCGGAATCGGACGAGCCAACTTTCTTATGGTGCTTTCCGGAGCCCTTGTAGTATCGGCCCTCGGTATAGGAATCAACATGCTTCTCATGAAAGTCGAAGAATGGCTGACCCCTCGCGGATTGAAAATCACCCCCGTATCGGAGGAGCGTATAGAATGATAGAGCTCAAACGTGTAACTAAACGATTTGATAAGAAACTTGCAGTACAAGACCTCTCTATGACCATCGAACAGGGAAAGATTACCATGCTGATCGGTCCTTCCGGGTGTGGGAAAACCACAACGTTAAAAATGATCAACCGATTGATCGATGCCACCGAAGGGGATATTACGATCTCCGGCCGTTCAATCTACGATCTCGATGCGGTACAGCTACGAAGAAGCATCGGTTACGTCATCCAAGAAACCGGACTCTTTCCCCATATGGACGTCTTTACAAACATAGCGATGGTACCGAGGCTCATTGGATGGGATGAGCGGAAAATTAAAAACAGGGTGGATGAGCTACTGCATCTTGTGACCCTAAACGGTAGCTACGTTCATAAATACCCCTTGCAGCTCTCCGGAGGAGAAAGGCAGCGGGTGGGGCTTGCACGTGCTCTTGCTGCCGATCCGGAAATTCTACTCATGGACGAACCCTTCGGCGCCATTGATCCGATCAATCGCTCTCGCCTGCACGACTCTTTCTTATCGATTCAGGAAAAGATAGAAAAGACTATCGTCTTCGTTACCCATGATATCAATGAGGCGATAAAGCTCGGCGACAAGATTGCAATCATGCAAAACGGGAATCTTGTGCAATATGACAATGTAAATAACATTTTGTACGAACCTGAAAACAAATTTGTAGAAAAACTCCTTGGTCATGATCGAAACATCAAGGCCCTTGTCCTAAAGAAAAACAAAGACTACATCGTCACCACGGGATATGTGCAGGTACACAAAGCGGATAAGCCGGAAGCCGTTATCCGAAAGATGGAAGAAAAGGGAAAGCGGGTTGCGATCGTTACCGACAGCGACGAGAAATTTCTCGGCCTTTTCGCCCTGGAAAAAAGCAGAAAGGATCCCCAACCACACCTCTCATTTATCGACAACGTGGTTACGGTAGAAAAAAACAATAACCTCCAGGAGACCTTCAGCTTGATGATTGATGCAGGGGAGAGCTCGCTCCCTGTCGTCACCGAGGGCAACCGCTTCGTCGGAGCCATAAACCTCGAAGACATTTTCAATGAATTCAAAAAGGCACAGGAGGATTGATGTCGATAGTAGCATATGTCTCGGAAAACCGGGAACAAATACTTGCCCTCGTAGGGCAGCACCTGATCCTTTTTTCCGTTTCAATCTTTTTCACCGTGATCATAGGACTTGCCGTCGCGATTGCCGCCAGCAATGAGAAGAGGAGGGATCTCGGCAGAATCATTCTAACGATAACAGCGGCGGCCCAGGCCGTTCCGTCTATTGCCGTCGTAGCCCTTGTATTCCTCATTGTCGGTATCGGTATGAGGCCGGCAATCATTGCACTTTTCTTCTACAGCCTGGTCCCTATTGTCTTCAATGCAACCAGCGGCTTAATGAGTATCGATACCAAAACAATCGAAGCGGCCAGAGGCATAGGACTGACCGACCGCCAAATCCTATGGAACATTAAGTTTCCTATGGCCAGCCCCGTTATCATGGCCGGCATACGAAGTGCCGCAACTATCAATGTGGGAACAGCCACCGTTGCCGCGGTAATCGGCGGAGGGGGATTGGGAGACCTCATTTTTATCGGACTCAAACTTAATAAAAACTACATCATACTTACGGGCGCACTATTAACCGCACTTATCGCAATTATCGTAGATACCTTCCTTGCCATAATGGAACGGCGAGTAACGCCGAAAGGATTAAAACTCGGCCGATAAGGCAGAGTTTTAATATCGAAGAACACTATCTGTACAGAGAGGAGAAGATCATGAGACAAAAAGCTAGAATTTTTGCGGCCTTTGCTATTGTCGTCCTTACATCGGCCATCCTATTTCCGGGATGTGCCAAAAAAGAGGAGGCGGGAAAAGAGGAGCAGAAGGGAAGAGTAACCGTCGGAGCAAAGAATTTCACAGAACAATACATCGTGGGCAACATGATGGCAGAACTTCTGAGGAATAAGGGTTTCGAGGTAAAGGAACAATTCGGCACCGGAAGCAAAATTACCAGAGACGGTCTTGAAACAGGACAGACAGATCTTTATGCCGAATATACGGGTACGGCATGGTCCGTATACCTTGGGCACGACACAACAATTACCGATCCGGAAACACTTTTTGCAAAGGTAAAGGAAGAGGATCTGGCCGACCACAATATTGTCTGGCTCGATCGATGGGAGCTCAACAACACCTACGCCCTTGCAATGAAGCAGGACGAAGCAAAAGAGCTCGATATCGCCTCAATAGGTAATCTCGCTAGCTACGTTTCGAAACAGCCGGAGGCTCTGAATTTCGGTATCGATCAAGAGTTTTACGAACGACCCGATGGATTCTTTAAAATGGCCGAAACCTATGATTTCACGGTAGCGAAAAAACAGGTAAAAACGATGGATGTAGGACTCTCCTACGAGGCTCTCGACCGAGGTCAAGTTGATGTTGCCATGGTCTTCGCCACCGATGGTCTCTTAAAAAAATACGGTCTAAGGGTTCTTTCCGACGATAAGAACTTCTTTCCCGTCTACAACCTTGCGGTAACCGTGCGAAAAGAGGTCATCGACAAACATCCAGAGATTGCCGATATCATGAAACCCCTTGCCCAGCTCCTTGATGACACAACAATGCAGGGTTTAAATTATCGGGTCGACGCGGAGGGGTTACCGGCTAAAATGGTGGCACAAGAGTTCTTGAAAGATAATGGATTAATTGAATAGACATGTACTGTTCCGAATCCTGGTGATTTTATAGATCAGTATGAGAGGCAAGACAGTACCATAAGTCAATCTTTCACACCCATGAGCCGCAGTTCTCTTTCGTCCGGCTCATGGGACAATTTCTTCTTCTACGTTTACATTTCAAGAGATCTTGTTTTAAAACCGTACCCCACCACATCATGCACATCATGCATAACCATAAACACCTTGGGATCTTCCTCCAAAGCAATTCGTTTGAGAACGGCGGTCTGACGCATATGAAAGGTTACATAAATCACCTTGATTCCTTTTCGTGAATAGGAGCCCATGCCCCTCAGGAACGTTACCCCCCGATCCATTTCGTCGTAGATTCGTTCCTTTATCCGTTCAACCGCTCCGTCGTCCATAGAGATAATATAGGCAGCCTTTACCCGACTAAAACCTTCGGTCATGATGTCCGCAAAGCGCGAGGAAAGGAAAAGGGCAAAGTAGCTCCAAATGATTATATTGATATCCCTAAAGACAAAGCCGGTAAAAAGAATGATGACCGACTCGATGATAAGATAGCCATTTCCAATCGAGATATTGAATTTCTTCTTCATGAGAGCAACGGGGATATCGGTCCCTCCCGTAGATGCCCTGCTCTTGAAGATAAGGCCGATGCCTATTCCCATCAGAATCGAACCGGCGATGGCTGCAACAAAAATATCATCGGTAAGGGCCCAGGTAAAAGGAGAGGTCAAGACACCATTTTTCGTATTGTATTTTTCAATAAGATCCCGCATAAGATTCCAGCGATACAGACGCGCAGGCGCTACAAGATCGGTCATAAGAGCACTAACAAAAAAGCCGACAAAGGTCCCAAAGCCGAACTGCCTGCCGACGAACACTATCCCAATGATCCAGAGGGGGAGATTCATGATAATCATACTGATTCCCATACTCCAGCCGAACATGTGATAGAGAATTTGGCTAAGCCCCCCTACTCCGCCGGGAACGATTTTAAAGGGGACCAGAAACCAGGACAGCCCGATTCCGTATACAAGGCTGCCGGCAAAAATCCCGCAGAGTTGGCGAAACAGTGAAAAAAAGCTATGCTTTCGCATCACACCCTCGGACATACACTCCTCCCACTATTTAAAACAAGAGCCAGATTGCGATCAGGGAACCTCCAAGGAATAGATAGTTGTGCGCTTTCAGCTTCTCTCTCCAGACAAAGGCACTGGTGATGCTGGTAAGTACAATGATGGAGATGCCGTTAAGCGGATAGGCAATCATCCCTGGAAGCAGCTCAACAGCTTTCATAAAAAAGACCGCCGCATGATAATTTACCAAGCCAAGTATCACCCCAAGAAGAATAGTTCTGGGGGTGATACGATTCTTACGAATTCTAATCCATAGGATGGAAAAAAGAAGAGAGATAATGTAGACGACAAAAAGGAAGGAGTTCGTGTCAAGAGAGAGATAGAACTCACTTTTCAATTTGAATATAAGATCGTTCATACCGAAAAAGAAAAAGAGAACGAGGGCCCAGCCAAGACCACCATGGACCAGGCGACGCAGGTTCTGGCGATCGGGAATCTCCTCCCCCGAAAGCGGAATAATGGCAAGCGCAAGAACCAGCCCTATGGTTTGTTTCCAATCAACGCTTTCGGAAAACAGCAGGATGGAACAGAGGGTTGGTATGACGAGGGAAAGCCTGCCCAAGGAAACCGTAATTGAAACCCCAAGCCTTGGAATCGCAAGATTCATCAATGCGTAGCAGAAAACAAAAAGTGTACCCAACAGCACGGCAAGAAAAAAGGCTCCGGGGCTCATACCGGAGAGAGAAAAGTGATCGGATCGTATGATGCTCAATACAATGGCAACCACATAATTTGTCATCAATATGGGATAGATCGGTAGATCCCGCTTTTCTCGGTATTTAAAAAGATGGCCAATGAGAACGGCACATGCGACGGAAAGGAAAAGATATCCCATACGTTAACCTTTACTCGTTTAATCGATTTCAGCGTAGTGCTTAAGAACAGCAAAAAGATCGTCAAGGGCACGGCAGTGGGTCCGCTCGTAGCCATGACTTGCCGAAACCCCAGGCCCGATCAATCCGTGACGAAGGTCATTACCCGCGAAAAGTGCGGCATCGGCATCACTTCCGTAAAAGGGATAGACATCCAGTGCAAAGTCGACATTGAGCGAATGAGCGGCAGCGGTTAATCCTCGCAGGATCTTCCGATCAAAGGGGCCTCTGGAATCCATGGCGCATATAGAAATCGTGGTATCGGAACCGGAAAGGTCCTCTCCAACTACCCCCATATCCACTGCAATAAACTCTCCGACATCGCTTCCGAATCCGGTTGCCCCTCCATGCCCGACCTCTTCATGAAGTGAAAAGAAGAGTGACAAGCGTCGCTTCGGCTGAAAGGACCCGTCGGCGGCTGCATCGGATAAAGCCAAAAGCACTGCTACGGCAGCCTTATCGTCGAGATGCCGGCTTTTGATAAACCCCGTCTCGGTGATGACGGTCCTCGGATCAAAGGAAATCCAATCTCCCGGAGCGATCCCAAGTTCCCTGCACTGGGTATCAGAATCAACACATTGATCAAGGACGATTTCAAGATTTTCATCGCTTCGCTTGGCCTCTGAAGCATCCTTGCTTGCATGAACGGAAGGGTTGAAAAATTGTACCGTGCCACTATAAGAAAGCCCCGATGCAGTATGGACCACACAATTCTCCCGCTCGACAGAGTGGTCGGGATACGAGCCGATCTTCGCAAAACGAAGCCTTCCGTTGGATTTTATCGTACGGACCATGGCCCCCAGGGTATCAAGGTGAGCGGAGTAGACCAAAGGTCGCCCCTCTCCTCCGAGATGGCACAACAATTCTCCCTTATGCATCCTCTCACATACAAATCCGGCAGCCGAGAGCCGTTTTTCAAGCTCATCCGCAAGCGGTTCGGCAAAGCCGGTCGGCGACGGAAACGCACAGAGATATTTTAACCGCTCCAGGATTGTTTTGAGTACAGCGGCATCACGATAGGAGTAACTCATGGCAGAAAGTGTATCCCATTGTTGCACTTTGTTCCAGCAAAATAAAAACCGGCGGCAGCGACTGCAAAAGAGAACATGTCGATAAATCGTTGCTCAGAATAATCGCAGGACTGGAAAATCCTGACTGCGGCAGGGTCTTCTTTCGCCTGATTGCGATGGTTCCGCTCTTCGCGCCGACGATGCGACAGGGGATAGCGCTACGATACCTTTTCGGTAATAAGGGATTTATTACAACCGGTTTTTTCGGCTGCTCCCCAGAACTACCACAGCCGTTTCTCCACATGCCAAAACATCTGCATGAATGCAGGTGCTCATTATGTGATAATTGAACTTGGAAAACGGGCATAAAGCGAAGGTTGATTGCTTCTTCGGTTTCCAGTAGTTATACTATGTCCACCGTATAATTCACAGAGGACCAAGCGAAAGGCGTAATGAACTTTGCTTTTTACTGGTTTTCAAAATTGAACCTTTTTCAGGGAGAAAACATATGGTGAATTCTTATGATTCGGATTCTTGGAAACCTACGTCAAATAAAGCCGCTGAAGCTAGCTTCATTGAGTATTATGCTAAAATTTTTAGTCCGTACAACATTGATACCATGCATGATTGTACCTTTGGGAGTGGATCGCTAACGTATCCCCTATATAAAATGGGATACTCAATGAGTGGCTCAGATTTAAGTGAGAATATGATTACCCTGGCAAGAAACTATATTCAACAGGAAGGTTTAGAAATAGAAGTTTTTCAGAAAGATTTTCGGGAAATAAACCTAGATAATAAAGTCGATTGCTTAATTTCCACAGGGAATTCATTACCTCATGTTTCGAATACTGACTTGCAGAAAGCAATAAAAAATTTTGCCGATCAGATTAGAAGTCATGGCTATTTCTATTTTGATATAAGAAACTGGGACAAAATATTAAGCAGAAAAATTGAAACTATACCAACCTATTATCCAATCAGATGGAATCTTTTAGAGAAATACTTGGAAGAAGCCGGATTTGAGATTATAAAGCGATACAATCATGATATTTTTCACAACTTTGGATCAAAGACTGAAGCCATATTTGAGATAGGCAGTGAAAGTATCTTTATGGATGTGGATTGGTATGCTGTTCTAGCAAGAAAAATACAGTAGTCCTGATTATTACATGATCACCGTCACTCGTAACTGGAGTTGACGGGGCTGTCGAAGGATGCAGGGATAGGAAACTGTCGCGGGCGTCACGCGGAAAAGACACAGGAACGTGCCCCAAAAGACATGAAGCATCCAGGAATGTAGAGATACGTTATCGATGGGAAGATTGTCACCCCAAGGGTAAGGTCAGGCTCAATTGCGCCCGTGATTAAAGTCCGAGAGCCTTCTCCCCTTCTTTCAACGCTGACCTAAGGAAAAGCCCATTCTCCTTGAGTAAGTTCCTCCAGTCTTCCTCACCGGTGTACCAGAATTCGCCCACGAACATGCGCACTCCAAGGGAGAGGGCAACCTTGGTCGCCTCCTTAAAATCGACGTGGCCATGGCCGTAAGGCACCTCACGATATACACCAGGATTGGACTCTTTGAGATGCAAGGCAGCCAAATGCCCGTGTCCGGTGCCCAGGTCCGCCTCCAGGGTTGTTCCATAGAGCGCGGCAGCATTCGTAACGTTGCCTGTATCAGGATAGACCTGAAGGTATGGCGAGTCCATCTCATGTACCCAGTGCATAGCCTTCGCCGTCGTATCCATGAAGGGGGTCTCCATGGTCTCGAAGGCGAGGATGACTCCTTCCCTCGCAGCAACCTCTACAGCGATGGCGATATTCTCGGCGAAACGTTTTTTGCTTTCTTCGGAGGAGGGCACATAATAAACATCATAACCGGCTATCTGAATGAGTCGAATTCCCAAATCCGAAGCGAGACATATGGCATCGCACATGATGGCCATGCTGCGTTGACGCACTGCGAAGTCGGGATGCCCCAGGGGATATTTGCGGTGACCGCTTAGGCAAATTGACCGGATACGTATGCCTATGGAGTCCATGGCATCCAAAAGCCCCTTCCGTTCGGAATGATCCCAGGAAAGCCGATTCAACTTTTCATCGGTCTCGTCAATGGACAACTCAATGTAGTCATATGAGGCCTCGCTCGCCACGGTTAACTTCTCGGCCAGCGACAGGCTCGATGGCATGCTTTTTTCGTAGAGTCCTAGCGTGTATCGTTCCACGTCAATCCTCCACGATAAACACCGCGGCCTCGCCTATCTCGCGATTTGCCACAGCTATAAGGTCCCGATCGGGGCCATTGACGACCATGACGTTACTGGGACCGCCCCCCATCTCGATGACCTCGCTGACTATGTGGTCTCCGTTCCATCTCAGGACAAAGAGATCCCTATCGGAGCCACGACAACCGCCGATGAAGGCCGGTCTGCCCCGAAGGAGCCCGCCCCATATCGCGTGCACGAAGCTCATGGGTTTCGGGTAGGTATACATAAGCGCAAGGCCGCCTTCCGTACGTTTGTAGACGGAGAAGGCATCGCCGTGAAAGGGCTCAATCATGGCCAGCTCATCTACCCCGTCGCCGTCTATGTCACAGAGCGCAATGTCGGAGATGGCTTTTTCGTAAAGCACCTGGACCTGCCACTTCTCTCCTTGCCGCTCGGGGGGCGTTACCTCGAAGAGCCCCTGGTCACAAGCCGTCCAGGCCTTATCGAACCCATCCCGACGTATCTTGGAGTAGCCATGGTTTCTGGTCATTCCGTCGGCGATGGGTATGAGTTCTATGGGGCCCTCCATGTCGTCGGGCAATTCGGCAGCGAATAATTGCCCCGGTGAACTCCAGTCCTCTACGCTCGTCTTACATGAACAGACGGTACAGCAGAGGATGTATTTCACGCCGCCCCTCTGGAGGATGTCGAAACGATGAACATAGGGCAGCTTCAAGAGGGGCGAAACATTCCACCATGTTCCAGCCTTAACGGCGCGGACTATTTCAGCCTCCTTGGCCTCGAATCCGGGATAAAACCGCTGAATGGCGAGAATCTCACCGTCCGATCGGGGCACGACGGCCATAGTCCCGCCGGGATGTTCCCAGATGGACTCCGACGTAAACGTTTCTGCATCGAATGCGAGGCAGGGCCCATCGGCCTCGGCTGCAAATAGCAGAACCTCGCGTCCGTCTATGAGACCGTGGCTTACGGCGTAACAATAGGGAATATCCCCCAGCTTGATCTTGGTAAAAGTCATGGGTTACCTCGTACCTGACTGGCCGTAATAAGCGTTTGCGCCGTGTTTACGGAGGAAGTGCTTATCCAGAAGATCCTGCGATATAGGCTCGATGCTGCCGGATAGGGTGATACAGTGCCAGGCCATCATGGCGGCCTCCTCCATGACGACGGCGTTGTGCACTGCCTCCAGGGGACTATCTCCCCAGGCGAAGGGCCCGTGGCCATACACGACCACACCGGGGATAGAATTCGGTTTCAGCCTCTTGAAGCGCTCGATGATAACGGATCCCGTCTCCTTTTCGTAGGCTTCGGCTATCTCTTGCTTCGTCATGGGCCGCGTGCAGGGTATTTCCCCGTAAAAGTAATCGGCATGCGTCGTTCCCAGGGCCGGAATTCCCCTGCCAGCCTGGGCGAAAATGGTGGCCCAGCGACTATGGGTATGGACGATTCCGCCAATGTCAGGAAAAGCCTTGTAGAGCTCGACATGCGTCGGCGTATCGGATGACGGATTCAGCTTTTCTTCGACACATGTTCCTTCCATGTCGACGACAACCATATCCTCGCTCTTCATGTCGGCGTACTCCACTCCGGAAGGCTTTATCACAATCAACCCGCGATCGCGGTCTATGCCCGAGACGTTACCCCAGGTAAAGGTCACGAGCCCATGCCGGGGAAGCTCGATATTGGCTTCCCATACGGCGCGTTTAAGATCTTCTAACACGATGGTTCTCCTTCAGGCGCTTTTAGGCGGCGCCAGCGCCATCAAACGGCGAATTCACCCCATACCGAGTCGAGAGCCCGGCATAATGCCTCATACTTTCTGTATTTCTCTCGGTAGATGCCGACACGGGTTTCATTCGGGGCAACAGGGGCGTTGACGCTCACCATAGCCGCTCCGGCGGCTTTATAGTCGGGATACACCCCGGCCGCCACTGCAGCGGCCATGGCGCAACCCAGAGCGCCGAGTTCCTTGACCCCTGCTACCGTCTCGATCGGGAAGCCGAGCACGTCAGCGAACATCTGAACCCAGACAGTCGAGTTTGCGGCCCCCCCGGCCATCCGGATGGCAGCGGGCGCTGGTCGAACCGAAAGAAGCCTATCGATATGGGTCTTATGAGAGAAAGCAACACCCTCGAAAACGGCGCGGAGCATGTGGGATTTCCCATGATACGAAGTGAGCCCCAAGAAACTTCCCTTGGCCAGAGGATGCCTATTGGAGCCGTAGAGAAAGGGCAGATAGTAAATCTCGCTATCGGCCGGTGACAGCGCATCGACGGTCTGGTCTATCCAGCGATAGAGGTTTACCTGATTCGTACGTTCTTCGCATAGGAATCGCTCTATGAACCATTCGAGATTCCCCGCACTCGTGGCGCTGCACTCCTCGAGGAGATAGTAGCCCGGAACGGCGTAAAGCGAATTCATGGCGATGGCAGTCCCGAGTACGGGTTTGGTGGAAATAAACTCGTTGATGCTCCAGGTACCGGTTATGGTGCAGAGCTGATCGGGCGATTGCATGTTCATGGCCACGGCACAGGCGTCTATGTCAACCATGCCCCCGGCGACCGGCGTGCCGACGGGCAAACCGGTGAGCCGGGATGCCTCGTTGGTGATCACCCCGCAAGGGTCAGAGGAATAGCGGATCGGAGCAAGGCATTCGTAGACTTCCTCGATGCCTAAAACCCCCAACAACTCACGGTCGAACCGGGTCTTGCTCACGTCCATAAGCCCTGAGCCGGAGATATCGGTTACCTCGCAGTAGGCCTCTCCCGTCAGACGATAGCGAATGTAATCCTTAACCGAAAAGACCCAACGAATATTGTCGTACGCAGCCTTTTCGTTATCCTTCATCCACGCAAGCAGCGAGGCCTGCTGACAAGAAATGAGCTTCTGACATATTTGCGGGTAAAGTCTATCGGCCGTGCCGTCCAGTTGCCAGCGTTCGGGGTATCTCCACGCCCTATTATCGGTGGAGACGATGCCGTGATACGCAGGTCGGTCGTTCTTGCCCCATGGGTAGAGCCCCTTGCCGTGACCGCCTATGGCGACACCGATGATAGACCGAATATCCACGTCCGATGACTCGACAACGTCACGAATGCAGCCACAATTGGCAAGCCATACCTCTTCCATGTCCCGCTCTGTATACCCCGACTTCGGCGTATGCATTTTTGTCTGCCGTGAAGAAACCGCTAACTCAGTACCCCTCATGTCGAATAGAGCCGCCTTAATGACTGTCCCGCCATTATCAACTCCGATAGCGTATCGTTCCATACGGATCTCCTATCGCGCGCGATATTCCGGATTGAGCAGATGTTTCGGCTCTCTTCCGGCGAAGAAGTCCGATGCGATGTCTATGGCAAGCTCGTAGATGCGCCATAGTGACTCATGGGTTTGACTGGACACATGCGGGGTCATAACGATGTTTTCGAGACTGAGGAGAGGTGAAGAAAGAGGGAGTGGCTCCACGCCGAATACGTCCAGCCCGGCTCCGGCTATCTTGTTACTGGCCAACACTTCGTACAGGGCTTCCTCGTCGATGATGTTTCCACGGGACGTGTTGACTATGATGGACGAGGGTTTCATACGTTCGAGCAACTTTCGACCGATGAGGTTGTGGGTCTCCGTAGTATAGGGCAGGTGGAGAGAAATCGCGTCAGCAGTAGTGAATAGCTCCTCAAGGGTTGTCGGTTTGACCCCCTTGGCTCTCATAGCCGCCTCGTTGAGATAGGGGTCGTAAGCCAGGATCTTGCAATTGAACCCCTTGAGGAGATCGGCGACGGCTTGTCCAATGGCTCCGAAACCGACTATACCTAGGGTGCTGCCGATGGTCTCATGGGCGACGTTTTTCGTCCACTGTCCGCTGGCTACGCACTTTTGGTTGGTGGCAATCATGCGCCGCGTTGTCAGGATAAGCGTCAAAGCCATCTCTGCGACCCCCAGCGTGTTGGCACCAGCCGTACGGCAAACAGCTATACCGAAGCGGGACGCGGCTGCCAAATCTACCTTATCAAAGCCTACACCGAAGCGGACGAGTAACTTTGTACGGTCAGCTATCTCCTTAAAAATGGATTCTCCATAAGGATCAATGTCGATGATACCTGCATCGGCGTCCTTAAGGGCCTCAATGGCAGCGCTCTCCTGGAAGGGGATCATGGGTGTCCATACGTATTCCAGACTGAGCGACGCCGCATAGGCCCGGGCTTTCTCGTTTAGGGACGTAAAGACGTCTGATTCTTCTCCAAATAAAGATACGATCTTCTTCATTTCGGTATTCTCCTCGTTGTATGGCCGCATTACGGTCGGGTGTGACGATTTCTGTTATGCGGTGAGTTAGTAAATCGCCCTTTATTATATACTTTAGTATTCTATTTAATATTACTGTAGTATACAACTGATAATATAAAAAAGCACTAGCCTTCACGTAATGTTCGCTCGGCATAGTGCTTTACCGATATTCCGGATTAGGAGAAGAAATCCTTCTTGTAATTACCACTCGGTTTTACGGAGAAAGGCTGCATGGTATAAAAATAATCGAGGGCTGCCTTTTTACAACTTTCGATGTGGCTTGCCATCGCCTGAGCGGCCTTTTCGATGTCACGAGAAAGAAGCAGGTCTATGATCTCAAGATGTTCCAGGCGTGCATCATGGATCTTACACTGATTCTGCTTACTCGAGATAATCACTCGCGTGTTCTCGTCGAACAGTTTCCTCATCATATCGATAATGAATCGATTACCGCAGTATTCGATAATGAAAAGATGCATGGCCGTGTCCAGTCGGTATCCGACTTGAACGTCAGGATCTTCCCCTGAAAACGCCTCTCTGAAACTGAGAAGTTCTTTCTCCGGGAGAGCCATTCCGGCCATCCTAACCGCGACCGGCTCGATTTCGAGCCTGGCCTGGAATATTTGCATAACATCGTTGAGCGATATCTCCGTGACAAAAATGCCCTTTTTGGGCAGTATACGCACAAACCCCTCGTTCGCTATACGATTCAAGGCCTCCCGTATCGGCGTCCTACTCAGGCCTAGTTCGTTACAAATTTGGGCCTCGTTGAGGATACTCCCCGGGGCGTATTCACAATTGATGAGCTTTTTTCTCAAAATCTCGTATGCAACAGTCTTTAGGTCTCGATTTTCCATTTACAGCCTCCTCTCGACTCCAGACTACGAGTGAGGAAAGTATACAACATGCGTCATCAATATATCAACATAAAAGCTCAGGTATTCCATTGTCTCCTAATGTACTGCGATCCTTTCCGGCCTTGAAGCTCAAGACCCAAGTTTACCGCGCTCGGAAATGGTTCAATCCCGTTAGCGGCCGTTTTCCCACCCAACCGAAACGGTTTACATTGTGGGTCAGTCCGGTTTCCAAGCGCGTTATGACTTCCTATTGAGGATCATCAATTAGTTGGTGAATTTTTTGGCCGTATCGTTAAATTCTTCCTCAATTCCGATCCAATAGTTGAGCCCCATATCCACCCATTTCGGCATGTCTTCTGCAGGCATTCCGCCCATGTCGTGGTCATCCGCATAGACGGTGTTTCGGTCCACAACCACGTGCTTTCCATAATCGTACATACCGAACATCGAGGCCTTTTCCAGGAAATGACAGGTAACGAAGTTAAAACCGTAAGGCTCCACATCCCTGAGATCCACATCGGGCTTCCCGTTTTTGCTCATGACATCGGGCCACATCTTCCAGCCCTTGACTTCTTCATTCACCACTTTGGCTTCTTCGATAGTCTTAAGGCCGATGATGAGTGTCATGATATCGACACCCATTTCCTCGGCCATGGCTTCTGCGGCCTTGCACCGGCTGATCGCCTCATCAAGTCCATATTGCAACTTGCATTCCGTTCGTGCGATCACAAGGAAATCCGCTTCCTTCGCAGCTTCGAGGCTTGCGGCGATCTTTGCTAACCACTTCTCCTTCGAAACGACTTCATGTTTGATGTCGCCATCTTTATAGCCGTTCATCATGGCAAAGCCCCAACGATTCCATCCCCTTATTCCCGTGGTATCATCGAGGGTGCAGCCCTTAGCTCCAGCGTTGATTAGGCGCTTGATAAGGCGGTAGGTCGTCAGCGGGGTATCGCCAAATCCGTCGTCCGCGTCCACGATAAGCGGAAGCGAAGAATAGTTGCAGATACGTTCGGTCGACTGAACTACATCGTCGGCGGTGATCAGACCGATATCCGGGAGTCCTGCCACGCTTTCTGCCAGCTGTCCGCCACTCAACATGAGGGCCTTAAATCCGGACAACTCAGCAGCCCTTGCTGAACGGCAATCCCATACACACGGCGCAAAAATCTGCTCGTTCACCACTAAATCCTTGAACGACTTTACCGGTTGTTTTTCGTATTTACCCATTGTTTTCTCCTTAACATGAATGTGCTTCAGAAACGAACACCTACCCTGCGATGGGATACATAATATTTCCCATGATCAACGCCAATACGAGCGTGAGCAACGTAATGACGACCGTGGTTATGAATAGGTGCTTATATCCGTCCTTGTATGAAACGCCGGAAATCGCGAGCACCGCGACGATTCCTCCACTATGCGGCAAGCTATCCAGGCCGACGGAAGCAATAACACCGATTCGGTGCATAATATCCGGGTTAACGCCCATAGCCATGAAGGGTTCAGCTAAAACCGACAGGGTCGTCGACAGGCCGCCCATACCGGATGCGTTCAAACCGCACAGAAGTGTGGTTGCTCCACCGAAGATAATGAGCGGGTTTCCACCCGAATGACTGAAATTGAGGATGAGGTCAACAATTTTATTAAAGCCGGGAGCGACCTTTATAACAGCCCCTATGGCGACTATGGCCGAGGCGTTTATGATCGTCCGTGCCGCGCTATCCACTGAAACGTTAAGTATCTTTCTGACCCCGGTGATATTCTTGAAAAACAGGATGACGCACAGCACGATGCCCGACAATAACGCAACAGAGATATCCATGTGAAAGACATTCAGCACCACAGCGATAGCAATGATCGGGAGAATTGAGAGAATAACGTTCGGCAATTTTCCGCTTTTTTCCATTTCATCGGCTTTCATCAGCACATTTTTCGTTTCTTCGTCTATCTCAAATCCGAGGCCTTTTTTGTTCGCGCGATTCGCTTCGATGGTTAGGTACACGATAATCAAGACCAGCGTGAATAAACCGCATACCGTACCGATAACAGGAGCTGCCATGGCGTTCGTGGGCAAATAACTGGAAGGAATAATGTTCTGGATCTGGGGGTTACCGGGAAGCATGGTCACCCAGGTAAAAATTCCCGCACCTATCGTGGCGGGAATCAGGTACCGCGGCAGGTTCGCCTTCCTGAAAACTGCCAACGTTATGGGATACAAAGCGAAGCACGAAACGAACGAGGAAACACCACCGAACGTAAGCAGACCACCGGCGATGACGATAGCCGGAATAGCGCGCTTGACGCCGAATTTATTAAGGATAAACGCCGCTATCGAGCTGGCAGCGCCCGTAACATCCATGAGCGTTGAGAGGAGCGCTCCCAACAGCAACATGAGCCATGCGGCCTTAACGAAGCCAGCAAAGCCTGCCATATAATCACCCGTGACGGTTTTAACGACGGGCAATCCACTGAATACCGCGATAAAAATAACGCTAACCGCGGCTGCATACACAACCGGAACCTTTTTAAGCGTGAGCACAAGCAACATCGCAAGGCCCAATAAAATCACTATCATGTCCATAGTTTTTCGTCTCTGCCTTTCTTCTGATTTATCTGATTACCGAACATGGTACCCTCCTTAGGGCTCGTGTCCGGTATGGGCGCATTTAGGACGCCGCATAGGCCGTCTATCCCCCGCCTATACACTTCAGGAAATTATCCTTTCATGTTAATGCCTGGCGGTGAAGCATTTCGCTCAACCGGGATGAGCGCTCATCCCGCAGAAATCGTCAAATAGTCCGGGGCTGCCCGATTTGCGCGATAGTCATGCACGCATAGCGCAAGTGATTGCCGCCTCCCCTTTCCGCAAGGATCTCACTCAGGCTCGTAGAACTTGACATAATTTCCTCCTTATTTATTGAAAAACGACTCACGGGATTGCCTGTTAATTATCCTGTGATCCTCATACGGCCGGAGTTCCTCAAGAACTTATGAAGTCAAATCAAGTCTTTAAGACCTTTTGTATCCCCATTGGCTTCGTGTAGTATACAACATGAATATTTAATTGACAAGAAAAACTATTGAAATTTTTCATCCCTTTTTCTCAGTCACTTCGTATCGTGTTTTCGCATTAAACATGCACAACGAGCCAGGTACGGAAGCTCAGGAGGAGAAGGCCAATCGATAAAATTAAATTACTGTTCCGAATCCTGGTGATGAAAGCGACACAATTCTTTTTCCCGCAGTCAATTGAAAGTCGAACGATCGAAAAAAGTAAGCACCGACATAAAAGCAAGGATTTTACCGGCAAAAGGGCATGCATACCACCAGGATTCCGAACAGTAGGGTCCCCTTACAACTGCCCTGAGCCGGAGACTGGCAGCGGCAGCGCGAGAATTCCCCATGGTCAGGCGAAATGAGTTGCCATCTACGAAAAATAAAGTTATAATATCAGACAAACAGGCAAATTATTGAGATTAATAGGAGGATTACACATGGTTAAGGTTGGAGTAGCCGGATACGGAGTTATTGGCCAGAGATTGGCCGACGGAGTTGCACGGCAGAAAGATATGGAGCTGGTCGGGGTCGCCGACGTTGCCCCCACCCTTCCCGTTAGGGCCCTTGCGGAAAAAGGAATGCCCTATAAACTTTTTACGGCGGTACCGGAAAAGAGAAACCTTCTGGATGATGTGGGAATTCCGGTTAGCGGAACCCTCGAAGAACTTGTCCAGGAAGTGGATATCATGCTGGATGCCACCAATGCCGGTGTCGGAGCAAAGAACAAAGAGATCTACCAAAAATACAACACCAAGGCGGTATTCCAGGGTGGAGAAAAAAACAATGTTGCAGATGTCTTTTTCCACGGCTATGCGAACTACGAAAAGGGTATTGGGGCTGACTACCTCAAGCTCACCAGCTGCAACACAACAGGGCTCATCAGGGCCATCGACGCCATCGACAGGGCCGTCGGTGTTGTTAAAACGGCCATTACCATCATCCGAAGGGTTGCGGACCCAGGTGACTATCATAGGGGATTGACAAATGCCCTGCAGGTAGCAGAAGCGCCGAACCATCAGGCCCTCGACCTTATGACCATCATGCCCCATGTCGATGCAACAGGAATTCTCATCCATACCCCGGTGACCCACGGACATATCATCACCCCCGTGGTAACTACCAAGAAGAAGATGCACAAAGAGGAGCTCCTCGAAATCTTCAAGGCACATCCCCGTATCCGTGTGGTACGTCTGGCGGATGGCTTCCTTGGAAATGCAAGCCTCTTTAAATACGCCAGGGACTTGGGCCATCCCCGCGGTGATATGTACGAGATTGCTGTGTGGGAAGAGACTATTGTAAACAGCGGTGACGATATTATGTTCGCCATCAACATTCCTCAGGAAGCGGTTGTTATCCCCGAAAATATGGATGCAATCCGTGCCGCGTTGAAGATGCAGACAAGCCGGGACGAAGGTGTAGCAAAGACCAACGAATATCTCGGAATGAAGGCCAGGGGTTAAAGGGAGAGGATCGGCTTTTTTGCCGTACCGTTTTACATGAAGGGGCCCGGCAGGGCCCCATTTTAGGAGTCGTACCATGGCTGAAGTAAGTCTTGGATTTAAGCCGATGGAGGCATTCGACGTCAAAGGCAAACGGGTGCTTTTACGCGTGGATATCAACAGCCCCATCGATCCGAAAACAAAGAGAATCGTAAACGAAAACCGCATACAGAAAAGTCTGCCGACCATTTCCTGGCTCCTTGATCATGGGGCAAAACTCGCAATGATCGCGCACCAGGGTGATACCCTCGATTATCAAAACCTGATCCCACTGGAAGAACATGCTCAAAAGCTGAGTGACGGTCTCGGACGGCCAGTCGGCTATATCGATGATGTCTGCGGCCCGGCGGCCCAGAAGAAGGTAAAGGAACTTGCCGAAGGCGAGGCCATCCTCCTCGGCAACCTACGCTACCTCTGCGAAGAGATATCAACCTTTGAGAATGCGGTAAAACTGAAGGCAGAGGAGATGCTGGATACCTATTTGGTTCGCTCTCTTGTCCCCTTATTCGACCTCTATATTAACGACGCTTTTGCTGCAGCACACAGAAACGCCCCAAGCATGGTTGCCTTTCAGGAGCTTCTTCCTTCCGCCGCAGGACCGCTTTTCTTTAAAGAGGTCTCCGCGCTGACCAAGGTAATGAAAAGTCCCGAACATCCTTCGGTCTTCGTTCTCGGCGGAGCAAAGATATCAGACGCCTTCGGGATGATGGAACAGGTTCTTTCATCGGGTACAGCAGATAAAATCCTTGCCTGTGGTGTTACCGGTGAGGTGATGCTCATCGCTTCCGGCAGAAGGCTTGGAAAAGCCACCGACAAATTCCTTGCAGACAAGGGTCTGGATGTTTTCATCGAGCCTGCGGCCAAATATTTGAAAGAGTATCCGGGAAGAATCATCGCCCCCGACGACCTTGCCTACGAAGAAAACGGCAAAAGGCAGGAGCTAAGCATCGAAGCGTTACCGAAAGAAGCACTGTTCCTCGACATTGGAACAAAAACGATAGAGCGCTTTGAGGCGGAAATTAAAGCGGCAGGCACTGTCTTCGTCAACGGCCCTGCCGGGGTATTCGAAGATGATAAATTTGCAAAAGGGACCCAAAGGGTTTGGCAGGCAATAGCATCGGCACCCGGCTACACGGTAGTGGGGGGTGGAGACAGCGTAAACGCTGCGGCCCGCTTTACCAATATGAGCGATTACAGTTATGTTTGCACCGCCGGCGGAGCAATGGTTCGCTTCCTTTCAGGCAAAAAGTTGCCGCTCATTGCCGCCATGGAAAAGGCCGGGAAGAAATGGAAGTAGCACTTCCCTATTTGAAGGATACCATTTCCGTCACTGTTCCGGATAAAAATGTCCTTGCAGTAGTCGAACCGAATGACCTTCGGGCCAAGGGGGATACTGCAAGTATCGTGAATGCAGCCATTGCCTCCCCTGTGGAGAGCAAGCCATTCGAAGCCTTTATAGCCGGAGCGAAGAACTTACTGGTCATTGTCAACGATCAGACTCGCCCGACCCCCACACGTGCGGTTCTCTCCGCCATCGCCCCGGCACTGGCGAAGGTTGATCCTTCCTTCATCATTGCAACGGGAGTCCATAGAGGCCCCACGGAAGAGGAGTATCGGCAGATATTCGGAGATGAACTGTTCGAACGCTACCGGAACAAAATCCATGCCCATGATGCACGAAAAGATGAGATGGTCTACCTCGGGACCAGCAGGGCCGGTACCGAAATGTACGTAAACAAGATGGGTGTCGATGCCGACAGCATTATCGTTATAGGATCGGTGGAACCCCACTACTTCGCAGGCTATACAGGTGGACGAAAGGGATTTCTTCCCGGAATAGCCAGTTACCACACCATCGAACAGAACCATCGTCATGCCTTACACCCCGGAGCAAAGGCGCTCAATCTCGAAGGGAACCCGGTGCACGAGGACATGATCGATGCACTCTCCGTGGTAAAAAAAGAGATCTTTGCGATCATGACGGTTCTGGACAAAAGCCACAACATCTATGCGGTAACCGCCGGCGATATTAATGCGTCCTTTTATCAGGCCATCGACAAGGCCGATGAAATTTTTGTGGCGGATATCCCCAGTCGGGCGGATATCGTGGTAAGCGTCGCCAAATACCCAATGGATATAGACCTCTACCAGGCACAGAAGGCAATCGACAACGGCAAACTGGCTATGAAGGACGGCGGGATGATGATCCTTGTCGCAAGCTGCCGTGACGGAATCGGAGAGGAGGCCTTTGCACGCCTTCTCTCTTCCTCTGATACGCCCGAGGGGGTACTCAAAACAATTCAAAAAGAGTACAAACTTGGGTATCACAAAGCGGGAAAGATGGCGGAGGTGTTTCTTCGGGGAGAGGTCCATGCCTATACCCAGCTTCCGGATGAACTGTTAAGCTCTTTTTTCATCATCCCGGAGCACGATCTGCAAGCTGCCATTGACGAGGCCCTTAAAACAAAAGGCAGGGATGCCACAATTCTCTTTCTGCTTGACGGCAGTGTCACGGTCCCGAGAGCAGCAAGATAGCAAGAAGCGAACGAACAACGATAGGAGATTAATGAGATGGATGAATTAAAAGAGAAGGCCCTGGCCTACCACAAACTTGACGGGAAACCGGGGAAACTCGAGGTGGTCCCGACAAAGCCGTGTCAGACCGCAGAGGATCTGTCCCTTGCCTATACGCCGGGGGTTGCCAAGCCGGTTCTGGAAATTGAGCAGGACCCAGAAACCGCATACGAATATACCAACAGGGGAAACCTTGTAGCGGTCATCAGCAACGGTACCGCTATTCTCGGTCTTGGAGATCGGGGAGCCCTTGCAAGCAAGCCGGTTATGGAGGGAAAAGGTGTCCTCTTTAAAAGGTTTGCCGATGTCGATGTTTTCGATATCGAAGTGGATACTCATGATCCGGAAAAGCTTATCGAGGTTGTTAAGATGCTGGAGCCTACCTTCGGCGGGGTGAACCTCGAAGATATCAAGGCGCCGGAATGTTTCGAGATCGAGAACAGATTGAAGGCTGAAACAAATATTCCCATCTTCCACGACGATCAGCACGGTACGGCTATCATAGCCACCGCAGGTCTGATCAATGCGGCGGAAATTACGGGAAAAAAGCTTTCGGAGATGAAAATCGTCTATAACGGAGCGGGGGCTGCAGGAATCAGCTGTGCACGAATGTTCGTTGCCGCAGGAGGCAAAAAAGAAAATGTCATTATGTGCGATTCCAAGGGTGTTATCTTCAAGGGTCGAACAGAGAGGATGACACCTCAGAAAGAGGAATTTGCCTCCTCGACCACGGCACGAACCCTTGCCGAAGCCATGAAGGGTGCCGATGTTTTCATGGGGCTCTCCGTTGCCGACTGTGTATCACCGGAGATGCTCGCAAGTATGGCATCACAGCCTGTGGTCTTTGCAATGAGCAATCCGAATCCCGAAATCGACTATCCCACAGCCGTGTCCGTACGAAAAGATCTTATCATGGCCACCGGTCGAAGCGATTATCCCAATCAGATAAACAACGTCCTCGGTTTTCCCTTTATCTTTCGGGGTGCGCTTGATGTCCGCGCGACTGGTATAACCGAAGGCATGAAAATGGCTGCCAGTAAAGCCCTTGCCGAACTTGCAAAACAGCCCGTACCCGAAATTGTAAAGCGGGCATACGGTGGCAAGGAATTCTCCTTTGGCCAGAACTATATCGTTCCCAAGCCCTTCGATCCCCGAGTCATCGAGTACGAAGCGGTCGCTGTTGCAAAGGCGGCATGTGAAGAGAAAGTCGCACGCAAGCCCATAACTGATTGGGATGCATACCGAAAAGACCTTGTCAAGCGTATGGAAAAGTACTGGAAATAGCTAGCCGCTTTTATAGTAGGCATGGCCGCCGAAAGGTGATCATGCCTTTTTTTATGCCTTTTTTTTATTGCTCTCCTCAAGTTCAAAGGAGCAGACCAATTCTTTTTCGGAATTTGCAAGAGTCGACAGCTCCTCTGCACGCCGTGCCACCGCAACAATCTGTTTGCTCAGTTTATCGCTTGAAAGACGTACGCGATCGAACTGGCCGCTGTTTCGGTGGTGGATTTCCATTACCGATTGAATAGTGGTAGCAACGCTCTGTGCCGAGGTCTCCATTTCGGAAAGAGCATTCAAGACCTCTTCCATCTTTGTGCGGTTCACAGAGGCCGCTTCATTTATCTCGGAAAGATGATTCTCCGCCGCTGATACCTGTTCATTACTGGAACGGACAACCTCGACACCCTCATCAGCATGTGTTTCGGCACTTTCCACCGAATTCAAGACCTCTTCCAACAAAGCGGTAATCTTTTCCGTAGCACTACTTGAACCTTCCGACAGGGTACGAATCTCATGCGCCACAACGGAAAACCCGGCACCGGCCTCTCCGGCTCGTGCAGCCTCAATCGAGGCGTTCATTGCAAGTAAATGGGTCTGGGCCGCAATATCTTCTATGGCGCCGATGATCGTCCTTATCTCACGCGAACGTTTTGCAAGGTCGTTGATAAGCTTTTGTGTTGCTCTTGTAGAAGAGGTCAAGCGATCGCCGGCCTTCTTAGTCGCCATAATAGCCGCTCGTCCTCCGACAGCGGCGGCGGCAACCTGTTCGGCGCGACTTCCTGCCGAGTGAGTTTCTCTGGCAGCTATACCGACAAGTGAGGAAAGATTATCCATTGCAAGCCGTGCTTGTTCCACCTCTTGTTGCTGAGAATCCAAAACCTTCTGTACTGAAGAAAGGGCATCCTGAATGTCGACAGTTGCCGATTCCGAATCACTCGCCCCACGTCGCAACTTTTCTCCTATCTTTGCCACACGGTCGGCCTTTTCTTCTACTTCAAGTATCATTCCTCTAAGGCTGAAAGGTTCCTGATTATAGGTAACGACCAGAAGCCCCTTGTCCACGGCCTTGTTTATGACAGGGATCAAACGATCGCTGAAAAGAGGAATGGCAAAGCCATCGTACGTATCTGCAATAAGTCTTTCTATCATGCCCCTCCAGGCATCGACATCGTAGTGATCCTTCCCTTTGGGAGGTAGTATGATATCGACTTCACAATTTTTGACCGCCAGAATCCGTCGTGCATCATGAGCCCCTTTATAGACGGGAGGCCAAAAATCCTCATTTTTCGGTATCAGAAAGGCCAGCTTCAGCCCCCTGGAGGGATTCTCTTCCGAAAGCACGGCAAGGCCTTCACTTTCTGTGCTATGTCCCAGCTGTTCTCGAAAGTTGTCTTTGGTAATGACCTTCGGCGTGATAAGCATCTTAGGATGCTCAGGTTTCCAAGAAGAAACCATCGAATTGAAAAGATAGACAAGGGGATTATACCCCTGCAGATAGGGACTCTGAGTAATCGTCGTGGTTAGGTACCCCGAATGGAAAAAATTGGAAAAGCCCTCTCGTTTTCCGTGTCCGAAAAATGATATCTTTCCCGGAGATTTCAGACGCCGAAGTTCATCAAGGCTGTCCAGGGTAGAGGCTTCCTCAAGCTGGTAAACTGCCACAAGATGCGGAAAATCCTGCAACAGATTTCTTATCCCCTCTCTTGCACGCTTTGGATCACGGCTTGTGTAGACAGTCCGAACAACTCGTATCTTCGAAAAATCATTGTGAAGTGCATTTACAAAGCCACGTTCCCGGAGGACCGAATAGTTGGTTTCTTCATTGACAGCAATAATCGCTATCTCGCCTTCTCCTCCAAGACGCGCCCCCACGATCTGTCCCATCAGTTGGCCGTGTAGATAGTCGTCGATACCGGTAAAACAAATTCGCCGCACAGGCTCGGCAGTTAGAGAAGCAATACCGAGCATTGCCCGGTCAATTGCATCCGAAGATGCTGAAAATGCCGAATATAGTGATCGGTAGAGGGCACCAGGGGGAGGGGTCACATCAAGAGTAGAGAGATCCACATGGGCACAAAGATTTCCTCTGGCGATTTCCCAAACTGCTCTCTCAAAAGGAGCAATTCCTTGACTACGAATAGAACGGGCGGCCTGCACGCCATATCGGACAAGCCGTCTGTTGGCAATAAAAGAGGTTCCCCAGCCATAGAGGACGACTACAAAAAGTAAAGCCGTCAGGATACATAAAATCGGATCCGCTATACCGGCGTGAAGTAAACGCACAACAACTATAGCCAATAGAATAGAGCCGGAAAGAATACAAGCTATCGTGTTTTTCCCCAAAATTTTACCTCACATTCTATTTTTATTGTTCTATGTTTAGGATACCATGGGCATTCCGAGGCGTAAATAACAATCGTCAATAAAATTTTAACAATTGTTCATTTTGTTTTTTACGAAACCCGGTAGTACGTATAGAGGAAAAACCGACATATTTATCCTGGTCCCCAGGGATTGCGCCTCGATGCTATCAACGAGTGCCTGAAGCGCAGGACGAAGACAGCTATGTCCGAAAGAAGATTCTGGGCAAGCTGCGCACGTGAACTTCCCACCTCTGCTGCGGCATTGGAAAACAGGAAAATAAAATCACCAGGATTCGAAACACTAAGCCAACTTCGAAAGATGTTCGTTCAACACGGTTATGCCGGTAAGAGGCCCATCAGCAAGCGGATTCTGCAAGATAGTCACGTTGGGAAACGCTTCAGCGACACGCCCGGTCCAATCACCCCTACCAGTGTATTTATTGACGATGATTCGGCCGATTTCCATTCCAAACCCCGCCAATTGGCGTTTAATCAGAAGGCTTTCCGAAAAGCTCAATTCGTCTTCATTAAGGACAAGTACGATTTCGGTTTGCTCCTGATCACATAGCAACGACAAAAGCGTATCGTAACGCTTTTGCATACGCACCAGGCGAGAAAAGATCGGATCATGGTCTCGATCGATGGAAGATTCGCTATGTATTTCGGCTACACGATTTTTCTTTAGAAGTATCTCTTCCCTCATCGCTTTTAAATGGTGAATCCAGTGAAGATTTACCCCCGGCAAAGCCAGCATCTTCATGGTGAGCGCCGTTGGGGGAGTATCGATAACAAGCTCATCGTAGCGACGCTCATCAAAACATCGCTGAAGAATCAAAAGTGCGGCGTACTCTTCCATACCAGGAGCAAATTTCAACAAGTTAAAATATTTGTCGATGTTCAAGGCTTGCTGATAGTGGTAGAGATTCTTCAACTCTCCACGAATTTCCGCCATATACTCACGCCCCTTCTGGCTCGTATCTGATTCTCGAACGGTAAGCGTCGGCAGAATTTTCTTCCCCTTTGCCCCCAGTTCCGTCCGAAAAATATCATGGAGATTATGGGCAGGATCCATGGAGTCAAGCAGCGTTTTACGCTGCGAAGAAGCCAATCTCAGAGCCTCCAGGCAAGAACAGGTTGACTTCCCGACACCGCCCTTTCCCACGAAAATATGATATCGCGGCATCACGGCTCCCCCATGATACTTGCAAGCTCACTCAAACCGTTTCCCGTCTGACTCGCCCGAAGGAGCATATGTTCCAACTCCCCGCCCATATCCGGTAGTAACTCCAAGGTTAAGGGCATTGAGGGCCCGGGTAAGCCGATGAAATTTCCAAAAAGCATAAGCGTAAAGGAATTTTCCATCTCGGAAATTTCATACTCGATTTGTGCCGTTGCTTTGTAAAGCATGGCCTGCTGAAATCCACGAAAAAAAGCACGAATAGATAGCCACAAACGATTATGTTTCATCACATTTTACCCTAAAAGCAGCAATATCCTTTTTATATGTTTTATTGGCAGGAAAAACCGAATAGATCCCGTATATCGTAACCAAGACCGAAAGATATAGATGGTATCGATACACAGGAACAAGATAAGCAAAGAGCGTGAAAAGAGCCCCCAAGAAAACACACAGAACGAGGTACCTCTCCATACGAAAAAATTCAGACAGTCGGAGCCCACCCTGACGTGCACTTTTCCGATAAAAAGCCATCCTAACAAGAATGGGAAGAGCAACAGCGCCTGTCGTGCTCCCCAATAGACCAACCATAGATAAAACACGGGTCGGTTCGGTGGGAAAGGCCCACCCCAGATAACGCATAAACCAGATCACCACCAAACCAAGGGAAAACAGAACCATCATCAGATACGCCTGAAGGCGGATTCTATGAAGTAATGTTTCAAGCATTCAGTATCATCCTTCAAGAAAAAGGCCGGGCGATGAAACGCTCACATCGCCCGGCAAAGTCCATTATGCCTGAGCCGCCTGCATATCTTCTTTACTGAAGAGCTTCTTTAGACTTTCAAAAGCTACAAAAATCACGATAAGAATAATAGCCAGATTGATAATTCCCAGGAGCACCTTTGTACCGGCAATATAACTCATCTCGTTCTCAATCAAGGCCCAGAAGGTCAGAACGAGCATAAAAATGCCAGGGAGCAGGGTGACCAAATACTTTTTCCCACCCCTCTTCTTGAGATAGACCGAAGCGGTAAAAAGGGCCAGAGCGGCAAGGGTCTGGTTGTTAGCGCCAAAAAGAGGCCAAAGCGTCATGGCTCCCTTTCCGTCGGCTCCAGTCGAGAAGGCCAAAATTCCCGCGGTGAGCAACGCGAGAATGGTTGCTCCGTATTTGTTGGTGAAAAAACTTTTTTTCTCGGCAGCACCTACACGGTTGGCCCCCAATAATTCCTGAATAACATAACGCTGGAGTCTTGTTGTGGTATCCATAGAGGTTCCTGCAAAAGAGGCAACAAAAACGCCCATGATGATCAAACCGAGGTATTTGGGAATGCCTAGGTAGCTTATCATATTGGCAGCCCCCTCGACGAAAGCTCCGACCTTGGCACCCAACCCTGCAGCAGCACTCCAGGATGCATAATGCTGGGTCCACTTTGCAAGACCGGTAACCGCCCCGGTTTCTCCACGCGCCGCAAGGCCGATACCGGCGGCAGTAGCGATGATGACGAGGACCGCAAGTGCCCCTTCCATCAGCATGGATCCATATCCGATAAACTGTGCATCCTCTTCCTGTGCGACCTGCTTTGCCGTCGTTCCCGAAGCAACCACCGAGTGAAAACCGGATATTGCACCGCAGGCTATGGTAATAAAGAGGAAGGGCCAGAGAGACGGAGCTCCCTCAGGAGCGGCCTGGACAGCAGGAGCAACAATCTTCAGACCGTTAAAAGAAGCGGCAATGACACCGATGACAACCAGCCCCATCGCAATAAAGAGCTCCCAAGCATTGATATAGTCTCGAGGCTGGAGCAAGGTGGTAACCGGAAGTGTCGATGCAATAAAGCAGTAAATGAAAAGTATGATGGTCCACACGCCCGTTGCCGGCATCCCGCCGATGGTAGGCATGTCGAGGGGAATGACATGGCCTAAAACAACGGTAATATACATAGCGACAACAGCTAAAACGGTTGCTCGGTTGACATGTGCATTGCGCTTGTAAATTGCCCACCCCAGGATTATAGCAATGGGTATCTCCATCCATACCGGGAAAACCGCCTCAGGGTACATATGAAAAATGACGGCGATAATCATGCCCAATATAGCCAGAAATAACCACAGCTCGATAAAGACAATCAGGAAAAAGGCTACACGAATTCTTTTACTGATATATCCCGCTGCGACTTCGGATATAGACTTTCCCTGGTTCCTGAGCGACATAACCAGAACACTGAAGTCCTGTACCGCTCCCATAACAATAGAACCCACGAGTACCCAAATGAGCGCCGGCAGCCATCCCCATATGACACCGATAGCAGGTCCTACAATCGGTCCGGTTCCGGCAATGGAAGTAAAGTGGTGACCAAATATAATTCCTCGTTTTGTCGGAACATAATCGACACCATCCGTGAACTCTACAGCCGGTGTTTTGTTCTGATTCGTCAGTTGGAAGATCTTTTTTCCGACAAACTCACCATACAACCGGTAGGCTATGATATAGCCGACAAAGGCTACTATCATAATTAAAACAGCATCCATGGAAACCTCCTGAAATGAAATTGTTGTATACTATATTAAACACCCATTTGAGATATTTGTCAAAAAAAGTGCCATATAGAAACACAATTCTCATTATCAGAGACGACCGGAAAAAGAAGACAAAAAAAACCGTCTCTCCACCAGGAAGAGACGGTCGTCTAAGGCCTTACAAATACGATAGGAAAACTTATTCAGCGGCAGGTGCGGCTTCTTTTTTCTCCTCTTCAGCAGGAACAGCCTCGGCTTCCGCCTTGGGGGCCTCTGCCTTCTTATCCTCTTTCACAGCCTTCGCTTTCTTGGCCTTGGCAGGCTTCTTTTCTTCCTGCTTCTTTTCGACCAATTCGAGGATCACCATTTCGGCGGCATCACCCTTGCGTCTTCCCAACTTGAGAATACGCGTATAACCACCGGGTCGGCTTACAAAACGGGGACCTATTTCGGTAAAGAGCTTTGCAAGAATCTCTTTGTCCTTGATGTCCTTGGCGATAGTACGCCTATTATGTACCGAATCAACCTTTGCCCGGGTAATCATTTTCTCAGCTGTTCGACGAACCGCGAGAGCTTTTGCCTTTGTAGTGGTAATTCTCTCATAACGGAACAGAGAGGTGGCCATATTCCTGTGGAGAGAAAGGCGGTGAGCAGCACTTCGACTCAGCCTGTTAAATCCAACTCTATGCTTCATCTTCTTCTTCCTTGTTCATCGGGAGTTTTGTCGAAGTCTTCAAAACACTGTAATCGGTCATTCCGAGACTAAGGTTCCACTCCTTCAGTTTTTCCTTTATCTCCTGAAGGCTTTTTTTACCGAAGTTTCTGGTCTTTGCAATCTCTTCCTCGGTCTTCCGGGTCAGGTCACCGATGGTCCGGATATTTGCGCTCTTCAGGCAGTTGAACGAACGAACCGACAATTCCAGCTCCTCAACAGGAGTATCCAATACGGCCCTTACCCGTTCTTCCTCTTCATCAACATCATCATCACCATCGATCGCATCCTCATCAAAATTGATGAAAATAGTAAAGTGATCCTTGGCAATCTTTGCAGCCTCAGCCAAAGCATCCTCGGGAGCAATCGTGCCATCGGTGTAGATTTCCATCGTCAGCTTATCGTAATCGCTCCGCTGTCCAACCCTGGTATTCTCGATCCCATAGGTAACACGCTTTATAGGACTGAAGACCGCATCAATCGGAATCGTGCCGATCTCTTCGATATACTTCTCGTTTACTTCAGAGGGAACATATCCCCGACCGAGATCAATCTGGACTTCCAGATCGAAATTGGCCTTCTCCATCATGGTGAGGATTTTCCAATCCTTGTTGATAATTTCAACATCATTGTCTTTTTCAAAGTCGGCACCCGTAATTTCTCCCGGCCCCTTACACTCAATGAGAAGGGTTTTCTGCTCGACCTCTTCCGGCAACTTAATTTGCAATTGTTTAAGATTTGCAATAATTTCCGGTGTATCCTCAACCACCTCGGGAACCATTTCAAATTCACTCGAGACCATGTGCGGAGTACCCTCTTCGTTATAACAGGTAATCTTAACGGCACTTACGGCATAACCCTGAATCGAAGAGAGCAAAACTCTCCGAAGCGTATTACCGACCGTCGTACCGAACCCCCGCTCGAAAGGGTAGGCCACGAATTTACCATAGTTGGACTGTAGTTCACTATGTTCAAAAGTGATTCCCCGAGGTTTCTTGAATCCCTTTAACAGATTCTTCCGCGCCATGGATACTCCTATCTTGAATAGAGCTCAACGATGAGCTGCTCGTTCACATCCGAAAGATCGGTGACATCATTCCTTCTGGGAATCGCACTCAGACTTCCTTTCATGGCATCCGGATCAAGCATGATCCACGGCATCACACCGCTTTTCGTGTATTCCTTGAGGGCATCTTTGATGACAACCATCTTCTTACTGGCTTCACGAATTTCGATCTCATCACCCTGACGAACAACATATGAAGGGATTGTTACCCGTTTGCCGTTAACAAGGATGTGACCATGGGAAACCAACTGCCGGGCCTGCTTTCTGCTGTTGGCGAACCGAAGACGGTACACCACATTATCAAGCCGTCGTTCAAGAAGGATGATCAAATTCTCACCGGTCTTTCCTCTAAGCCGTTCAGCCTCAACAAAGGTGAGTTTGAACTGTTTCTCGAGAAGACCATACATTCTTCTCAACTTCTGCTTCTCTCGAAGCTGGATACCGTAGTCGGACATCTTTCGAGCCCGAAACCTTGGTCCCTTTCCGGGAGGGTTTTTTTTCTTTGCGATCGGACACTTGCCCGTATGACATCGCTCACCCTTAAGAAAAAGCTTGGTCTTTTCCGCCCGACAAAGTCTGCACTGTGGTCCTACATATCTGGCCATTGCTATTCTTCCTCTTTACACTCTTCTACTTTTCCGCGGTCGGCAACCATTGTGAGGGATCGGCGTAACGTCCCGGATGCTTCGCACCGAAAGGCCGAGATTTCCAAGAGACCGGATAGCTGACTCACGGCCGACTCCCGGACCCTTCACAAAGACATTCACTTCCCGCAAACCGTAATCCATGGCCTTCTTGGCAGCCGTTTCAGCGGTAGTCTGGGCCGCATAGGGCGTAGACTTCTTTGCACCGCGAAAACCAAGACCACCTGCACTGGCCCAGGAAACGGTATTTCCCTGGAGGTCGGTCACGGTCACAATGGTATTGTTAAAGGTGGCCTGTATATATACATTCCCTTCGTATACCGTCTTCTTCGTTCTTTTCTTTCCGCTTGCTTTCGCCACGTTCTATTTCCTCCGAACTACTTCTTCTTGTTCGCGACGGTCTTCTTCTTACCCTTTCGCGTTCGGGCGTTCGTCTTTGTCCGCTGCCCGCGAACAGGAAGTCCTCTTCTGTGCCGAAGACCACGGTAACATCCAATATCCATAAGCCTTTTTATATTCAAGGCAATCTGAGTCCTCAGTCGACCTTCCACAGTATAGTCACTGTCGATTAGCGTTCTGAGCTTATTAACATCTTCCGCAGAAAGGTCATTCATCTTGGAATCGGGGTCGATACCCGCTTTCTTACAAATTTCCATGGCGGAACTTCGACCAATGCCATAAATATAGGTCAGCGATATTTTGGTCGCCTTGTTCGGTAAATCTATACCAGCAATACGTGCCATCCGGGCTTCCTCCTACCTCTGCCGCTGTTTATGTTTCGGATTTTCGCAAATAATGCGAACAACACCGTTTCTTCGAATCACTTTGCACTTATCGCAAATCGGTTTAACGCTTGCTCTCACCTTCATCTCTTTATCCTCTTTATAGATTCCTGGACTTGATTCTGCCCTTCTTTACCAATCCATCATGATGATGCATTCTCAGGTGACCTTCAATCTGCGACATAGTGTCAAGATCAACACCTACCATGATCAGCAACGACGTACCACCCATGAGCATAGCAACTTCCGCCGGAAAGTTAAAGAGGCCCTGAATGAGTGTGGGGATGACCGCAATAAAGGCAAGGAAAATCGCTCCGGGAAGAACAATCCGATTTAAGATAGTCGAAAGATACTCTTCCATCTTTTCAGACCGAATCCCGGGAATCGAGCCGCCGTTTTCCCTTATCTGTTTTGCAATCTCCACAGGATTTAAGGTAACCTGGGTGTAGAAGTACGCAAAGAAAATAATCAACAGGGTGTAGATGATAATGTAGGGGGCACCCTGCGGCCGAAGCCAGTATGAAAAGCGTGCAAGCCAGCGTACTTCCGGTCCGAGGCTCTGTGCAATCTGCAACGGAAAGGTCATAACCGAAGAGGCGAAAATAACAGGAATAACGCCTGAGGGGTTAATCTTAAAAGGGATATAGGTACTCTGGGCACCATACATTTTCCTGCCGATTACCCTCTTGGCATAATTAACCGGAATCTTTCTCTGCCCCTGTTGTTCATATACAACAAGAGCAACAACAACCACAAACATTGCCACAACGATGATTACGAAAACGGGATTCAATTCCTTGGCCTGTACCTTGCGGAACAAATTGATGAGGGCATTAGGCATTCTGGCGACGATACCGGCAAAAATCAGCAGGGAAATACCGTTTCCGACACCCCTCTGAGTAATTTGATCACCAATCCAGATAAGGAATACAGAACCAGTCGTAACCGTCAACATCGCAATAATGGTGTACTGGAGTCGCGGCATAGTTATAGCGTCCGGAATCGAATCGGCATATCGAGTAACCACATAAGACTGAATAAGACAGACAAGGATCGTACCATAACGGGTATACCTGTTGATCTTCTTCCGTCCGCCCTCTTCCTCGGAGATACGTTTTAAAGAAGGGAATACCAACACCAAGAGCTGCATGATAATCTGAGCCGTGATGTAGGGCATGATACCAAGCATAAAAATGGAAAAGTTTTTGAAAGCGCCACCTGCAAAGAAGTTGATATACTCGGTAATACCTATCCCACCACTCCCCTGCTGGGACATAAAATAAAGCTTTAACGCGTTTAGATTTATCCCGGGAATCGGTATCGTAGCTCCGAGACGAAAGACCACAAGCATGCCGATTGTAAAAAAGATCCGCTGCCTGAGGTCCTTCACCCGAAAAACATCAATTAAGGCGTTATTTGCCATCGTTACCTTCTTCTATTCCTGTCACCTTCCCACCGGCTTTTTCAATTTTGGCCTTCGCTCCGGCAGAAACCATATCAACTTGAATCATCAATTTTTTGTCGATCTCACCGTTTCCCAAGACCTTTACCTTGGTTACACCCTGCTTCAGCACCTTTTTTTCCTTAAGGCTTTCGAGTGTAACGGTATCGCCGTCATCAAAGCGGCCTACAAAATCGCAGATATTGATCGTTTCATACTCTTCGCGAAAATCCGCATTGGAAAAACCGCGCCGGGCAATCCGGCGGTACAAGGGCATCTGCCCGCCTTCAAAACCAAGGCGAACACCACCACCTGACCGGGCATTTTGTCCATTTCGTCCGCGTCCAGAGTAACCGCCGCGGCCACTACCGCTTCCGCGCCCTACTATCTGCTTACGTTTTCTTGCTCCGTCTGGAACCCTGAGATTCTGCATGGCTTTTACAACTCCTCGACCTTCACTAAATGAGAGACCGCATCAATCATCCCCTTAATGGAGGGATTAAGCACATGTTCGACGCTGCTACCGATCTTTCCCAGACCAAGCGCCTTCACAGTCCGCCGCTGCTGCGGTTTTCTTCCAATCAGGCTCCTTTTCAGGGTTACCCGCACCTTTTGCTCACTCTTTTTCGCCATACCATCAACCCCACATCTCGTTGAGTGATTTTCCTCGAGTCTTGGCAATGCTCTTGGCGTCCATAATCTCATCAAACCCCGCAAAGACAGCCTTCACGATGTTCATGGTATTCTTCGACCCAAGAGATTTGCTGAGAATATCATGAATACCACAGGCATCCATCACCGCACGAACCGGCCCACCGGCAATAACACCGGTACCGGGAGCCGCCGGTTTCAAAAGAACGCTGGCGCTCTTATACTGCCCAACCACCTCGTGGGGAAGCGTAGTCCGCTTCATGGGAACAGTAACCATATTCTTTTTGGCCTTTTCCATTCCTTTTCGAATAGCCTCGGCCACGTCATTAGCCTTTCCAAAGCCGTATCCGACTCGTCCCTTCTGATCACCGACAACAGTAAGGGCCGAAAACGAGAATCGTCGACCACCCTTGACCACCTTGGCAACGCGGTTAAGTTTGATCAGCTTTTCTACATATTCATTATCTCTGTCTCGTTCCACCGTTTCCCCCTAGAACTGTATCCCGGCTTTGCGGGCACCGTCGGCAATACTTTTCACCACTCCGTGGTACAGGTAACCATTCCTGTCGAAGACAACCTTCTCAATTTTCTTTTTCTTCAAACGCTCACCAATTTCCTGTCCGATCTTGGCACCATTTTCCACCGTAGGTTTGAGCCCCTTAAAGGCAGATTCCATGGTACTAACGGAAGCAATGGTATTCCCCGCCAAGTCATCAATTACCTGGACATAGAGATGCCTGTTGCTGCGATAGACCGACATTCTGGGAAGTACGGCAGTTCCATTAATTCTTTTCCGGATGTGCCGCTTCCGCTTGAGCCATTTTCGGCGTTTGTCCGATACATTCTTAAGACTTATCATCCTGCTACTCCCGCACCTACTTCACACCAGACTTACCGATCTTACGTCGGATATGTTCTTCCTCATACTTGACACCCTTTCCCTTATAGGGTTCAGGAGGTCTGATAGAGCGAATCTCAGCACAAGCCTGACCTACTCTCTCTTTGCTTATTCCACTGACGGTAATCTTATTCTGCGCATCGACAGCCACAGAAAGCCCCTCTTCCAGCTCATACTCAATCTGAGTGGAGTATCCAAGGTTAAGGAGCAGTGTATTACCTTTCACTTCGGCTCGATAACCGACCCCGTTGATCACGAGAGAGCGTTCAAAACCTTTCGTTACGCCAGTTACCATATTCTGAATCAACTGACGATACAGGCCATGAAAGGAACGCGCCATCTTGGAATCATCCTTCCGATCAACAGTCAAGAGATTTCCTTCGACAGCAACGGTAATCACAGGCTGAACGTCCTGTTTCAGTTCTCCCTTAGGTCCCTTAACCGTCACAAAGCCGTCGGTGATAGTAACACTAACCCCCTGCGGTATCTCGACGGGAAGCTTACCTATTCTAGACATACGACAGTCCCCCTCTTACCACACGGAGCAGATGAGCTCTCCGCCCACCTTCTGTTCCGCTGCCTTCTTTCCGGTGATAACACCGACAGAAGTCGATACAATCATGATGCCGTGCCCGTTAAAAATTCTGGGCATATCACGATATCCGGAATATACCCGCCGCCCCGGTTTGGATATCTTTTCGATTCCGTGAATGACCGGTTTATCCTCTTCGGTATATTTCAGGAACACCCTGATATTATTCACACCATCAACATTGGTCTTTTTAAAGTTCTTGATATACCCCTCATTCTTGAGGATCTTTACCACTTCAAGTTTTTGCTTTGATGTGGGAATATCCACCTTTTCATGCCCAGCTCTGCTGGCATTTCGAATTTTGGTCAGCATATCAGCTACTGGATCCGATATAGCCATTATCCTCTCCTACCAGCTCGATTTCGTAACGCCGGGGATTTTTCCCTCGCTCGCCAGTTTCCGAAAGCACACTCTGCACATCTGAAACTTCCGCATGTATCCACGAGGACGCCCGCAAATTCGGCAACGATTGACCTTTCGGGTCATATACTTCGGTTTGCGCCGCGCCTTGATAATCATTGACTTCTTGGCCATTATCTCGCTCCCCTATTTCTTCCTGAAGGGCATGCCAAGTTTCTTTAACAACTCTCTGGCTTCCCCATCGGTATTCGCCGTCGTAACGATGGCTACATTCAATCCACTCACCTGCTCGATCTTGTCGTAGTCGATCTCGGGGAAAATGATCTGCTCCTGGATACCCAAGGAGTAGTTCCCGTGTCCGTCGAAGGCATTGGGATTGACTCCACGAAAGTCCTTAACACGAGGGAGAGCCACATTCATGAGTCTATCGAGAAACTCCCACATCATAGCGCCGCGAAGTGTTACTTTCGCACCGATCTCATTTCCCTGCCGCAGCTTAAAATTCGAAATAGACTTTCGAGCCTTTGTCTTTACGGCATGCTGCCCGGTTATCTGTTCGAGCTCTTTTACGGCAGATTCGAGAAGCTTTTTATTATTCAAAGCCTCTCCGACTCCCATACTTACCGAAACCTTGGTAATTCCGGGGATCTGTTGCCGAGATGTATAAGCGAACTCTTCCATCAGTTCGCCAGCAATCTTTTCGCCGTACAGCGTCTTTAATCTAGGTACGTACTGTTCCATCAGACCGCATCCCCACTTTTCTTCGCGTAGCGGACCTTTTTTCCGCCCTCAAACCGATAACCAAGCCGGGTTGTCTGTCCACCCTTACCCACAAAGGCAAGATTGGAAAGTTCAATGGGGGCTTCAACCTCAATGATGCCGCCCTTATCCTGCTGGCTCTTCGGACGAACCGCTTTTTTCACCATGTTGAGCCCCTGTACGATGGCCCGGTTTTTTGCGTGATCGATACGGAGAATCTTACCGGTCTTTCCCTTTTCCTTTCCGGTCAAAACCTTTACCGTATCGTCCCGTTTCAGCTTTGTTTTCATAACACTCATCACCAACCTCCTAAAGGACCTCAGGGGCGAGAGAGACAATCTTCATGAACCCATATTCACGAAGCTCACGGGCCACCGGCCCAAAAATACGCTTGCCCCTAGGATTAAGGTTAGCATCGATAATGACACACGCGTTATCGTCAAACCTGATATAGGTTCCGTCCGGTCGACGGTACTCCTTCTTGGTCCGAACAATGACCGCTTTCTGCACATCGCCTTTCTTAATATTTCCATTCGGCAGGGCATCTTTCACCGCTACCACAATAATGTCGCCAACGCCGGCAGTCTTCCGCTTGGAACCGCCGAGGACCTTGATACATTGTACGCGTTTAGCCCCGCTGTTGTCGGCAACGGTCAGGTTTGTCTGCATCTGAATCATAACTGCACATCCTCCCTCACGTCTTACTTTGCGCGTTCAACAATCTCGGTCAGCCGCCAGCACTTATCCTTGCTGATGGGGCGACACTCTACAACACGTACCAAATCACCGACTCCAGCCTCATTGCGCTCATCGTGAGCCTTCAGCTTCTTGGTCTTGTTCACGTACTTCTTGTAGAGCCTGTGCAGGGTACGCTCTTTTACCGCAACGACGATGGTTTTATCCATCTTATCGCTGACAACCATTCCGGTATAACTCTTTTTATGGCTATTCATATCCGCAGGCCTCTCTTTCACCACTAAGATTCCTTCCGAATTCCGAGAGCGTACTCATGGATAATCCCATTCAGACTGGCAAGCCTCCGCCGTACCGTCCGGATTTCAAGGCGATTTTCCATGTGACCGATGACCTTATTCACCCGCAAATCGAGGTACTTCTTCCGCAGCTCTTCTCGCTTCTCTACCAACTCCTGATAGGTAAGGTCCTTGAATGAATCTTTCATACGCTACTCCAGATCCCGTCTAACAATAAATTTGGTTTTAATCGGGAGTTTACTACCAGCTAAAGCCATAGCGGATCGTGCCAACTCTTCGCTGACGCCAGCCATCTCAAACATGACAGCTCCCTTCTTCACCACTGCAACCCAACCCTCGGGGTTACCTTTTCCTTTACCCTGCCTGGTTTCAGCAGGCTTCTTGGTATAGGGCATATCCGGAAAGATCCGGATCCACACTTTACCGCCACGCTTAACGTGTCTAGTCATCGCGATACGAGCCGCCTCAATCTGTCGGTTGGTAATCCATTTGGGCTCGAGAGCGACCAGACCGAAATCACCGAAGGCAACATGAGTACCGCGACGGGCCACGCCGTCGGTCTTCCCACGCTGCCGTTTTCTATATTTGGTTCTCTTCGGACTCAGCATAGCTCGCTATCTCCTCGCACCGGTCTTCTCACGCTTTTTCCGCACAAGCAGTCCGGCATCTTCTTTCTGATCTTTCTGGTATACCTCGCCGTTGAAGGTCCACACCTTTACGCCGATAACTCCGAAGGTTGTCCTGGATTCGGCAAAGCCATAATCGATATCGGCACGCAACGTGTGAAGAGGAACCCGTCCCTCATGATGCCAAGCGACACGGCTCATTTCAGCACCGCCAAGCCGTCCGGAGATCCGGACCTTAACACCCTGAACACCGGACTGCATGGCCTTACTCACCGCCATCTTCAGTGTTCTTCTGAAAGCTCCCCGCATTTTCAACTGCCTGGCGATATTTTCAGCAATAATCTGAGCATCCGCCTCGGGTCGCTTTACTTCCTTTATCTTGATCTGAATCTTCTTCTTGGCAATTTTCTGAAGCCGAGCACCGATCTTCTCGATATTGCTACCCTTCGCACCGATAATAATACCGGGACGACTGGTTTTCACAACGATGGTAATCCTCTGGGGATGACGAATAATCTCAATATCGGAAATATCGGCTCCCTGCGTTTCAGGACAGCTTTCCAGTTCCTTTCTCAGCGCAAGGTCTTCATGAAGCGTATCCGCATATTCCCGGGGATCGACGTACCACTTTGACTTCCAGGTCTTGTTGATGCCAAGACGCATTCCTACCGGATTAACTTTCTGACCCATCTACTCCCCCATGTTCGCGATTTCGTCGACAACGACCGAAATATGGCTGAGTCGTTTCAGCAAAATATCCCGACGCCCCCGGCTCCTCGGCCATACCCGCTTATAACGGGGGCCCTCATTCACCTGAAGCTCTTTCACATACAGCATCTCTTCATCAAGCTTTTTATTCTGCGAAAGCGCGTTGGCTGCTGCGGACATAATCACCTTGCGAAGGTATGTCGCACCCTTATTGGGCATGCTTTCAAGAATGGCGACAGCCTGAACATAAGGCTTGCGCCGTACATTGTCGGCAATCGGCCGAAGCTTCTTCGGAGAAATCATCAGATGCTTGGCATGTGCCTGATATCCTTTCTTCCCTTCCATCACTTCACCTATCTCTTACTCGCCTTTTTGTCGGAACCTGCATGACCCCGAAAAAAACGCGTCGGCGCAAATTCGCCAAGCTTGTGACCCACCAAATTCTCGGTCACATAAACGGGGACCCATGTCTTCCCGTTGTAAACCGAAATGGTGAAACCAACCATCTCCGGAATAATCGTCGAACAGCGGGAGTAGGTCTTGATCATCTTCTTATCCCCGGCCTTACCGGCTTCGACGATCCGTTTATACAGCTTCTTCTCAATGAAGGGTCCCTTTTTAATCGATCTGGACACGTATCAACTCCTACTTCCGTCTTTTGACGATAAACTTGCTCGAAGACTTGCTCTTCTTCCTGGTCTTATAGCCCTTGGTAGGAACACCCCAGGGAGAAACAGGATGACGTCCACCGGAGGTTTTTCCTTCACCACCGCCATGCGGGTGATCAACAGGGTTCATAACAACACCCCGAACCTTCGGCCGATGCCCCATCCATCGTGAACGCCCAGCCTTTCCGACGGCAACATTCATGTGGTCTTCATTTCCAACTATCCCGATGGTGGCAAAACATTTGCCGAACACCATCCTCATTTCACCGGAGGGAAGTTTTACGGTAACGTAATCACCCTCTTTAGCAAGGACAGATGCGCTGACCCCGGCGGCACGAACCATCTGTCCGCCGCGCCCCTTCTGCAGCTCGATGTTATGAACAGGCATACCAAGGGGAATATTTTCAAGAGGAAGCGCATTTCCGATCTGGAGAGGAGACTTAGCCCCACTCTGTACGGAATCGCCGACCTGCAATCCCTTAGGCGCAAGAATGTACCGTTTTTCTCCATCGGTATAGTAGACAAGGGCAATATTCGCAGAACGATTGGGATCGTATTCGATCGCCTTCACCGTTCCGGGAACATCAAACTTGTCCCTGCGAAAATCTATGGTTCTGTAAAGCCTTTTATGGCGGCCGCCACGGCGCCGAACGCTTATGCGTCCACCGGCACCACGCCCAGCCTTAAAAGGTATACCCTTTGTAAGTTTTTTCTCACCGGGTCCGTCGGAAAGCCCCTCAAATGAAAGACTTGTCGTATAACGGAGGCTCGGCGTTCTTGGTTTATACGTCTTAAGTGCCACGTTCTCCCCCTCTCCTTAGACGCCTTCGATCTGTTCGATCTTGTCGCCGGCAGCGAGGGTGACGATGGCCTTTTTCCAGCCGGTCGTCGAGCCCTTTCTCATACCCGCTTTTGTACGGGTCGTCTTCGGCTTTGCCTTTACGCTCACCATATTACATTTAACGGGGCGTACCTTGAACAGTTCCTCAACGGCGTACATTACCTGTACCTTATTTGCTTTCGGGTCGACACGAAAAATATACTTCTTCTTATCGTTTTCCCGCATACTGTTCGATTTTTCCGTTAGTACCGGCTCTATAATGATCTGATCCGCTCTCACCTGATCCCCCTTACGCCTTATCGCCATAGAAGTCGTTCAGGCTGCCGGCGGCAGTCTCAAGAAGCACAATATTCTTCCCGTAAAAAAGCTCACGGACACTCATCCGATTGTAACTGAGCATTCTTACCCACGGAATATTCTTTCCGGCCCGCCTAATCATGGCGTCGTCATCTTTCAACACAACAACGGTTCGCTTCTCAGGAACCAATGCCTTAAGAATTCCGACCAGATCTTTCGTCTTACCGCTTTCAACGGTAAAATCCTCTACCACCTTGATGGCATCCTCTTTCGCCTTCAGTGATAAAACGGATTTCATTGCCAACCGCTTCATCTTTTTCGGCAACCGAAAACCATAATCTCTCGGCTTCGGTCCGAAAATCGTACCACCGCCAACCCATACGGGAGACTTTTTATCCCCACTTCTGGCATGTCCGGTTCCCTTCTGTCGCCAGGGCTTGGAATTGCTCCCTTTCACTTCGGCCCGTGTCTTCGTACAAGCCGTTCCGACCCGACGGTTTGCAAGTTCGCTGTTCACCGCATAGTAAATGGCGCCCTCGCTCACTTCGCGTCCGAAGACCGAATCATTAAGTGCAATGGTACGAACTTCCTCGCCTTTTATTGAAAAGACCTTAGCATCCATAGTTCGCCTCTATTTCTTCTTCGCTTTTTGTACGATAACCATACTCTGGCACGGACCGGGAATAGCTCCCTTCACCATAAGAACCTGCTTTTCCTCATCCACTTTGATAACACGCAGATTCTGAACCGTCGTCCTTGCAGCACCCATGCGGCCGGGCATCTTCGCCCCTTTCAAAACCTTCGAAGGGGTAGCAGCCATTCCGGTACCACCAAGTCCTCTGTGAAACTTGGAACCGTGGGTTGCCCTACCTCCTTTGAAACCATGCCGCTTCATGGCACCCTGGTAACCCTTACCCTTGGAGGTGCCTACAACATCCACAAAAGATATCTCTTTGAAAATTCCGACTCCGAGGGTCTCCCCTACCGAGCTCTCAGCCTCAAAGTCCCGCATCTCAACGAGGTACCTTTTGGGATGAACATTCTCGGGGAACTGACCGCCGTACGGTTTCGTAACATGTTTACTCTTCAAATCTTCAGCACCGATAACCGAGGCGGTGTATCCGTTCTTCTCTTCGTCCCGCTTATCGATAACAACGTTATCTTCTATCTTGATGACGGTAACGGGAGTCAAAACCCCACGTTCGTCAAATATTTGCGTCATTCCGACTTTCTTGCCGATCAGCCCTAACATGTCATACCTCGACTGTAGATTTCTTCGTACCCTTACTGCTTAATCTCTACATCAACACCAGCAGGAAGCTCAAGCTTCATTAGGGCATCCATCACTTTCGATGTAGGATCAAGAATATCTATAAGTCGCTTGTGAGTCCTCATTTCGAACTGTTCCCGCGACTTCTTGTTCACATGCGGCGACCTCAAAACAGTAAACTTGTTAATTCTGGTCGGCAGCGGTACGGGCCCGGCAACCTTGGCACCAGCCTTGGCAACGGTTTGTACAATTGCCCGTGAGCTCTGATCAATCAGCTCAACATCAAAACCTCTCAGCCGCACGCGGATTCTGTCCTTGGCCATTCTTCCTCCCGAAAAACCGGCCCCGCGAACTCCTTCCGGCATCGCGGGGCCCGAAAATCCGTTATTCGATAATCTCGGTCACCTGGCCACTTGCAACAGTTCTACCACCTTCGCGGATAGCGAAGCGAAGACCTTTTTCCATGGCAATCGGGTGAATAAGTTCAATCTCAAGCTCGGCGTTATCTCCGGGCATAACCATCTGCTTATCGGCGGGCAGATTTACCGTTCCGGTAATATCGGTGGTCCGGAAGTAAAACTGAGGCCGGTAGCCGCTAAAGAAAGGCGAGTGACGACCGCCCTCTTCTTTACTCAGCACATACATAGCACCCTTAAACTTCTTGTGGGGAGTAATTGTTCCCGGTTTTGCAAGAACCTGTCCGCGAACAACATCCTTTTTATCAACACCACGAAGAAGAGCGCCGATATTATCACCGGCCTGTCCTTCATCAAGAAGCTTATTAAACATCTCAACACCGGTACAGGTGGTCTTTTTCGTATCTTTGATTCCGACGATTTCGATTTCATCACCTACATGAATAACTCCACGTTCCACACGGCCGGTAACAACGGTACCACGTCCCTGAATGGAAAAGATATCCTCAATCGGCATCAGGAAATCAAGATCAACGGCACGATCGGGAAGCGGAAAATAGCTATCCATAGCATCGAGAAGATCGGCAATGCACTTGGTCTTCTCGGGATCATCGATATGACTCATCGCCTCGAAAGCAGAGCCCTTGATGATCGGAGTTTCATCACCGGGGAATTCATACTCCTTGAGGAGATCGCGCATCTCTTCCTCTACCAACTCAATCAAATCGGGATCATCAACCTGATCGCATTTGTTGATAAAAACGATCAAAGCAGGTACACCAACCTGACGAGCAAGAAGGATATGCTCTTTGGTCTGAGCCATTGCTCCGTCGGTGGCCGCAACAACGATGACAGCACCGTCCATCTGAGCAGCACCGGTAATCATATTCTTGATATAGTCGGCGTGTCCCGGGCAGTCCACGTGAGCATAGTGACGTTTCTCAGTCTGGTATTCGATGTGACGGGTATTGATGGTGATACCTCGCTGCTTCTCTTCGGGAGCATTGTCGATATCTTCATAGCTCATAACCTTGTCACCGGTCTGCTTGGCGCAGTACATTGAGATAGCCGCAGTCAAAGTTGTCTTTCCATGATCGACATGACCAATGGTACCAACGTTAATATGTGGCTTTGTTCTCTCAAATTTTGCCTTAGCCATCCGTTCCTCCTTGTGTTTCTCCACACACAATAAAATTTAATTATATAGCTCCTAAATAAATGGAAGCCACACATGAGACCGATCGTTCGGGAAACCCGAATGTTTAAAAAGATGAGTTCAATTAAGGAAGGATTCCAGAGGTCGAAACGGTCGATCCAGCCGTCCGACGTGGCTGCTTGATTCGCTACAGCGTCTGGAACCACCTCATCATCCCTCGGCGGACGATCGGTTTGGCTCACACAAGCCTTCATTATGCGAGAGCTCAAAACTCTCTATGTGTTGGCGATCTTACAATCAAACGCCTTTTTAGTCAACAGCCCTATCGATCAAAAAGAGAAGAATAGGGCTGTATTTACTACCAACGGTAGTGAGAAAAGGCCTTATTGGCCTCGGCCATCCGGTGAGTATCCTCTTTTTTCTTAAAAGCGGTACCGGTGGAGTTAAAGGCATCGAGCATTTCGGCAGACAACTTCTCACTCATGGAACGACCGCTTCTGGAGCGGGCAGCCTGAATGATCCATCGCATGGCCAAAGCATCACGACGCTTTTCCCGAATTTCAACAGGAACCTGATAGGTTGAACCGCCGACTCTTCGACTCTTGACCTCAACCACAGGCCGGACGTTTTCCAAGGCCTTCTGAAAAACAGTCATCGCCTCTTCGCCGGTCTTCTCGGCCATGATGGCGAGAGCGTCATACATAATCCCGGTGGCGGTAGACTTTTTTCCATCAACCATCATCCGGGAAACAAATTTACTAACGGTTTTACTGCCGTATCTGCTATCGGGCAGGATATCGCGTTCTTTTGCAACTCTTCGTCTGGACATCTCTCCCCTCCTTACGCCTTCGGCCGCTTAGCACCATATTTGGAACGACCCTGACGACGGTCATCAACGCCAAGAGTATCTTTTGCCCCCCGCACGATGTGATACCGCACACCGGGAAGATCCTTTACACGACCGCCTCGGATGAGAACAACCGAATGTTCCTGAAGATTATGACCGATTCCCGGAATATAAGCGGTAACTTCGATCCCGTTGGTGAGCCGCACACGCGCAACCTTCCGAAGAGCAGAATTCGGCTTCTTCGGCGTGACTGTCATGACTCTGGTACAGACACCCCTCTTCTGCGGGCACGCTTCGAGGGCCGGTGCCTTTCCCTTCTTTCGAATTTCCTTCCGTCCCTTTCGGACGAGTTGGTTAATCGTCGGCATTTACTGGATACACTCCCTTAACGTATCGTTTTATCAGCAAAGGGGCCAAGCCCAGCATGGAGGCAACACCTATTCATCATCGGCATTGTTCTGATCAATCGCTTCGGGCTCGTTCACCTCACCCTCATCATCGACATCTTCCTGACCAGCCTCGCGCTCGGCCTCTTTTTGCAATCTTCTCTGTTCAAGAATCTGTTGAACCGAAGCATCCAGATCCTCACTGTTTTCGTCAAACAGTTTGATATTCCGGTAATGTTTCATGCCGGTTCCGGCGGGAATAAGATGTCCGATAATGACATTCTCTTTCAAACCCCGCAGGTTGTCAGTACTACCAGCTATGGCGGCATTTGTCAAGACCTTCGTGGTCTCCTGAAAACTTGCCGCCGAAATAAAGGAGTCGATATTAAGAGACGCCCTGGTAATACCAAGCAGCAAGGGTCTGGCAACGGCAGGCTGACCACCCTCACGCATAACCTTGCGATTTTCCTCGTGAAACTTGTACTTATCAACCTGCTGACCATAGATAAAATTGGTATCCCCGACCCGGACGATCTCAACCTTACGCATCATCTGGCGAATAATCACACCGATGTGCTTATCGTTGATGTTTACACCCTGGAGCCGGTACACCTCCTGAACCTCATTGACAAGAAAGGTCTGCAACGCATTTTCACCGAGGATATCAAGCACGTCGTGGGGATCGGTGGCGCCGTCGCACAGCGCCTCCCCGGCTTGAACAAGGTCTCCATCCCGAACAAGCATGTGCTTTCCCATAGGGACGAGGTGCTTGAAGGAGCGCTGATAATCATCCTCTACCTCGATAACGCGCTTACCTTTTACAACATTCTTAAAGATGACCTTACCGGTAATCTGGGCAAGCACCGCGGCACTCTTGGGACGCCGCGCCTCAAAAAGCTCACCGACCCGGGGAAGACCTCCGGTGATATCGGTGGTCTTCACACTCTCCTTCAGCAACTTGGCAAGAGCGCGCCCCTGCCGGACCGTTTCACCATCTTCGACGTTGAGATAGGAGTTACCCGGCAGATAATAGGTCGCGAGATCCTTCCCCTCTCCATCTTCGATGACGATACGAGGCTGAAGCGATTCCAAGGAGAACTCGGTAATTTTCTTTTCAATGTTACCGGTATCTTCGTTTATCTCTTCCTTCAGGGTCGTTCCCTGAACGATATCTTCAAAGCGGACCTTACCGTCGACCTCGGCAATAATCGGTTCGGAAAAGGGGTCAAAGGTTGCAATCGACTCATTTGCAGGAACGATATGGCCTTCCCCCACAAGAAGTTCCGCACCATTGCGGATATCAAGCTTCTGATCCTGGGCAATAAGGATGACACGCTTTCCCTCTTCGGGAACATAGGCAAAAGCAACCTCTTTGGCAAGAAGCTCTTCACCCTCCTGCTTTGCAAGGACCTCGCCTCCGGAGAGTTTCTGCCCATTTGCGATAACAATCTCCGCACCATCTTTCAGATCGAGAACCCTAATTACCTTTGCAACGACAAGAAATCCCTTTCGGGTAAAAAGGACATCCCCGCTATCGAGGGTAACGGTATTTCCGTGAATCTCTTTCACCAAAACGGGGTAGCTCAGGGCCGTCCTGTTTTCCTCACTCATTTTGGTGGCGGCACCTCCGATATGGAAGGTACGCATGGTAAGCTGAGTACCGGGCTGACCAATCGATTGTGCTGCGATGATCCCCACCGCTTCACCGATATCGACGGTATGACCGGTTGCAAGGTTTCGTCCGTAACATTTGCGACAAACACCATGTTCGGCCTCACAGGTAAGCACCGTACGGATACGAACCTTTTCGACCCCGATCTCTTCTATCTTCTTTGCAATTTCACTGGTTATCTCTTCGTTTACGTCGATGATAATCTCGCCGGTAATGGGATGCTTTACCCGTTCAAGGGTAAAACGCCCCTCGATTCGGTCTGCAAGGGATTCAACAATCTCCTCACCATCCTTCAGGGCACTGATCTCGATACCGTTGATGGTTCCGCAATCATCCTCGTTGGTTACCACATCCTGAGCAATATCTACAAGGCGCCGGGTCAGATAACCTGCGTCAGCCGTCTTGAGTGCGGTATCGGCAAGCCCCTTTCGGGCACCATTGGTGGAGATAAAGAACTCAATAATGGAGAGCCCCTCTTTAAAGTTGGAGCGGATCGGCAACTCGATAATGTCACCGGAAGGCTTTGCCATCAAACCACGCATTCCCGCAAGCTGACGGATCTGAGCGCGGCTTCCTCGGGCACCGGAGTCGGCCATCATATGAACCGGGTTAAAACCGCCTCGATCCTGCTTCAAATCCTTCATCAGCTCGTTGGTAAGATCCTCGTTGGTTTTACTCCACACCTCGATGGTTCGGTTATAGCGCTCTTCCTGGGTGATATGTCCCTGGAGGTACTGATTCTGGATCTCAAGAACCTTCTGGTTGGCCGCTTCGATCATCCCTTTCTTCTTCTCCGGGATGATGATATCACCGATACCGATGGTAGCCCCAAAAACAGTGGCATACCGAAAGCCGACATCCTTGATCGAATCGAGCATCTTCACGGCAACCGCAGCACCGTGCGCCATAAAGGTATCTGCGACAAGGGAGCGTAATTCCTTATCGCCAAGCTGCTTATTAACAAAACCGACCTCTTCCGGCATCGCCTCGCTGAAGATGGCACGGCCGGCACAGGTTTCGACCACTTCGTCACCGACTTTGAGCTTAATCTTGGCATTGTAGCCCACGGAACGGGCCTCAACCGCCATCATCAACTCATCGAAGGTAAGGAAAAACTTCCCTTCGCCCCTATCCCCGGGCTTCATCCTCGTCATGTAGTGAATACCGAGAACCATATCCTGAGACGGGAAAACAATAGGACTTCCGTTTGCAGGGTTCAGCAAGTTGTTGCTGCTAAGCATCAGGGTCCAGCACTCGATCTGAGCCGCCTGGGTCAGAGGAACGTGAATGGCCATCTGATCGCCGTCGAAGTCGGCATTGTAGGCATGACAGACCAAGGGATGCAGTTTCAAGGCTTTTCCTTCCACAAGCACCGGTTCAAAGGCCTGAATACCAAGCCTATGCAGGGTCGGCGCACGGTTCAGAAGGACGGGATGCTCCTTTACCACCTCATCGAGAACGGCAAAGACCTCCTGAGACTCCTGCTCCACGAGGGTTTTCGCCTTTTTGATATTATAAACGACATCCCGCTCCACCAATTTCTTCATAATAAAAGGCTTGAAGAGCTCCAACGCCATCTTGGTGGGAAGCCCGCACTGATGCAGACGAAGATTTGGTCCGACGACGATAACCGAACGGCCGGAATAGTCTACGCGCTTACCGAGCAGGTTCTGCCGGAAACGGCCCTGCTTTCCTTTCAGCATATCACTTAGGGATTTAAGGGGGCGATTACTTGCACCCTTCACCACCCGTTTTTTCTTCGAGTTGTCAAAAAGGGCGTCGACCGCCTCCTGCAGCATCCGTTTTTCGTTTCGAATGATGATGTCGGGGGCGTTAAGCGACATGAGCCGCTTAAGACGATTATTTCGGTTGATAACCCTGCGGTAGAGGTCATTCAGGTCGCTGGTGGCAAACCTTCCACCATCCAACTGGACCATGGGCCGTAATTCCGGTGGAATAACAGGAATAACATCGAGGATCATCCACTCGGGCTTGTTGGAAGAGTCTCTGAAATTTTCAACAATTTCGATACGCTTCAAAAGGCGTTTGTCCGCTTTTGCCCCTTTCTCGATCATCTTCATACGAAGCTCGGCCGAAAGGGCATCAAGATCGAGCCCTTCAAGAAGGGTGCGAATCGCCTCGGCGCCGATTCCGGCGGTAAAACTCATTCCGAACCGTTCACGGGCCTCGTTAAATTCTTCCTCCGTGAGAAGGTCCATCTTCTTCAGGTCCGTATCACCGGGCTCGATCACGATATACTTTTCATAGTAGAGCACCGAACGAAGAGCAGCAATGGAGAGATCAAGCAGGAGCCCCATGCGAGAGGGAACAGAGCGATAATACCAGATGTGGCTCACAGGAGAGGCAAGTTCGATATGCCCCATCCGCTCACGCCTGACCTTGAAGTGGGTAACCTCAACACCGCAACGGTCGCAGATAACACCCTTGTAACGAATCGATTTAAACTTACCGCAGTAACACTCCCACTCCTTCGTCGTCCCGAAAATTCGCTCGCAGAAGAGACCATCCTTCTCCGGACGAAGGGTTCGGTAGTTAATCGTCTCCGGCTTTTTCACCTCGCCGTAGGACCAGGCTCGTATCTGCTCCGGCGAGGCAAGCTGTATCATGATACTGTCAAAGTCTTGAATTTCTTTCATCCAAACCGCTCCTCTTAGAACTGGGTTCCCTGTCGGTTGATCAGTTCTTCATCCCGCTCGGTCAGCGGAATCCTCTTTCCCTTACTGTCGTAGATCGACATATCCAGGGCCAGTCCACGCAGCTCCTGCACAAGAACATTGAAAGATTCCGGCACACCGGCGGCGGTCGAAGGTTCACCTTTTACAATGCTCTCATATATCTTTGCTCGTCCATTCATATCGTCGGACTTGATGGTAAGCAGCTCCTGCAGGGTATTGGCGGCACCGTAGGCCTCAAGAGCCCACACCTCCATTTCACCAAGCCGCTGCCCACCGAATTGGGCCTTTCCACCAAGGGGCTGCTGGGTAACCAGCGAGTACGGCCCGGTGGAACGTGCATGCATCTTGTCATCCACAAGGTGGTGCAGCTTGAGCATATACATTACCCCGACAAAAACGGAATTCTCAAAAGGGATACCGGTCCGTCCGTCACGAAGAACGGTTTTCCCCCCAACAGGAAGACCTGCTTCTTTCATTTTCTGTTCGATCTGATCGGTGCTTGCAGACTGAAAGACCGGAGTGGAAAACCACTTGTCCAGAGCAAGAGCGGCCCAGCCAAGTTCGGTCTCCAGGATCTGGCCGAGGTTCATTCGGCTTGGAACACCCAACGGATTAAGGCAAAGATCCAGAGGAGTACCGTCGGCCATGTAGGGCATATCCTCTTCCGGAAGCACCCGTGCAACGACCCCCTTGTTTCCGTGACGACCGGCCATCTTATCGCCCTGCCGTAACTTTCGCTTGGTGGCGATCAACACCTTAACAACTTCTTCCACCCCGGGAGGAAGATCATCCCCCTCGGAACGGCGCAGACGCTGGACATCGATAACAGTACCCTCGATTCCATGAGGAACCTTTAGGCTGGTATCACGAACCTCTTTCGCCTTTTCACCGAAGATCGAGTTGAGCAGCTTAAACTCAGGGGTTGTTTCGGTCTCCGATTTCGGCGTCACCTTTCCGACCAGGATATAGCCGGACTTCACCTTGGCGCCAATCCTGATAATCCCCTCTTCATCCAGCTGCTCCAGAGACTTTTCGTTGGTATTGGGGATATCCCGAGTCAGCTTTTCAGGACCCAATTTCGTTTCCCGAACATCGACGGTAAATTCCTTGATATGGATCGAGGTATAGCTGTCCTCTTTTACCACTTTTTCGCTGATCAGGATGGCATCTTCATAGTTATAACCGTTCCATGGAACAAAACCGACTATCATATTTTGACCCAGAGCAAGTTCTCCCGCCCTGGTGGCAGGTCCGTCGGCAAGGACCTGACCCTTATCGATTTTCTGGCCAAGCGAAACAACAGGCTTCTGATTAAAACAGGTATCCTGGTTCGTCCGCTGAAACTTCTGTATGTGATAGACATCCCGGTCATGGTCGTCCTTAGGATTATCAGGTTTGATCACAACCTCAAGACTGGTAACCTGCTCCACAACACCGGAACGTTTTGCCTTAAGCAAGACACCGGAGTCGTAGGCAGTCTTCGCCTCCATTCCGGTTCCGACCCTCGGAGGTTCGGGAAAGACCAGAGGCACGGCCTGGCGCTGCATGTTCGATCCCATAAGGGCCCGGTTGGCGTCATCATGCTCAAGGAACGGGATAAGGCTGGTCGCCACCGAAATAACCTGCTTCGGCGAAACATCCATATATTGGATATCGGAAGGCGGCTTTGTGGTATAATCGCCGCCCTTACGTATGGAAATCATCTCATCAAGAAAGGTTCCGTTTTTATCGATCTTTGCATTGGCCTGGGCAATATTATACTTCTCTTCATCCATTGCGGAGAGGTATTCGATATCCCGGGTCGCATGACCATCCACAACCTTTCGATAAGGGGCCTCAAGAAAGCCGTATGAATTTACCTTAGTATAGTTCGCCAGGGAAACAATCAGCCCGATATTCGGACCTTCAGGGGTCTCGATGGGACACATACGACCGTAATGGGTATAGTGAACATCACGGACCTCGAAACCCGCACGATCCCGGGAAAGACCACCGGGTCCAAGGGCGTTGAGCCGCCGCTTATGGGTAAGCTCAGCAAGGGGGTTTACCTGGTCCATAAACTGCGAAAGCTGGCTGGAACCAAAGAACTCCTTTATCGCCGCCACAACCGGCTTGATGGAGATAAGGTCCTGGGGACGAACCGTATCGGTCTCCTTCAGACTCATCCGCTCCTTGGCGATTCGCTCCATCCTGGCAAAAGCGGTTTTTAGCTGATTTGCCAAAAGCTCACCAACCGAACGTATCCGGCGGTTTCCAAGGTGATCGATATCATCAACATACGCCTCACCAATATAGACCTTGATAAGGAAAAGCATGGTGTTGACGATGTCCATTTTGCTAAGCACATGAGAATCATCAGGATTCTCATAATCGAATTTCTTATTAAGTTTATAACGTCCAACCCTGCCGAGGTCGTAACGACGGCTGGAGAAGAACATCGAATGAAGGTCTTTTTCCGCAGCTTCGAGGGTAATAGGCTCCCCCGGCATCAAAACCGAATAGACCGCAATAAGGGCATCCTCTTTCGTCGGTTCATCGACATTCGGATCATCCTTGACAATCTTGACCTCTTCACGCTCAAAACAGTTGAGAATAATTTGACTGTGAAGGGATTCGGGATGAGAGAAGTCGATAACCTCGATCTCACGAACCTCGGAATGGAGTAGTTCATCCACATCATGAGGGTGGAGCTTCTCTCCGGCACGGTAGAGTTTACGAGTCTCGCCATCCCGCTCGACAAAGACGGCCCTGGCGAGAACCTTATTCACCAGCTGCTCTTTCTTCTCCCGTTCCTCGGAAACATGCTCTAAGGTCTTCTTGTAAAAGAGATCGATCATCTTCTCACGGGTATCAAAGCCAAGCGCCCTAAGAAACAGACTTCCGAGAATCCGTTTTTTCCGGTCGATCTTGGCATATATCAGCTCTTTTTTCTGGTCTATCTCAAACTCAAGCCACGACCCCCTGTAGGGGATTATCCTGGAGGAGAAGATTCCCTTTTCATGACTAAAAATAACACCGGGAGAACGGTGAATCTGACTAACAACAACACGTTCGGCACCATTAATAATGAAGGTACCTCGTTCGGTCATCAAAGGGATATCCCCGACATAGATATCCTTCTGACGAATCTCACCGGTTTCATGAAAGACAAGATTGATCTTCGCCTTGACAGGAACCGCATAGGTGAGGCCTTTTCGCTTACATTCTTCCTGAGAAAATTTGATATTTTCCTCATCCAGGGTATACTGGGTATACTCAAGACTCATGTCCCCGTTGGGACTTTCGATAGGAAAAACAGTCTGAAAAACTTCTTCAAGTCCCTGTTCCGCAAGATCCTGGCCGGCGAGGAGCTTAGAACGCTGCAGGAACCGGTCGTATGAAGTGAGCTGAATATCAACGAGGTCCGGCAGCTCCATCACTTCCTGGAACTCTTGGCCGATATATGTTCGTTCAATGGCTTTGCCTTGAGCAACCATTCTTCCCCCCTGGACAGTTGGATAGTATCCTATTCATTCAAAAGACACAAATCGCCACCGGAGAAACCTGTCTCTCCGGTGGCAAATGGGTAACAAAATCAATATTCGAGACGACGTGATCGCCAAAGACTTATTTCACCTCAACAACGGCGCCAGCAGCCTCAAGCTTCTCCTTCATGGAAGCAGCATCCTCCTTGGAAACCCCTTCCTTAATCGCCTTATCACCGGCTTCAACGATATCCTTAGCCTCTTTCAGGCCAAGACCGGTAATTGCTCGAACTTCCTTAATGACGGGAATCTTCTTTCCGTCGGCAACACTCTTAAGTATAACGTCGAATTCGGTTTTCTCTTCCTCTTCGGCAGCGGCGGCGGCAGGAGCAGCACCGGCAGCGGCAACAGCAACGGGTGCTGCAGCGGTAACACCGAACTTCTCTTCCATCATGGTGATGAGCTCGCTCACCTCAAGAACACTCATGTTCGCAATTGCTTCGAGGATATCCTCTTTCTTCACATCAGCCATATTATCTTCTCCTTCAATCTTTTAAGCCCGACGATAGCATGGCTTCTTTCGAAGACTAACGTCGAACAATTAATATGAACTCGCCGTCAACGACGACGAAAGGTTTCTACATTCAACCGGCCTGCTTCTTGTCGGCAACCGCCTGAAGCGTTCTGACCAATTTTGTGGGAACTGCGTTCAGAACATATACGACATGCTGCACCGGAGCCCTCATGGTCCCCATCAACATTGCAATCAGTTCATGCCGCGTCGGCAGTTTACTGAAGGCCTCGACCTGCTCCGCATCAAAAACATTCCCATTAATGATACCGCCCTTCACTTCAAGCGGAAGATCCTTGGCAATTTCAAAAAGGATCTTGGCCACAGGACCGGACTCACCCTTTGCAAGGGCAACCGCGGTAGGACCGGTCAGATGCTCATCAACGGCAGGCTGCTCCATATCACGAAGGGCAATCTTCGCAAAACGGTTCTTAACAACCTTAAAAAGAGCGTTTTCTTTTCGCAGCTTATCCCGAAGCTCGGTAATTTGAGCAACGGTAAGCCCCCGATAGTTGGTAAAGATATAATCCTGTACCCCTTCAAACTCACTCTTCAGAGAATCTACCGCTTCGACCTTGTAGTCCTGAATCTTTGTCTGGTATTCAGCCATCTTACACCCCCGCCTCGCGGAAATCGATCTTCACACCAGGTCCCATGGTAGAGGAAACGGTAACCGTCTTGACAAAATCACCCTTAACATCACTGGGACGCTTCTTCTCGACTTCATTCATAATGATGTTGATATTCTCGGTAACCTTGGAAGGCTCCATGGAAACCTTACCGACCGCAAGGTGAATAACTCCGGTTTTGTCGGAACGGAATTCCACACGCCCCTTTTTCAACTCGGCAAGAGCACCCTTAATGTCAAAGGTAACCGTCTGAGTTTTCGGGTTAGGCATCAAGCCCCGACGTCCGAGAATAGGTCCGAGCCGCCCAACATCCTTCATCATATCGGGAGTTGCAACGGCAACATCAAAATCGAGCCAGCCCCCCTTGATCTTTTCGACAAGGTCGGTATCGCCGACATAGGTGGCGCCTGCTTCTTCCGCTTCCTGGGCTTTGTCGCCTTTGGCAAAAACAAGTACCTTTTTCTCGGCCGTAAACTGGTGGGGAAGAACCACGGTATCACGCACCGACTGGCTCTTCTTGATATTAAGATTAATCGACAACTCAACGGTTTCGTCGAACTTTGCATACGCAAGTTTCTTCACCGTTGCAACACCTTCCTCAAGAGAAAAAAGCTGCTGACGATCGAACTGTCCTCGTGACTGAACATACTTCTTTCCACGCTTCATCAGTTCGCCACCTCTACACCCATACTTCGTGCCGTTCCCGCAATGATTTTGACTGCCGCTTCAATGTCGTTGGCACTCAAATCCTGCATCTTCGTCTCTGCTATCTGCTGCAGCTGCTCTCTGGTGATCTTGGCGACCTTCACCTTATGAGGTTCGGCAGAACCGCTGGTAATACCGCATGCCTTTTTGATAAGGACGGCCGCCGGCGGCGTTTTGGTAATAAAGGTGAAGCTTCGATCCTGATAAACGGAAATCTCCACCGGAATGGTAAGACCGGCCTCGAATTCCTTGGTCCGGTCGTTAAACTGCTGGCAAAACTGGGGGGCGCTTACACCATGAGGACCCAAAGCGGGACCCACGGGAGGCGCCGGTGTAGCCTTGCCGGCAGGAACCTGCAGCTTAATGACTGTGGTTACCTTTTTCTTTGCCATACATATGCTCCTGTGTGGTATTGACGTTCCCTTTTTTCAAGAGAACTCCCATCACCCTCCTCAACGAGGAGATATCACCTCAGATTTTTTCAACCTGAAGAAAATCAACTTCAACAGGGGTTGAGCGGCCGAAAATACCGACCATCACCCGCAATTTGCCCTTTTCAAGGTTAACCTCTTCGATATTTCCGGTAAAGGTATCAAAGGGACCGTCAACAATACGAACCACTTCACCGACGCTAAAGCTCTGCCGGGGACGAACCGTACGATCGGCTTTAATCTCTCCACTCTTTTGAAGAATCGCCTTTGCCTCATCGGAAGAGATTGGCTGCGGCTTCGCACCCACCGGCGCTCCCACGAATCCGGTAACACCTTGAATTTTCTTGATCTGTGAACAAACGGCCTTCCACCCGCGATCGGGCAGATCCATCTCAAGCAGTATGTAGCCGGGAAGAAATTTTCGGTTTGTAACCTTTTTCTTCCCATCCTTCACTTCAACTACTTCTTCGGAAGGGACCTTGACATCGGTAAGCGCATCTCCGAAATCACCGTCCCCCATCATCTTTCGGAGAAACCGTTCGATCTTGTTCTCATACCCTGAATAGGTATGAAGAACATACCACCCTTTCGCCATACAAATCCTCTTTCAACACAGAAAGCCCACCCGCAGAAAAGTTTCCTGCGCTGGGCTTCTGTCGCGCCGATGCCCGCTCTTAAAAAATAAGATCGATACCCTTGAGAAGCAGAAAATCAACAATCCCAAGGACCAGAGCAAAAAGAACTGTCGACACGATCACAACCTTTGTCGAAGAGATAACCTCTTCCCGACTAGGCCAAACGACCCGCCGCAACTCTGCGTAACTATTCTTGAAAAATTGAAGGATCTTTTTCATCCTTACGCTCCTCGCAACAATTAAAAAAAGACAGGCCAGGTAGGATTCGAACCTACAACATCCGGTTTTGGAGACCGGCGCTCTAGCCGTTGGAGCTACTGGCCTGTGTGGGTCCTATTTGATCTTCGTTTCCTTATGCAGTGTGTGCTTGCGGTCGAACTTACAATACTTCCGGAACTCAAGCTTTCCCTGGGTATTCCTTCGGTTTTTCTGGGTAGTATAGTTCCTGCGACCGCACTCTTCGCATTTCAGCGCAATCTTCTCCACTGCACCTTTCTTCTTGCTTGCCATACCCGTAAACTCCTTACTTCCCCGCAGGGATAAACGGTTCTCATGAGAATACTCTGAACCGAACAACTGTGTCAACGCATACGAAGGGATAAAAAAAGAGCCCTCGATCGGACTTGAACCGATGACCCCCACCTTACCATGGTGGTGCTCTACCGACTGAGCTACAAGGGCTTGCTTGACGCGCAGTTAAGCTATCAGAAGCACGATGATTTTGTCAAGAGGAGGAGGGAAAAGGTGCCCTAAAACTTTCAAGCGCCATCTATATCCTCCGACTCTTACCGCAGGTATTCCGGAAGCCCCTCAGCAGGAGAGCTTCCATAGTTTTTATAAGTTCATTATACTAACATCTTATAAGCGGAAGGCACTGTTTCAATCAATAGATGTGCATAACATGCCGCCTTGCTTAGAAATCTACATAAAACGCGGGGGCAGGAGAGATATCGGCGTACTGCTTACAGAGCGTCTGTCGACCGTCTACGATACAATCACCTATGGAAGAGAGTTCAGAACATTACAGGCGAAAAATAGCAGAACTGGAACTTTTGTTCGAAGTCAGCCAGACTTTGGATCGAAGTCTCGAAATAGAGGACGCCATCCAACCGGTACTGGAACTTTTGCGCGAGCATGTTCAGCTTCGGAACGGTATGGTTACCTTGATGAACCGCCATACCGGTCTGATCACCATCGAATCGGCAACGGAACTCAGCCGGGAGGCCCAGAAGAAGGGGGTCTATAAACCGGGCGAGGGAATCACCGGGCAAGTTGTCGCCTCTGGCGAGGCCATTGTGATCCCCGATATAAAAAAGGATAAGCGTTTCCTCAACAAGACGGGAACCTCCATTCCCGGAGGAAAGGTTTCCTTTATCTCGGTTCCGGTCACCCACAACAGGGACATCATGGGAACCATCAGCGCCATGCGCGTCGGCGGCGATGAAATGTCTTCCGATGAGGACTTTCGGATACTGACCATCATCGCATCCATGATAGCCCAGGCCGTCAGGTTGAGAAGACAGATCGAGGAAGAAAAGCAGCGCCTGGAAGAGGAGAACAATCGCCTCAAAAAAGAGTTGGAAGAGCGTTACCGGCCCAGAAACATCATAGGAAGCAGCGCAGCGATGAAAGAGGTGTATGCCCTCATCAGCCAGGTTGCTCCAAGCGATACAACGGTTCTCATACGGGGAGAAAGCGGTACGGGAAAAGAGCTGATCGCCCATGCCATTCACTATGCAAGTCCGAGGCAAAAGGGTCCTTTCATCAAGGTAAACTGCGCGGCCCTTCCCGAAGGGGTCATCGAGAGTGAACTCTTTGGCCACGAAAAGGGGGCCTTCACCGGAGCACACCAAAGCAGAAAGGGTCGTTTTGAACTGGCAGACGGCGGAACCATCTTTCTCGATGAAATCGGAGACCTTTCACCGGCAACCCAGGTAAAGCTGCTGCGGGTCCTGCAGGAGCGGGAGTTCGAACGGGTCGGAGGTGTCCAGACGGTCAAGGTCGACGTCAGAATCGTCGCCGCTACAAACCGTAATCTCGAAGAGTTTATCGCCGAAAACCGTTTTCGTGAGGACCTCTACTACCGGCTTGCCGTCTTCCCCATCCATGTTCCACCCCTTAGAAAACGAAAAAGCGACATCCTCCAGCTTGCGGATTTTTTTGCGGAAAAGTACGGCCACAAACAGGGGAAGCGGATCAAACGAATATCTACCCCCGCCATCGAGCTCCTTTCGATCTACCACTGGCCGGGAAACGTTCGTGAACTGGAAAATGTGATAGAACGTGCGGTCCTCCTTTCCACCGACGGGGTCATCCACGGCCACCACCTTCCCCCGACCCTTCAGTCTGCGGAGTCGAGCGATACCCGCTTTAAGGGGACACTTCAGGATGAAGTGGAGAAGTTCGAAAAAGAGCTTCTTCAGGAGGCCTTGAAATCATCCCAGGGCAATGCCGCCCAGGCTGCACGAAACCTCGGCATTACCGAACGGATCATGGGATTGCGTATTCACAAATATGAAATAGATACAAGTCGTTTCAAACCAAGATAGCTTTAGAATCCGCACAGGAGGCAGCTATGACGGAAAAAAAGAAAAGCGACGAAAATCGAAAGGACGAGGGAGCGAGCCGCAACGGCTTCGATGTAGAATCGATTATCTGGGGTTTTGCCGAACACCTTAGATACACCCTCGGCGACGATCGATACAGTGCCACCGACCACGATCGATTCATGGCCCTCGCCTATGCCATTAGGGACAGGATTCTCCATCGCTGGATCAAGACACGACAGCTCCATCGCCAAAGCGATGTAAAGCGCGTCTACTATCTCTCTCTCGAATTTTTGATCGGCAGGGCGATGACCAACAACGTCATAAACCTCGGTATCGAACCGGAAGTACGTGAGGCAATGGAGGAACTGGGATATCGCTATGAAGAGCTCGCCGATCAGGAAGTGGACGCGGGGCTCGGCAACGGAGGGCTCGGGCGTCTTGCCGCCTGCTTCATGGATTCTTTAGCCACCATGAAAATCCCCGCTGTAGGGTACGGTCTCAGGTACGATTACGGCATCTTCCGACAAAAAATAGAGAACGGTATGCAGGTGGAACAGCCCGACGACTGGCTCCGCTGGGGCAATCCATGGGAAATCGAACGGCCGGATATCAGCTTTCCGGTCCATTTCGGCGGCAGGGTCGAATCTGCCAGAGAAAAGGGGATACGCATCTACCGCTGGGTGGATACCCAGCCGGTGGTCGGCATCGCCTATGACATGCCCATCGTCGGCTATGGCGGCGATACGGTCAACACCCTCAGGCTCTGGAGTGCCAGGGCTGCGGAGGAGTTCGATTTCGACGACTTCAATGCCGGTGATTATGTAGAGGCGGTCAGCGCAAAGGTGATGGCAGAAAACCTCACCAAGGTGCTCTACCCCAACGACAAGCTTTATCTCGGAAAAGAACTTCGGCTGCGCCAGCAATACTTCTTCGTTTCATCTTCCCTTCGGGATATCTTCAGGCGCTTCCGCGCAACGGGAAAAAGTTGGGATCGTTTCCACGAGAATGCGGCGATTCAGCTGAACGACACCCATCCATCCCTCACCATCCCTGAGTGTATGCGTATCCTCATGGATGAAGAACACCTTGCGTGGGACGAAGCATGGGATGTGACGGTCCGTTCCACCGGCTACACCAATCACACCCTGATGCCCGAAGCGCTGGAAAAGTGGCCGGTTCCCATGCTCGAATCGCTTTTACCGCGACACCTTCAGATCATCTACGAAATCAACCACCGCTTTCTTCAGAAAGCGATTACCGTTTTCCCCGGTGATATGGCAAAGATCGCAAAGGTAAGCCTGGTTGAAGAGAGTGATCCGAAGCAAATCAGAATGGCGAATCTCAGCATCGTCGGAACCCACTCGACGAACGGAGTTGCGGCCCTCCACACAGAACTGCTGAAAAGCAGGCTGGTACCGGAGATGGCACAAATTTTTCCTCAGCGGTTCAACAACAAGACAAACGGCATAACCCAGCGGCGCTGGCTTCTTCAGGCAAATCCACCGCTGGCAGAACTTATCACCGGAGCCATCGGAGAAGGATGGATTACCGATTTTTCCAGGCTTACCGAGCTGAAGCCCTTTGCCGACGATCCCGGCTTTCTCGATGAGTTCCGAAAGGTTAAGAAACAGGCAAAAGAGGCCCTGGCACTTCAACTGCAGCGGGAGCAGGGGATACGGCTGGAAATCGCCACCCTTTTCGATGTACAGGTTAAGCGGATCCACGAATATAAGCGGCAGCTTCTCAATGCCCTTCACATCGTCATGCTCTACAACAGGATCAGGGACGGAAAGAAGGATGATTTTCAGCCGAGGAGTTTTCTTATCGCCGGCAAGGCGGCTCCGGGTTATGCCATGGCAAAGCTCATTATCAAACTTATCAATAACATCGCCCAGGTCGTCAATAGCGATACGGCGATGAAGGGAAAGCTCGCCCTTCACTTTGTTCCCAACTACCGTGTAAGCCTGGCCGAGAAGATCATTCCTGCTACAGATGTCTCCGAACAGATATCCACGGCGGGAACAGAAGCCTCGGGCACGGGGAATATGAAGTTTATGTGTAACGGTGCCCTTACCATGGGAACCCTCGATGGAGCAAACATCGAAATTGCGGAGGAGGCGGGAGCCGAAAATCTTTTCCTTTTCGGCTTAAAAGCCGATGAGGCAGAGGCCTTGATCCCTCACTACGACCCGTCACCGTATATAACGGAAGACGAAGAGATCAGAAGGGCGGTAGAACTGCTCTTTTCAGGCCATTTCAATTTTGCCGAGCCCGGCATTTTCGACCCCATTCGAGATATGCTGCTTGGAGGAAGAGACCGATACCTCCACCTTGCCGATCTGCGCAGCTATGCCGACGCCCAGCGCCGGGCCGAACAGCTCTACAGGAACGAACCCGAGGCGTGGTGCAAAAAGGCAGTCCTCAATATCGCTTCGGCAGGGAAATTTTCAAGTGACAGAGCAATCGCCCAATACGCATCGGACGTGTGGGATATCGGGCCAAGACCGGTGGGTGAAGACGGATCGGCACGGGAGATTATCGAAGACGCCCGAGCCATTCAGGAACGACGAACGAAAAAAGAGCGGCGCCACGGATAGCCGACGGGGCACCGGTGGAAGCCTTAGAAACCGAAGAAGGACTTTGCGGCGGGGAGCCAATAGGGCTCCGCGCCGGTAAAGGCAAGGACGATCAGCAAGGAGGGAAGGAAATTTGCCGTTTTTATCTCCCTGAGCCCAAGGAGATTAATACCGATCATCATAACGAGAACACCTCCGACACCGGAGATCTCACTCAGGCCGAGTTGCCCAATCATCGGCCCGATCCAGCCGGCGAGAAGGGTTAAGCCTCCCTGGTAGACAAGAATGGTGATAATGGAAAACATCACGCCTATCCCAAGGGCCGCAGAGAACATGATAGCCATAAAACCGTCCATGATCGATTTCATAAGAATGAGGTCGTAATCCCCCTCGGCCCCAGCCTTCATCGCTCCCACGATGGTCATCGCACCGACACAGAAAAGAACAGAGGCGTTAAGAAAGCCAAGAGCGAAGTTCTTGTTTTCCGCCGTCTCTTGCCTTCCACGTTTTACCAGGGATTCAAGAAACGTTCCGAAACGCATGATCCAGCCCTCGATGTTCCAGATCGTCCCGAGAATACCACCGAGGAAAAGGCTGAAAACCAGGTAAAGAACCCGGGCGGACTCAAACGCCATCTGAAGTCCGATTACGAGGCTTATACATCCGGCGCCGATATAGACAACATCCCGAATATCATCCCGAATTTTAGCGTGAACGGTGATCCCTATCAGTGAACCGAAGAAAACTGTGATACAATTCACAATAGTAGCTATCATAATGTGCGGTATTGTATCGATTTTTGAATATTTGGAAAAGTAGCTGCGGAGAGAGGAAAAATCTCAACTCTTGACGGTGCTATTTCGATCATTGTACTATACCGCTAAACAAAAAGGGGGAAATATGAGCGGCTGCGAAGATGACGAAAAACGGTATTGTGCCAATTGTATTCACTGCAAGACGGTTCGTGTACCTGCCGGAGACGGACGCAGCTACCAACTCCGTATCCGATGCGAAGCCGGGCAATGGAGAAAGAAACTGGGCGAGGAAAAGCTTCACAAGTATTTCACCGTTTCGCGAAGGGATGCTTCGGACTGTCCCCATTATGAAGAGATGGGAGAAAGTCGTGATTTCATAAAGGAGTTAAAAAAGAACCTCCCGATTAAGGATGAAATTTACTCTCCTTCGGAATACTAGACAATCGAGGTTAACCATCAACATGAAATGCAGAAACCTGTTTTCTTATCTCACGGCAGCCATTGTCGTGTCGATTCTATCATTCTCTATACTTGCATCCTGCGCCTCAGAACCCGAACCGGTTCTCTCCGATCTCACACCGGCGCAAATATTTCAACAGGCCCAGGAAGCGGCCTCAAATGATAAATTTCAGAGGGCAATTGAATATTACCACTACTTTCTGGATAGTTACCCGAATGAAACCTCAAGAAGGGTTGAAGCTGAATATGAAATAGCCTTCCTGATCCATAAAATGGGTAACGACCAGGAAGCTCTGAGACTATTTGATGCGCTTTTGGAAAAGTACCGGAGCGAAGAGGCGGCGGTCTACCCGCAGTGGCCCAAGGTCCTTGCCACAAAGGTAAGCGAAGAAATCAGGCAACAACAGCAGGGAAATCAAACACCGCCCGCTACTGAGGCAGAATAATTACGTTTAATTCGATCCCCGCCGCCTCCGCGTCGGTGTAGACCAGCTCCTTTGTCACCCTCCCCCTCGGCATAGGATGGGGGGGAGCATCCCCGACGAGAATGATCATTTTGGCATCGCCGGACCAGGGGTATTCGTGTATGCCGGCATACAGCGCTTCATACACAGCTTCGGGAATATCCCTTCCTCCGAAAACGCGAATTCCAGACAGTACCCGCTGGAGCGACGAAAAATCGTCCTGAAAGGGGAAGGTCTTGGTCAGATATTCCTCGTAGTAATCCCTGTAGAGAACAAGGCCGAAACGAAAACGGGCAAAGTGTCCACTCACCTCTTTCAGCATCGGAATCAGTGAGGTTTTCAGGTGGGGGATATCGTTTTCCATACTCTTTGTGGTATCGAGACAGAGAACCAGATCAAGGCTGTCGCCCTCGGCCTTGTCGATGAGCTTCTTTATATCGCCGATGAGGTCGCTCTCACCCTTTCCGTAGATGATCTCTCCCTCCCCTTTTTCGCTGATCTCTTCGTAGGCTTCAAGGGTCTCTTTCATATATCGGCTTCGATCAGGCTCTTCCTCCGGTTCGACCGGTTCGGGAGGAGGAAGGGGATGCTGAATGACCCGTACGACAAAGGGATTGTCGACGAAGGAGCCTTCATAATCGGCATAGGGAAGGGAAAAGGTTCGTATGTTAAACCAGCTTCCGTCCAGGATCTGAATCCTGCCGTTACGCGACCATTCATAACCGAACTGCACCACATAGGGGATAAAAATCCGGAAAGCCGATCCAAGCTGGGGATGGGGCTCCGGAGTAGAATCGACAAGGAAATAACGGCTGGTTTCCGCAGGATCAAGGATCTTGCCATCGAGCATCCTCATCTCATTTCCATTCGCCGGATGATAGTTCGGATTCTGAAACGCATAGCTGTCGACCCGCCTGTCGGGATGAGCGGTGGATTCGGTAAGGAGTACCGACCCTATACCCTTCTTGGCGCGGATATAGAGGTAATAGCCGCCCTCCAGGCTTTGTTCGATCACAAGATCGTCGGGCGTTAGGGTCAGAGCGCTCTCCTGGGCATATAACGGCAATGCGAGCATACATGCCAGCGAGAACGAAACAGCAGCGATATAATAAGCTGGAGCCTTCATATAGAAAGTATCGGCAGCAAAGACCCCGCTGATAAGTGGGGCTTTGGCGATAGCTCACCCTTTCACGGCCCCGCTTGTCATCCCCTTGATGATTTTGTCGTGAAACAGGATATAGACGAAGATGGTCGGAATAATGCTCAGGACAATGGCCGCATACATGCTGGTGTAATCGGTAATAAACTGGCTCTTAAAGAATCGTATTCCCAGTTGGAGGGTCCTCGCCTTTACCGAACTGGTCAGCAGCAGTGCATAGATAAATTCGTTCCAGCTGAAAAGAAAGACAAAGGTCCCGGCCGTTACCAATCCGAGCCTACTGAGAGGGAAAATCACCCGGGTAAAGCGTTGAGCCAGGGAACAACCGTCGATAACCGCCGCCTCCTCCAACTCTCGGGGGATGCTTCGCATAAATCCGTGAATCAGAAAAACCGATACGGGGATGCTGACGGCGGCATAGGTTATGATCAAGCCGAAAAGCGTATCGTAAAGGCCCAGGCTGCTGATAAGACGGAAATAAGGAACCATGAGTGCGATAACGGGGACTAAGATTCCGGCAACCACAATATTAAAGAGGGTTTCGTGTCCCCGAAAGGGCTCTCGGCTTATGACAAAGGCAGCCATGGACGATGCAAGGATATTGAGGGCCGTCGAAGCACAGGAGACAATAATGGTGTGTAAAAACAACAGGTGGAGGTCACTTATGGAGACTGCATTAATATAGTTTGCAAACTGCCACAGCTCAGGGAGGGAAAAGGGCTTGGTCTGAAACTCAAGATTGGTTTTGAAACTGGAAATCACCAACCAGATCAGGGGAAAGAGGGTGACGATGAGAAAAAAGAGCAGAAAAAGCCATTTTACAAGACCTGCCGCACGATGCGCTATTAATGATGGTGTACCGTTCCTTCCCATACTCCTCACCTACTGCACCGTCTCGCTGGCAGCTTCCACACGCCCGAATATTCTACGGATGAAAATGATAAGAAGGACCCCCGTCAGAACGAGAACCGACCCGATGGCATTGGCCTGACCATAGTCAAGGGCTCCCATCTTTTTGTAAAGCAACAGCCCCAATACGCTGGTGGAATTTGCAGGTCCGCCGTTGGTCATCAGGTAGGTTGCCTCAAAATGCCTAAGGCCGTAGGCAACGGCCAAAGTCATGGAGGTGACAAGGAGCCCCCGGATCATGGGCAGGGTGACATACAACTCCTGTCGCAGAACCCCGGCCCCATCCATTTCCGCGGCCTCGTACAATGAGTCGGGAATAGAAAGGATACCGGCAAGGATGATGATCATGAAATAACCGATATAGAGCACCTGCTGAGCTATGACGGCAGGAAGGGCGGTCCCTATCTCCCCCAACCAGTTATGGGTCCATGATGCAAGACCGACCGCCGACAAAAAATGGTTGAGAATGCCGTATTCGGCATTATAGAGAGCCATCCACATCATGGCGATTGCAACCTGGCTGATGACATTGGGAAGGAAGTAGACGGTCCGCAGGAAACGCCACCCCCTGGGCTTTCTCGCCAGAATCATCGCCGTTATTGTGGCCAGAGGAACCTGTATAAAGGCAAGAGCAAAGGCCCAGATGAAATTATTACGAAGGGAGAGGCGGAAGGTCCCGTTTCCGAAAAGCTTGATGTAATTGCTAAGCCCCGTGAACGACATCGCCTTGATGCCGTTCCAGGAGGTACAACCTGTGACAAAAACAAATACGAGGGGATAGAGAAAGAAGGCGCAATATAGTAGCACCACCGGCAGAAGAAAGAGCATGATTCCCTTCCAATTCGTTCTTGATGCACTCATATATTGTCCCGTTGGAACGAAACCGTTCGTCGTACGCTTATTCGACTATTCGGCCGCTTCGATAATCTGATCCACAAATTCCTTCGGAGTGGCCTCCCCGAGGGCCATCTTTCCCAGGGCCTGGCCAAATTCGGCGGCCACATCGGTTGTAACATTGCCCTGAAAGTGAGAGGTGATGAAGGTGGCGTTGGAGGCCGCTTCCATAAACTGCTTCTGGAGTGGGTCCACAGCCTCATCACCGACCTGAAATTTCACACAAAAGAGGCTCCCCGAATCCATGGAAATCCGTTTTATGTTCTCAGGAGCGGTCATCCACTTCATAAAGCTAACGACGGCAGCACGACGGGTAGGATCATCTGTTTTTGCCGCAGCCAGATTGGAAAGGAGAAAACCGATCTGGGCCCCTGCACTGCCACCCGGAGCCTGAGGCGCCGCAGTCACCTTGGTATGGGCATATACCTCCGGAGCATCGCTTTTTACCCTGCCGATATACCACGGTCCGTTGATGAAGATCGCGGTGTCTCCCGCCAGATAGTGCCCCCCGGAAACGGCTGCATCTCCGCCGACCGCATCTCTGGTTGTATTTCCGTCCTGGTACATGTGCAGAAGGATAGCCGCCGCCTTCTCAAAGACAGGATCGGAAAAAGGCTTCTTCCAGACATCAGGACCACCAAGTCCGGCCACGATGTGGCTGTACCACAACATGCTTGTCCAGGCGTTGGTTCCTCCCGTCATCTGGCTCGTAGGGACAATACCCGCGGCCTTCAACGTATCGCAGGCAACCCAGAACTCATCAAAGGTTTTCGGAAAGGAGTCGATGCCGGCCTTATCGAAGAGCGCCTGATTGTACCAAATCGGGGTGATGGCCTGTTCGTACGGGATCGACTTCACCATCCCGTTTTTAGTGGCCGCGTCGATGGTACCTGAAACAAAGGTCTCCCCCCAAGGGCCCTTAAGATCTTCGGAAAAATCCATCAAAAGGTCTCCCTCGTAATATTGGAAGGTTGTCGGATCCGGATTAAAAACGAAAATATCCGGTACCTGTCCGCTGGCTATGGCCGTATTAAGCTTATTCCGATATCCGTCGTAATCGGGATTCGGCTCAATTTCGACCTTGATACTGCCGGCGTGTTCCTCGTTGAATTCGGCAACGAGCTTCTCAACCATCGGAGCCTTCGAATCTTTCCCTACCCAAATGGTCGGCCATTTGAGAACAATCTCGCCCTCACCTGCCCCTTGTCGGCCGCAACCGGAAAAAAGAGAAACGAGGACAAGGCCAGCTGCAAAGCATAGCGCCCGTCCGGTGGTCTGTATCGGATATTTCATCTGTTTTACTCCTCATATCTGCTTTTTCACACACTTTTCACGTCATAAGAACAATTGGTATCAAGGGTGGAAAGAAAATCGAAGACATGCCCTTTATTCTATCATATTCGGCCAAAGAGGTGGTACAAAAGGGGGGAATCGGCTCTTTTTAGCACCTTTCTAACACACCTCATGGCTTCCTTAGGCTACTTAATCGTCCTCGTACAGTTCGCTGAACTGATCCCAAGCCTCTGCTTCTCCCTTACGAAGGCGAAGAAGAAAGCGATAATGGTGCAGGAGGGAGCGCATCTGGAGCAGCCGCTTTTCGTCAAGATCGGCGGAAGTATCGAAGCCGTAGCTTATCAGAGCATCATCATCAGACTCAAAAGCCTCTTTCATCACCCGCAAGAGCTTCTCCTTATTCATGCGGACGAAGCCGTTGATGGGCCAGAGCAGCGTCGGAGCATAGTGATAGCCTTCCAAGGTAGCCGCCGTCTGATCAAGCTGGTGGGAATCATCGAGATCGATCACTGCCTCTGCCTCCGAAAGCAGCGTTTTGGCTTCTTGTTTGAATGTATCTTTGTCCATAAACACCTCCCTCTTAAGGATAACCGTGATAAAGCTTGCTGGCAAGAATTTCAAAATCCGGGTACAGTAGGTGAGCATGAAAGAGCAAACACCCTATTATTGTATCATGGCGGCTGCAGGAACCAGCAGCCGCATGGGCGGCACATGGAAATTGATGCTTCCCTACGGCGACGGTACCATTATCGAAGCCTCACTGCGGGCGGCGGCCGCCTGTTGCCGTACTATTATCGTTGTCACGGGCTTCCGGGCAGAGGAACTCGAAAGCTATATAGAAGGCCTCTCCTTCGACCATGCCGTCGTTACAACGGTCAGGAATGACGAGTACCCAAAGGGGATGTTTTCAAGCATACGGCGAGGGGTCGCAAAGATGCGAAAAATCGAGGGAAGAGAGCCCGGGACGCCCTTTTTCATCGCCCTTGCGGATATGCCCGCAGTCACGACTGCGGGATATCAATACCTCTGCAGGGAAAGCGGCAGAGCAGAGGTGATTCGGCCGCTTTTTCAGGGATTGCCTGCCCACCCCGTTCTCTGCAGCTACACGGTAGGAGAAACGATTATGGGTGAACCCGATGACTCTGCAATGAAAAGGGTCCTGGCTCAGCATACGCTTTTGGAGCTTCCCGTATCAAACAGAGGACAGGTGCAGGACGTTGACACACCGGAGGCCTACCGTATGGCTGTCGAACAGGAAAAGGGTACACGGGAACAATGAATCGTGCTCCGGTTATACTTTTCATGCTCCTGCTCATCCCGTGTATCGCCTCCGCCCTTCCCCAGGACATGATAGCTCCTCCTGTGCTTTTTAACCTCCACCCCCTCTATACCGCAGGGGCTCAACCCCTCTGCAATCCGGCGCAGACTGCCGGCGAGGGAGAGCTTATTTTCAAGGCGGCGATAAGCTACGGAAACAATTATATCGTAGAGGGACTGCAGGACGACGACACCACCATCGACCTCGAGCTTGACTCGGAAGGGGTGGCAGCCGATCTCTCGGCCAGGATCGGTCTGAATAATCGCAGCGATTTCATTGTCGGGCTTCAAGCCTCAGGCCAATACGGGGGAGTCCTCGATCCCATCATCAACGGGTTCCACAACCTTTTCGGTTTTCCAAACGGCGGGCGAGAATTGAGGGATCCCAACGAGACGAGCTTCATCATATATCAGGATCATCAGACCATCCTGGAAACGGATGATCATCTGGGATCGCTTTACATGACTTTGGAACCGAGACTGCTGCTTTTTCGTGATAAGAGGGTTGGAAGGTTTTTTGCAACAATGAGCCTTGGACTTTGGAGCGCCCTTCCCCTCTTCGTCCCCGGCCACCCCCTTGCGGCATCGAAAAAAGAAAGCCTCAAGGCGGGGATACGAAGCTACCTCGCCATTGAAACAGGGCCCTACTTTCTTCAGGCCTCAGGCTCATTGGCGGGAACAAGTGCCCCGAGGTTCCTGGATTCCGAAGATCTCGACGCGCTGCAATTCCTCTTCGATTTCACCATCGGAAGATGCTTCGGCGAGGAGGTCAGTGCAAAGTGTTCGGTTTCAGGAACAACAAGCCCCTTTCATCTCGGATATGAGCGCACGGATACGTTCTCGGCCGTATTTTTGCTCGGGGGCTGCCTTCGGACAAGCCCCCGCGACACACTGGACTTTGGTTTTGCCGAGGAGTTCTTTACCTTTGCCGCAACCGATATCGGTTTTCACATCTCCTGGAGCCACCGTACCGGAGGCCGTTAGACCTTCGGTGCCGGTGCAAAGGGTTTAAAGGTGAGGTTTCCCCCCGAGGCCGAAACCTCGACTCCGCCGCCGTCCTGGATCTCCCCTGCAAGCATCATCTTTGCCAGCTGGTTCTGAAGCAGATTCTGGATGGTCCGCTTTACCGGGCGGGCACCAAATGCGGGATCATAGCCAAGGGAGGCAAGAAGCTCCTTCGCCTTAGGCTTCAGCACAAGCGAGATATGCTGCGAAGCAAGCCGCCGCTCGAGCCGCTCGAGCTGAATATCGACAATAGAGAGAATCTCCTCCTTGCCTAAGCGGTGGAAGGTGATGATCTCATCGACCCGGTTGAGGAATTCGGGCTTAAAGGTGGCACGCATCAGCTGATGTACCTTTTCATTGATCTCGTCGCCGTCTGCAGCCTGAAGAATAAGGTCGCTTCCGATATTACTGGTCATGATGATGATGGCGTTGCGAAAATCAACCAGACGCCCCTGGCCGTCGGTCAGCCTTCCATCATCCAGAAGCTGAAGCATGATGTTGAAAACATCGGGATGGGCCTTTTCGATTTCGTCGAACAAGACCACCGAGTAGGGGCGTCTTCTCACCGCCTCGGTAAGTTGCCCCCCCTGGTCGTAGCCGACATAGCCAGGAGGCGCTCCGATAAGACGACTGACCGCATGCTTTTCCATATATTCACTCATGTCGATTCTGGTAAGGGCGCGCTCGTCGTCAAAGAGAAAATCGGCAAGAGTCCTGGCAAGTTCGGTCTTTCCAACCCCCGTCGGGCCGATGAAGATAAAGGAACCAAGAGGCCTTGCCTCATCGGAGAGACCGGTCTTGTTCCGCCTGATGGCATCACTGACGGCACGGATAGCCTCCTTCTGGCCGACCACCCGCTTTTCCAGGGTCGATTCCAGCTGGAGATACTTTGCCATCTCGCTTGCAAGCATCTTACTGACGGGAATACCGGTCCAGGTTGAGACAACCTCGGCAATATCTTCTTCGGTAACCTCTTCACGGAGCAGTGCGCTTTGGCCCTGCATTTTTGCAAGCTCGGCGCTTTTTTCCTCGATCTGATGCTTGATTTCCGGTATCTTACCGTGTTTTATCTCTGCGGCACCGGTAAGATTCCCGTCCCGTTCGAAACGGACCTCATCGCTTTTGTACTGTTCGAGACGACTTTTCAGCTCTCGAATACCATCGATCACCTTTTTTTCATTGTTCCACTGAAGCCGCATGGCGTCTCTACCGCTCTTTAAATCGGCCAGCTCGCGGTCAAGCTTTTCCAACCGCTCCTTACTTGCCTCATCATCCTCCCGAACCAGGGCCTGTCGCTCGATATTGAGCTGCAGAATCTTCCGCTCGATCTTGTCGAGTTCGATGGGCTGACTCTCGATCTCCATCTTGAGCCTGCTGGCAGCCTCGTCGACAAGGTCTATCGCCTTATCGGGCAGGAAACGGCTGGTGATGTAGCGGTCCGAAAGGGTGGCCGCAGCGATCAGCGCCTCATCCTTGATCCTGACCCCGTGATGCACCTCGTAGCGCTCCTGAAGTCCCCTGAGAATGGCGATGGTGCTTTCCACCGAAGGCTCGCTGGTCATTACCGGCTGAAAACGGCGTTCCAACGCAGGGTCTTTCTCGATATGCTTTCGGTACTCATCCAGGGTCGTGGCACCAATTGCCCGCAATTCTCCCCGGGCAAGGGCAGGCTTGAGAAGGTTACTCGCATCGGTGGAACCTTCGGCAGCTCCCGCGCCGACAAGGGTGTGAAGCTCATCGATGAAGAGAATAATCTGACCGTCGGACTCTCCTATCTCATGAATAACGGCCTTAAGACGCTCTTCAAACTCTCCTCTGAACTTAGCCCCGGCAATAAGAGCTCCAAGGTCGAGGGCAAGCAGACGTTTGTTTTTAAGAGAATCGGGGACATCACCGGAAACGATCCTTCGGGCAAGGCCCTCGGCAATAGCGGTTTTTCCGACCCCCGGTTCACCGATCAGCACGGGGTTGTTCTTTGTCCGCCGACTTAAAACCTGCATTACCCGACGAATCTCTTCGTCCCTTCCGATGACTGGATCAAGCTTCTCTCTCCTGGCAAGGGCCGTGAGGTCCTTACAATACTTATCAAGGACCTGATACCGCTCCTCGGGATTCTGGTCGGTCACACGCTGATTTCCGCGGACGGCACGAAGAGCCTCGAAGGTTCTGTCCCGGGTAACCCCCTGTCGCCCAAGCAAGTCGGCAGCGTTCCCTCCCACGGATAGCATCGCCAGGAGGATGTGTTCAGCACTTACATATTGGTCTTTCAGCCCCTTTGATTCCTGCTCCGCCTTGTGGAGGATATTCCCCATCTCCGCAGAAAGGGTAATCTGGGAAGCACTCCCGTAGGCCCTGGGCTTTGATTCGAGAGCCTCCTGCACATCGGCTTCTATGGCTCCTCTATCGGCCCCAAGCCTGTCGAGAAGAGGCGGCACGACACCATCCTTCTGCCGCAGCAGGGCCAGTAAAAAGTGTTCCGGTTCAATAGTTGAATGATTGTAGTCCCGGGCGATGGAGTCGGCCTCCTGAAACGCCTCTTGTACCTTTACCGTCATGTTTTCGTATCGCATAGATGCACCTCTATTTTATATGTCTATATCTTTTCGGTTGATTGCACGCCGCTTTTTCTTTACGCTTATAAAATACTTACGCTTTTGTCGGCGGTCAAATTGAAAGGATGATCATGGAAGAAGAGAAAAAAGACGACCGAATGGTGCTGCTTCACGGTTTCGACAACCAGGAAGCGGTAGCCATCATGAGGGCCGTAAAATCGGTCATAGAAGATCCCCAGGGAGTGGCGTTTTCGGTAACAACTCCGACGAATGTCCAGTGGCAGGTCGGTCAGCTCATTCGTGAGGTCAGGGAAGAACACGAATACATGAAGGAAAACCCACCATCGGCAAAATAAATTTTTCTTAGTGTCCAGAATCCTGGTGGTGCACACGCCGTCTTGCCAGTAGAATAGTTTCGTTTTTGCCGGTATATGCTTTTTCTCATAGTTTTTCCTTCAATTGGCTGGGGGGAAAGTAATTGTCTTCCCTCAGCCACCAGGATTCGGAACAGTAGGCAAACTTAAGGGAAATTCATCCATCAATTGAGGACTAAGCGGCTAATAGTTTCGGCAAGCGCCTTTCCAAGGGCCTTATGGCCATCCAGGTCGAGGTGGATACCATCCACAAGGCTTGAAGATGCAACGGTCGCCACATCAAAAAAGGAACAGGCCAGACGTTCTGCAACATCTCTGAAAAGATTTGCAAAATACAGGGATTTTGCCGCGCCTCCCGCATATGAGGCGGCAAAGCAACCCGTCTCAATGATCGGTGGCGGCGCGAGCAAAAGCAGCTTAGGTGCACCTCCGGCAATTCCGCAGCCGCTGGAAAGGATCATGTTTCCGAGGATCTCACACCCCTGCGCTACGGCCTCGGCAGGCAGATTGAACTGCATCTTCAGATCATTTGTTCCAAGCATAAGGACGACAAGGTCGAGGGGAGCGTGAGTTTCAAGGCAGGGAATCAAATAGCGCTTTCCGTTTCGCTCTTCCATAAGGGGATCATCGAAAAGCGTGGTTCGTCCGCAAAGCCCCTCCTCAATAACAGACCACTCAGACCCCAGCTTATCTTGCAGGACCCCAGGCCAGCGCTGGTCACGATGATAGCGACTTCCATCTTCAGGCCTGTGTCCCCAGGTATTGGAATCTCCGTAACATAATGCTGTCTTCATAGTATGTGAAGTATCACATAAAAGGGCTTGACCGACAATCGATCACCTTGTACCCTAAGATAGGAACTAAACCGGTTTACATGCCAAATCAACAGTGGGCAAGGAGCAATCAGCATGAACAACGTATCCAGCGATCTAATAGAAGCACTATCTGCGAACATCGGAACGTCTCTGAAGAGCGCCGGAGCTCTGCGTTCGTATGATCTCTCCACCGACAGGCATGCCATCACCTTTGATTTCGAAGAGGCCGAACTCATGGTACAGCCGAGAGAGGGCGGTCTTGTCGAACTGACGGTAAGTTGTCACAGCGAGACGGAAAAGAGGCCGTTTCCCGCTCGAAGCGACCGAAGCTGGGCTGTAGAGGAGAAGCCTGCGCCTCTTTCCGTTACCGCAGGAAAACAGGATAACCTCGTCACGGCACGGTGGGAGGGAGGACATGTCGAGGTAGAATCCGCATCTGGGGCCATGACGATATGTGATGCGGATGGGAGAGTCGTCTTCGACCTGGCGGATGGAGCGGTTATGCTCTCCCCTACACTCTCGGGCCTCACATTCCTAACGCAAGAGGAAGAACAATGTTTCGGACTGGGAGAAAAGAGTGGAAATCTCGATCGCCGAGGCAGAACCTATCAGATGTGGAACAGCGATGAACCGCGCCACACGCCGGAGAGAGATCCTTTGTACGTTTCAATTCCCCTGCTTTATCGTCATACAGGCGATAGCGTAAGCGCCCTTTTCCTGGACGAGCCGGGAAAGAGCTGGTTCGATCTCGCCGACAGCCGGAGTGATCGCTGCACAGTGGCAGCCCCCCTTTCGCGGCTGCGTTTCTATCTGTGGAGCGGAGCAACCATTGCAGATGCCTTTGCCCACTACTCCCGTCTCACCGGCAAACCGCCCCTTCCACCGCTTTGGAGTCTGGGCTATCACCAGAGTCGATACAGCTACTTTACCGAAGAAGAGGTGACCCATCTTGCCGAAACGTTCCGGCAAAAAGCGATCCCTTGCGACGTCATTCATCTTGATATCGATTATATGGAGGGCTACAAGGTTTTTACCTGGAACGGTAAAAGCTTTCCCAATCCCAGAAAGTTACTGGCGCAACTGAGGGAGAAGGGATTTCGGGTCGTCACCATCATCGACCCGGGAGTCGGGTCAGAAGAAGCATACGCCGTTTTTCGGGATGGGATCGACAAAGGCTACTTTTTGGAGGACAAGGACGGGAAGCCCTATATTGGGAAGGTATGGCCAGGGAAGGCAGCCTTCCCCGATTTCACCAGGGAGGAGCCGCGCAGGTGGTGGAGCGGCCATGTGAAGCAGCACATGGAATTGGGGGTTTCCGGGATCTGGAACGACATGAATGAGCCGGCCGATTTTACCGGTGATCCCTATGACCGCTCCAACTTCACCCTCCCCGATTCCGTCCGAAGCGTCGGAGACGACCGCGAGGTTCCCTTTGTTCAGCTTCACAATGTATTTGGACAGGGAATGTGCAAAGCAACCCGTGCGGGCATACAATCGGCAAAACCGAACGAAAGGCCTTTCGTGCTTTCCCGGGCCGGATATGCGGGAATCCAGCGTTATGCAGCCCTCTGGACAGGCGACAACAACAGCTGGTGGGAGCATATGGCAATGTCGATTCCCATGCTCACAGGACTTGGGATCAGCGGAGTGCCCTTTGTCGGGTCGGATGCCGGAGGTTTTCAGAGCAACGCCAGCGGAGAGCTTTTTGCGCGATGGCTTGCCTACGCCGCTTTCACCCCGTTTTTTAGGGGCCACAGCAACCTTGGCACCAGATCCCATGAGCCCTGGGCCTTTGGGTCCGAGGTTGAGAGGGCGGCAAAGCTGGCAATCGAACGGCGCTACCGCTTCCTTCCCTATACCTACTCGCTTTTCCACGAGGCTGCAGAAACGGGGGCCCCGATCATGCGTCCGCTCTTTTGGGAGTTCCCTAAGGATCCGAGATGTCGTACCGTATCGGATCAATACCTCTTCGGTCCTTCCCTCATAGTGGCGCCCATACTGACGCCCGGAGCACGGGCACGGTCGGTCTATCTTCCGGAAGGGATATGGGAAGAGGTGGAATCGGGGAAGCGTTATCTTGGCGGACAAGATATTCTCGTTACGGCATCCCTGGATCAGATTCCTCTTTTTGTTCGAACGGGAACAATCCTCCCGATGTGCAAGGTGGCACAGCATACCACCGATGCCTGGTGGAATCCCCTCCAGCTGCATCTCTTTCTCCCTTCACGGAAGGAAACTTTCGGCGAAAGCTCCTGCATTATCCGGGAAGACGACGGGGCCAGTATCCTTTCCGGCGACAAAACCGATTTTCGAACAAGCCGTGCAGTACTTAAACGTAGTTCGTCATCGACACTGCATTTCTCCCTTGCGACGATTGAAGGAGCGGGTCCTGAAGCGGACATCGAATTCTACATTCACCGAGGAGAAGATCACCCCACGGAAGTCATAGAAATTCAGCGCGGTGCAGGACCCATCGACTTCTCACTCTGAGAAAGGAGGCGCAAGGCTATCTCCCAAACGAAGAGAAAAAGGAAGTATAGCGGATTCGGCCTTATCCCCGCGGATGAGAGAAAAGAGGGCGGCTGCGGCACAGCTCCCCTTCTCTTCTCCAGGTTGCACAATGGAAGAAAGGCGGGGCACGGTAAGATTTGAGATAGATGATCCGTCGAAGGCCAGGACCGAAACGGAACGGGGAACGGGAATATCAAGTTCCCGCAGGGCACGAAGCGCCCCAGCCGCTATGATGTCGCTGAAGGCAAAGATCGCCGTTGGGAGTGAAAAGGCCTTCTCAGACGACGATGAAAAAATACGACGAACGGCCTCGGCACCGGCGTCGGGCGTAAGTTCACACGATTCGAATATGAGTACATCATCCGGGCTGTCGACAAGCGAGAGGGAGTCGAAGGCATCATGGATACCTGCAAGACGCCTGGCATGCAGGGAGCTGTAGCGGTAATTGACCGGTGGATCGGGTGCGCACAAGCCAAGGACCAAAATATGTCGGTGGCCCAGGGAGAGAAGATGTTCGGTAGCGGTTTTTGCCGCCTTGCGGTCGTCAATTCCCACCGACGGAACACCAGCCACGGCATCGCCGTCGATGGTGACAAAGGGGAGTTCCCGACGTCGCAGCGCCTCAAGAAGTTCATCATCAGGATCAAGACCGATTGCGATCATTCCATCGACAGCGGCCTCGCCAGCGAGTTCTGGGAGGCGCCCTTTCACGGGCGGGATGATGGAAAGGCTTTTTTGTCGCACGTGACACTCTCGGCCCACTCCGCGAACAATATCGACAAGATAGGGATTTTCAAAGGAGTATTCCACTGGTTGAGGGAGTAAAAGTCCTATGGTGTCGGAACTACAGCGGGAAAGATTCCTCGCAAAAGGGTCGGGAATATAGCCGAGCCGTTCTGCCGCCTGGAAGATGGCACGTCGTGCCTCCTCGGAGATTCGCTCGGGGCGGTTGAAAGCAAAGGAAACAGCGGTCTTTGAATAGCCTGAGGCAGCAGCAATATCCTTAATTGTGATTCGTTTCATTCTCAAGTACCCCCTCCGCAATGAAGCGGTAGCGCTCATGTAGTAAATTGTAACGGAGATTCGAAAAAAAAGGGGATTGGAAATTCCTACATAGGATTTTGATTACGCCCCCCTTCCTTGAGGCAAAGGGGGGCGGTAGATCTTAGTAGGCGTTATACTGAGGAGGTTCGTTTTGCATTACCTGCACAACCTGCCGGGCAATTGATGAGCGTAATTCAACGATGGCGGTCTCCGAATAAAAGGCGATATGGGGAGTGAGCAGCAGAGAAGGTAAATGGGCGATCTCCTCAAACGACTTCGGAGGCTCTTCGGGAAGCACATCAAGGGCCGCTCCCCTTACTTTTCCCTGACGAAGAGCGAGGGAAAGCGCATCTACGTCGATGACCGGTCCCCTGGAAGTATTTACAATATAGGCCTCAGGTTTCATGAGCCCTATCATGGCAGCATCTACAAGGTTTTTTGTTTCATCGGTAAGGGAACAGTGAACCGTGATGCAATCGGCATGTTGCATGAGGTACGGAAGGGCGACCCTCCGCACACCATGGGAATCGAATGTCTCCTGAGCGACATAGGGATCATGCGCAATGCAGGAAAAGCCAATGGCCTGCAGTTTTTGCGCAATTCTCCGGCCGATATGCCCGAAGCCGATGATGCCAATGGTAGTTTGCGGGGAAGCCTTTATCGGCGTGAGTTTCGTAAAATCCCAAATTCCCTGTTTAACAAGATCGGTACCGGAGGCTATTTGCCTCTGCAGGGTCATGATCATGGCCAATGCATGGTCGGAAACTTCGTCGATACAATATTCGGGATTATGGGCGACATAGATCCCCAGCTCCTGAGCAGCGATGGTATCGACATTGTCGATACCAATGCCATATCGGCTGACAATCTTGCAAGAGGGAAGGTGTTCAAGCACATTACGGGTGATTGGGGCATATTGGACGATAACGGCATCGGCATCGGCAGCAAAGTCGATAAGCTCTTGCTCATCTCGGAGATGAGCCGATTTTAGCTCTCCCCCGGCTGCTTCAATGATTTCCCGTTCGATCCTGGTATCGGGGTAATCATAATCAACTTGCGCAACAAGAAAACTCATAGGGTCGCACCTTCTCCCAGGAAAAAAAGTACCCTCATCACCCCATTCCCCTGTTTTGCAGCCTCGAAGGCCTCCTGATATTGCGCAAGAGGAAAGACGCGATAGAGCTTTGAGAGCTCTATGGTAAGCCCTTCAAGTAGCTGTATTGCGCGTTTAAAGTCATAGTATTCATATACCCTGACTCCTACAAATGAGATCTCCTTAAAGGCGATGGGCGTATATGAGATCACCCGCTCCTGAGGAGGTACTGCAACGATGACCACCTCACCACGTACCCTTGCAAGATCGACGGCGGAGCGGAGCGTCGAAGCTCCTCCCGCTGCGTCAAACACCACATCGAAGCCTTTTCCGTCCGTTACTTCATCCCTCATGGTCATGTCGCCATCGGCAGGAAGGTCGAAGAGAGAAAAGCCCATCTCTTCGATAATCCTCCGTCGAAAGGGATTAATCTCTGCGATGTGCACCTCCGCTCCGGCTTGACGTGCCGCAGTGGCGACAAAAAAACCGATGGGGCCGCCTCCGATGACCAAGACGGTATCCATGACCTTTGTTCGAGACAAACGTACGGCATGAACTCCAACCGCCAAGGGCTCGACAAGCGCCCCATGCACCAACGGGACGGAATCGGAAAGATGGTAGACACTTTGAGCAGGAACGACACAGTAATCGGCAAAGCCTCCGTCCTGATCGATGCCGTACAAACCAAGGTTCGCACAAACGTGCGGAAAACCGGCACGGCAACTGTAGCAGGTCCCGCAGCTGATAAGAGGCTCTACGATCACATGCTCCCCGGCAGTAAAGGTGGTATCGCTGCCAGCCTTATCTATGACTCCGGAAAATTCGTGTCCCATTGTTAACCCTGCTTTGGCCCTCGGATGCTGTCCGTCAGAGATATGCATATCGGTGCCGCAGATACCTGCGTAGGCTATTCGTATGCGTACCTGGTCTTTATTGGGCTCCGGAATCGGTTTTTCTCCGAGCCCGATCGTTGCGTTGCCACGATATTCAAGTGTTCGCATAATCTTGTTGTACCTCTCTTACCATTCAAAAATTACAAAGATGCGAGGATTCCACCGTCGATATAGACGATTTGTCCTGTCATGAAATTTGATCCCTCGCCGGCAAGAAAAAGAACGGCCGAACAGAGTTCTACTTCATCACCCCACCGCTGCATAGGAGTCCTTTGCTTAAGCCACGTATCAAACTCTTCATTCGCCTTCAGGGGTTGATTCATCTCAGTTGCAAAATATCCGGGGCCGATACCGTTCACTTGGATGTTGAAAGCAGCCAAGTCAATGGCCATGGCTTTTGTCAGCATCTTTACACCGCCCTTTGAAACGGTATAGGCAGGGATCCCCGGACGTGCAAGTTCACTCAGCAAAGAACAGGTATTGATAATCTTTCCACTCTTTCGTCTTGCCATATATGCTGCAACGGCTTGCCCGACGTAAAAGACACTATCGAGATTCGTTTTCAGTACGGCCTCCCAGTGTTCTCTGCTCATGGTGAGAAAGTGATCGCGTATATTGATTCCCGCATTGTTCATAAGAACATCGATTGGTGCGATATTCTCCTCGATATGATCGATTCCCTGCCGTACGGCCTCTTGGTCGGTAACGTCGAAGGAAACAGCATGCACATCATACCCTTGCCGGTCCATTGACAATCGGGCCTGCTCCAGACGATCCTTATCTCTTCCATGCAGAATAACGGTGGCGCCTTCGGCCGCAAACACCCTGGCAAAGGTATTTCCCAGGCCTCTGCTAGATCCGGTGATAAAAATAGTTTTTCCTAAAAACGATTTCCCCGCACGTTTCATAATGGCACACTACTTTTGGCTTCCGCAAAAATCGAGAGAATTTTGTCCAGATGCTTCCGATCGGCGACAGAACCCATATGGCCGATACGCACAACAAGCCCCTTGGACGGGCCCAAGCCGCCACCTATAAGGATGCGGTGCTGCTGCTTAAAATACTCAACAAGCTCGCCGGCCTTGCCACCGGGGATGGTGACGGCCGTAAGCCCGTGAGCATAACCATCCTTTATATACAGCTGAAAGCCCTGTCTTTCCAACTCCGTTCGGAAATACTTGGTAATAGTGGCATATGAATCGATATGCCGCTCATAGCCGTCTTTAAGCATCTGCTTCAATGCAACCGTCATCGCCCTCACAATCGGCACGGCATGGGTCACAAGCTGCGGATGCGTCGGCCCCCAGTAGGGTTCGTAGCGTTTCCACACCTTGAGATTGAGATACCAATCGGGACGGGAAGTCGTTTCCATAAGAGACCATGCTTTTGCATTAAAGGCCAATAAGCCCAGGCCCGGAGGTGATTCAAGTCCCTTCTGAGAAGCGGAGGCGCAAACATCAACACCCCACCGGTCCATCAGCATCCGCTCCACCCCTATCGATGATACTCCGTCGACAAAAAAGACCGTGCCGGAGTCCCTTGTGAGTGATGCCAATGTCTCTATCGGATTGAGAATACCGATAGAGGTCTCGACCTGTACGGCCATCAAAACATCGTAGTGCTTTTTTGCAAGAGCCGCCTTGACACGCTGGCAATCCACCGCTTGTGCAAAGCCAAAATCCAGAAGTTCGACATTCGGTGAGAAGCCTTGCGCCATCTCGAACAGTCGATTCCCAAAAAAACCATTACTAACGACCAGCACCGACTTATTTCCATAAACAAGGTTGCCTATTCCCATATCAAGCGCCGCACTGCCCGAGCCCGGAACAATATAGAGCTCACCCTCTGTTTGAAACATCTGTTTTGCCAGTGCGGTAGTCTCTTTATAAAGCTCTGCCCATTCCGTCCCGAAGTGAGGCATCATGGGAGCCGCTAACTCCTCGAGAACCTCCCCGGACAGTTCGATAGGTCCGGGAATAAAGAGCTGGTATTCTCCTTTGATCATACGGTCAACCCTCCTCTCCTTTTGTGTGTATTAAAGAATTTGCTTAAGAAAGCGCTCAACACTTTCATGTCCAGGATCATGAAAAAAATCGACCGGGGTTTTTGTTGCAACAATCTTACCGGCATCCATAAATGATATTTTGTCGGCAGCTTCTCTGGCGAATCCCATTTCATGAGTAACAACAAGCATTGTTCTACCCTCGTCCGATAGCTGCTTCATGACATTCAACACCTCACCGATCATCTCGGGATCAAGAGCGGAGGTTGGTTCATCAAACAAAATGAGATCCGGTTCCATTGCAAGAGCCCGCACAATTGCGGCACGCTGTTTTTGTCCCCCGGAAAGTTCTCCGGGCAAGGCTCTCATCTTTTCGGCAAGACCGACCTTATGGAAATACGATTCAACCTTTTCAATAATCTCGGCCTTTTGCTTGTTCAAAGACTTCATAGGGCCCAACAAGGCATTTTCAAGGATCGTCATATGCGGAAAAAGATTAAAGGACTGAAAAACCATTCCACATTTTTTCCGAATAGCCCTTGCACGCTTTTTTGTTACCGCTTCTCCTTCGACCAGGATCTCTCCCGCATTAATGCTTTCAAGATAATTAATACATCGTATGAGCGTACTTTTGCCGGCTCCGCTCCTGCCGCACAGAACATGAGTCTCTCCATCGTAGAATTTCATATTCAGATGATCTAACACAACAAGATCATCCTCAAACTGCTTAACGACATCCTTGAATTCGACCACTACTCGTTTTTCCTGTTCCATATGTGATAATGCTCCCTAGAGAATCGTTTTTGCTTTTATTCTTCGCTCTAAATGTTTTGAAAGGTTTTCAAGAAAAAAGCAGATTACAAAGAAAAAGACGGCAACAATAACGTAGACAGTGATAGGCCGATACACAACCTGCATGATCTGTCGCGCATTGTTTAACAACTCCATAACCCCGATGGCCGAGATAAGCGTTGTATCCTTTATCAGAATAATGTATTGCCCAACAAGTGAAGGAATAATTGAAAGCCAAACTTGCGGCATGATCACATGCACCATTTTCGCAATAACGGACAAACCGATAGAATCGGCACCCTCGTGTTGTCCTTTTGGAATTGCGGAAATACCGGCACGGACAATCTCCGCAATATATGCTCCATGATAGACAGAAAGCACCACAATGGCCGTAACAATTGGGCTGACAAAACTTCCGGAAAAGAAGACGAGCAGCAGTAATGTCAGTGGGGGAAGGCCTCTCATTGCTATGATATATGCAGAGACGATGTAGCGTATGATTGGTATCTGCAAATAGCCAAGAATACCGATGATAATACCAAGCACTAAGGAAATAGCGACGCTTGCAGGAATGACTTCTATAAGCGCTATGACGCCGGTGCTGAGAAATTTTACTATTGTTATTATATCTGCCATAGGCCTACCTCTTCACCTTATATCGTCGCTCTATCTGTTTTGAGAGAAGGGTCAAAAGGAAAAATATGAAAAGATACAGTACTGCCGAAATAATAAATCCGGAGGTGTCAAATGTTCGTGTGTAGATACTGTTTGCAGTACGTGTAAGTTCACTGATCATGATCATGGAAAAAAGAGAAGTGTCTTTTATAATAATGGAAATCTGTCCGGTAACTGCGGGGACGGAGTCTCGTAGAGCTTGGGGAAGAATAGCGTAGCGAATAACAGAGAAGCGGGACAGGCCAAGGCTTTCGCCTGCTTCCCAGTCCCCCCTGGGCAAGGCCTCGATATAGCCCCGAATAATTTCACTGATGAAAGCCCCCTCGTTGAGAGCCACACCAATAAGACCGCAAAAAAATGCCGGCATTCGAATGCCGATAAACGGCAGCCCATAAAACAAGAGAAATAACTGTACAAGAAGCGGAGTATTTCTAAAAACCGCAATATAGGCCCGCAAAAAGCATGTTAATCCCTTCAGCCGTAAAGCAAGCAGCATCGATATGAGAATCGCAAAGAGCACAGCCACGCATGAGCACACAACAAAGTAAAACAGGGTTGTGCCGAAGGCAGACAGGATCTTAGGCCACCATTCTATCAAAACATACAAATTAAAATTCATAACCGTTCCTGTTTTCGTAGGCTTATACAATGACGCAGAAAATGGTACAGCCTCCTGCCCTCAGAAAGCGGCAAAAGGCTGCTTAATGGCGGATTGCTATTCCTATTACATCAACTTCCAACCTCGAAGGTTGGTACGTAGTCGTAGCCCATCCATTTTTTGAAAATCTCCGCATATTTTCCGTCCATTTTGATCAAGCGCATAAACATGTTGGCCGAATTTGCAAGCTTCGGCGAATCAAAACGGGTTGCGAAAGCGAGAGAGTCCCAGGCTATTGGTTCAGGAATTAATTCGAATTGATCTTTATACATTTCCATAGATGCAACGAGCTGAAGTTTATCGTTCAAATACGCATCGGCACGCATTGTCTGCAAAGCAACAGCATTGTCCGCATTTGTTCCATTTGTCTTTATCTGGGCATTGGGGAAAAGCTTCTCTGCAAGTTCTTCATAAATACCGCCGGTAGTAGTGGTGAGAACAACATCCGGATTATTCAATTCTGATAGGGAATGGAATGTGCCCTTGCGCACCAGAGCATGTGCGGGAACCGCAACGAAAGGTTCGATAAATATCATCTTTCCGGCACGGGCGGTCGTTCGCGTAAGACAGGTTGTAAGCATATCGACCTGACCGGTAAGAAGTGACGGTATGATGCCAGCCCATTCAAAGGTTCGAATCTCAAGCTCCACTCCCAATTCGTCGGCAAACATCCTGGCAAGTTCAATGGCCAAACCATCGATTTCACCTGTCTTCGGATCCTTGTACGCAAAGGGGGGTGTTCCAAGCTCCGTTGCAACAACGAGCTTACCGTCCGCAAAAATCTGATCCATTGCATCTTGAGTCCCGCCTGCAGCCATTGCGGAACTACCTGTAGCTGCCGTCTTTGAGGCGCTCTGAGAACATCCCGTTAAAAAGAATCCCAAAGCCAGCGCAAAAAGGCAAAAAATGATTGCGTTTTTCTTTTTCATAAGACCTCCTTATAGTTTTGAAACGTTGTTTTATTATTTATAAACCGTCGTTCCTGATATGTCAATAAAAAACGCCCATAAAAAAAGACCTGAACATCAAAGGGATGACAGGTCTTACAAACCAAAGGAAGCTCTAAACTGCCGGGAAAGGACGCTACGCTATATACCCAAGATCTTTTGATATGGCATTGGCGGTTTCCATTATCCACTCAAGATAGGTATCCTTTTCATCTTCCGAGAATCGAAACTCCGGCCAGGTAATGCTCATACCTGCGACCACATTTCCGAACCGATCCCGAATGGGAGCCGCCAGACAGCAGATATTCTCTTCGTGTTCGCAAAGATCCTCTCCATAGCCCTGATTACGGACTTTCTCGAGTTCTTTAAGGTAATCAGCTTCATTATTGATTGTCTTCGGAGTGTATTCCCGATAGCTAAGACCGCGTAAGACCTCACGAAGGGTATCTTCATCGCTATATGCCATAAGAACCTTTCCAAGCGCAGTGCAATGAAGGGGGGCTTTCTTTCCTATCCGGGACAGCAAAGACAATGAGTATTCCGCATCAACCTTATGCACATAGATGATGGACCTTGATTCTGCGTCCAAAATTGCCAAATGGACGGTTTCGCATGTTCGGTGAGCAAGCTTTATCATGTGCTTATTTGCGATCTTGTTGAGGTCATGCAAATCCAATGTCATCAATCCAATTTGAAACAGCTTTACCGTGAGGGAATAACGCTCTGTTACGGGATCCTGAGAAACGTAATCCAATTCTTTCATCGTCTGAAGAAAACGGAAGATGGTACTTTTGGACATGTACATGCGCTTTGCCAGGTCACTAAGTCCAAGCTCCCGTTCTTTTGCCAGTTCTTCCAGAATACCAAAGACCCGAATAACCGAGGTAACTGAAGTCGAATTTTCTTGTTTCGCCATAACATTTCCTTTTTTCGCTAGAAAACACTCTACATATATACCTAATAAGCTTCAGTGTGTCAAATATAACGTACAAAGTTTCGACAAACTTGAAATGTTATTTTATTAAATACAAAACAGTATTTCATTTTTATTGACAGAAGCATACTTTTCCGGGATACTGCGGATATACGTACTTTTTACAAGGAGGCTTCGATCGGCATGCTCATGAATATCGAGATCCAAAACCGCATCAAAGATGCTGGGATTGTGGCGGTGCTGATTTTCCATGAAAAGAAGGAGATCCGCCCCACTATTGAGGCACTATCATCCGGAGGAGTATCGGCTATAGAACTGACATTACGGACACCGATAGCTCTCGAAGCGATTACCATCGTTCATACTCATTACCCTCATATACTTTGTGGTGCAGGAACGGTGCTCAGCCCACGACAGATATCCGATGCGCAGAAGGCGGGAGCCGATTTTGCCGTGGCTCCGGGGCTAAATCGAAAGGTAATGGATGAAGCGAAACGGATGGGCCTGCCATTTGCCCCGGGTATCACAACTGCTTCAGATATCGAATCCGCTTTGGAGTATGATTGCACACTGCTGAAATTTTTCCCTGCCGAAAAGATAGGAGGTATAGCCTATCTCAAAAGCCTGAACGCCCCCTATCAGCACTTGGGGCTCTCGTTTCTTCCACTGGGAGGTATCAATACGGCAAACCTCACATCGTATGCAAAAGAACCGATAATTGCCGGAATCGGAGGCAGCTGGATAGCCTCGTCATCCCTCATTGCCGCAGGAGACTGGGATGCAATAGAAAAAAACGCATGCTCTGCCGTAAAAAGGTTCCGGGAAGAGAGGAAGCAATGAAACACATAGTAACCTTCGGAGAAATCATGGCCAGAATCGAAATGGAAGATCACTATCGATTCCGGCAATCGCTTCCCGGTGACGTTCGCCTCACGTTTGCAGGCGCAGAGGCAAATGTTGCAGCCTCTCTTGCCTTTATGGGAAGAGCAACACAATTCGTTACATCTCTGCCTCAACACGCGATTGCAGATTCCTGTCGCGCCTTTCTCAAAAGCATGGATGTCGGTATCGATTATATCCTCAGCAGCGACTTTGGCAGACTGGGACTCTACTTCCTCGAGTCCGGCGCAAACCAACGCCCCAGCAACGTTATCTACGATAGAGATGACACAAGCATCAGTATGCAGAAACCAGAAGCCTATGACTGGAATCAACTTTTTACAGATGCCCAGTGGTTTCATGTAAGTGGAATTACGCCGGCACTATCCCGTAACGCGGCAGAAGCCACACTCCTGGGCATAGAGAAAGCGAAGGCTCATCAGGTTCCGATATCCTTCGATCTCAATTACCGAAAAAAACTGTGGAACTGGGGGGAGACCCATAAAAAGAAAGATCTTGCTCGTAACATCATACGGGAAATCATGCCCAATATTGATGTTGTCATCGGCAATGAGGAAGACGCCTCGGATATGCTCAATATCCATCCCCAGCATGTGGATGTCAACAAAGGAACAATAGATCTGGCTGCATACACCTCCGTGGCGAAAACAATAGCAGAACAATACCCGAACCTCCGGTATATCGCTTTTACTCTTCGAGAAAGTATTTCGGCTTCACACAACAACTGGGGGGCCATGCTGTACGACGTAAAGGAGGGAAAACAGTATGCCGCACCACGTTCCGGCGATACATACACGCCCTACCGGATTACCCAGATAATCGATAGAGTGGGAGGCGGAGACGCCTTTTCGGCGGGACTCATTTATGCCCTTACCGACAGTGTGCTCTCGGCACATCCGCAGGAGGTCATTACCTATGCAAGCGCAGCATCCTGTTTGTGTCACTCGATCCATGGGGATATGAATTACTCTTCACGGGAAGAAGTCTTAAGACTTGCACAGGGTAACGGATCGGGGCGAGTTATTCGCTAATAGCATCTACGTCATCTATTTGCCGTTAGCCGATCCTCCGTATCAATTGCGCAGTCCGGGCTTCGCAGGCTATACTACGTGATAAGAATAAGGAGGATCGCCATGATTGCCTTTATCGCCAAGCTCCTTACCGCACTGAATGCAAACTCCCGTCCGGGGGAAATTGCCGCGGCCCTTGCCTGCGGATGCGTCCTCGCCCTTATACCGGGGGGAAATCTTCTCTGGGTAGTGCTGTTTATCCTGTTCTTTCTGCTAAAGCTTCATGCGGCAACCATGCTCGTTACCACTGCACTATTGAAGCCGCTGGCTCATCTTGCCGATCCGCTCCTCCACAAAACAGGACTTTTCATTCTTTCCCGTTTGTCTTTACAACCATTATTTGTGAAGGCCGCGACGCTCCCGATCCTTCCCTTTACCCATTTTAATGATACAGTCGTCATGGGTTCCCTGATATGGTCGATCATCCTGTGGCTTCCGCTTTTTCTCCTCGGCAGGCTCCTTGTCAAAGGCTACCGTTCCCGGCTTGCTCCCAAAATCGCAGAAAGCAAGGTGGTAAAGGCCTTTCAAAAGATTCCCCTAATAAAGAAAATCGGCAGCGCTATGAAAAAGACATCCGAAGCGTGGGGGTATTTTGCATCATGAAAAAACTCCCGAAACGGTTTCGAAAAGCACTCAGTCAAAAACAGCTGCAAAAAAAGATCCTGTCGAGAATCCATCTTCCGAAGGAGAAAGAGCTTGTACGGTCGCTTTACAAGCAAGGAGACGACGGTCGATTCAGGATGGAGATACCCCAAGATCCAGGCACGGCAAAGCATCTGAAAAAGCTCGCAAAAACCATAGGCAAAAACAAGGGGATAGTCACTACCTGGAAACTCGGTATTCTCCTGATACCCATAGCGGCCGTACTCGTTTTCTCTTTTCTTTTTGCCGATAGGCTTACCCAACAAGGCATTGAGCAATCCCTTGAAGGGATATTCGGCGCGAAAGTCGATGCAGCGGGGGTGGATCTTTCGCTTCTCTCGGGCCGTATATCCCTCGCTTCCTTAACAGTCGCCGACAAAGAAAAGCCGATGAAAAACCTTTTTGAACTGGGACCTACGGTGATGGACATCGACCTGGCGCAATTGCTAAAACGTCGGTTCATCATTGAAAAGGCTGAAAGCCGATCCATTCTCTTCGGAACAGACAGGCAGGTTTCAGGAGTGCTGGAGGCGGCAACGGAGGGGAAAGGTGCTCAGAAAGATGATGCAAAAAAGGAAGAGGAAAGCCAATTAGGGAAAATAGAAAAAACGGGTCAGGAGCTTATAACCAGCTCGACGCAAAGCCTTCTTGATCGTTACCGATCCTCACTTGCCAGTCCGGAACTGCTTACGCAGGGAAAGGAAGAACTGGAGGGACTTTCCGCATCATGGGAAACCAGAGTCGAATCATACGATGATCAGCTGCGAGATCTTCGGCACGGAACAGAAGCCCTCCTCAAAAGGGATATTGGCGATTTGAAAAGCCCGGAAGCGATTGCATCATATGTGAGAGAGCTTTCAGACCTCAAAACATCGGTTCAGCAGATCGGTGACGACTTCGAATCGGGACTCCAAGCGGTGAGGGAAGATAGTGACAGGGCCTCGGCCTATACAAAAGAGATCGAGGCTGCCGTGGAACAGGATAGGGCCTTTCTCAGAGAAATGGCGGACTCCTTTCGTTCCGACTCCGTCTCTGCTGTAGGAGCCAACGCCGAACGCATGCTAACCGAGCGTTTCGGCTCCCTGGTGCCAACGGCGAAAAAGGTTATCGGGTATATTGGAAAGCTTTCCGAGGAGAAGAAATCGAAAGAGGAGAGCTCCGATCGGAAGGAGAATTCGCGACAGGGAGAGCTCATACACTTCGTCGACGATCAGCGACCATCTTTTTTGCTCCAATCCCTGCTTGTTGAATTCGGCGAAAGCGGCGACACCGGTTACACACGAGTATCTCTATCGGATATCTCTTCGAATCCTAAGGGATGGAAGCGCCCCATGACCCTTTCTGTGGGAATGGTAACCGATAGCGGTGATATTGAAACGGATACGGCGGCTTCAGTCACCGACGAAGGAACATCGGTCGATACGGAACTTAATCTGAAGCGAATCCCGGTGGAAACAGGGCCCATGTCTGAGCTCGGTATTGCGGGAATCTCGGCGCAGGCAGCGATAGCCTTACAGACGGTGATGGACCAGCATCTCACAGGCACGGGCGAAGGGAATATCCGCCTGGAAGAAATCAATTATGACTTCAACCCTTCGCAGGACCTCCTTTCCAGAGCTGCAAGAGCGGTTCTCACCGAAAATACTAGCATCACATTGATAACCGATTTTTCCCTGGATAGGGGAATCATCTCATCACTCAAGGTAAAGACCGATCTCGATGATAAGATCGGCAAGGCATTAATGCGATTCGGAAAACAAGAGGCCATGGCCCAGAGTGAAAAGCTACTTGCCGACTTCAATGCCTCCATAACCGAGGAGCTGGCGCAGGTAAAGGGAGCAGAAGCGACCTTGCATGCTCTCAGCCTGGCCATTGCATCAGATAAAAGCGAATCCGATCAGATAGAACGGGAAATAGAGCGGCAAAAGGCGGAAGCCGAGCAAAGGGCGAAAAGGATTATCGAACAGAAGGCCGACGAGGGCAAGAAGGCCCTGGAATCCCTTGGCAGGTCATTCGGTTTCTAACAGATCCACCGCTCCTCTTTGCCGAGAGCATCCCGATATCGAATCTCACATCGGAGTTCATTCAGGTCCACATCAAGTATCGCCTGATCCCCACCGTTTCCCGTCCACACGATGCTGAGCCTGCTGTCGTCACTATCGGCAAGGGAAAAGGAGCCCTCAAAGGCCGGGGTATGTGAGCGAAAGCGCATGAGCCGAAAAAGCCGTTTATTCACCGGCCGCTCTATTTCGACAGCAATCTCATCGAGGCCGTAGGGATGGCGGTTGATATCCCGACCCTGCTTGGTTTGCTCAATGAGATCGGTATCGTTCCGTCCCGAAAGTGCTCCGACATAATAGACCTGGGGAATACCGGGTGCGAAAAACTGGATGGCCCTTGAAAGGATGTAGGCATCATCATCTTCACCGGTAGCGGAATAGTAGGTACAGTTGATCTGATAGATATCGAGGTTGTTGTACTCTTCCGACGAATATCTCCGGTTGACATTGGAACCCCGTTCATAAAGAGCATCAACGGTTTTCTCTATCTCCTCAGAAGAAAGAAGATCGGCCGCATCGACAACTCCGATACCGTCGTGGGTATCCAGGGTGGTGATTTGGTTGTGCGGAGAAATCTTTAGCCACTCCTTGAGCCTTCTGCTGCTGCCGCTGAAGATGGTATGAAGCAACAGCATGGGAAGGGCGAAATCATATACGCGATAGCCCTTGTTCGCAAGCTTCAGCTGAATCGAGTAGTGCTCATGGATCTCGGGCAAGATCTCCACACCATATTCGGCCACAATCGTTTGGATTCGATGCAGGAGCTCCCATACATCGGGCTCCACAAAGAAGCAGTTGGTACCGAGCCTCTTCGTCACGTAGGCGAAGGCGTCGAGGCGAAGCATCGATATGCCATGACCGCAAAGGGAACGAAGGTTATCCTCCAGAAACGCCGTACCGACGGGAGAGGCAATATCGAGATCGATCTGTTCCTCGCTGAAGGTACACCACAGGGTATCTTCACTTCCGTCCGGATGTACCACTTTGGTAAGAGGTGCCCGAGGTTTTCTGGTATAGATTTTTGCCAGATCATCGGGAGGGATCTCTCCCGAAGGATGAAACTTTCGAACATTGAGAAAAAGGTCCGCCCAGAGGCTTTTCTCTCCCCGTTTAAGGAAATCAAGGAATTGAGGGGAGTGCCGCGAGATGTGGTTGACCATAAAATCAACCACGATATCATACCTGCCGGCAAGGCCTTCCACCGCGTTCCAATCACCGAACTGCGGATCGACTCGATCATACCCAAGGGGTGCAAAGCCTCGGTCCGCAGAAGAGGGATAAAAGGGAAGGAGATGAATCCCGGTAAAAAGATCGGGGAAATAGCGTTCCAGGGCAGTAGATAGTTCCTCGAGATTGATGCCGAGACTATCGGGATAGGTGATAAGTTGAACGCCGTTTTTCATGTATAAAGGTTCCTCCTCATATTAGGCGGTATCACGTTCGATAAGGGTTACAGGAAGTCGTATCACTTCCGGGATCTGTCCGAAACTGCCTCGGAAGGCCAGCTCGATCATTTCGGCGGCAAGTCGTCCGGACTCGTCAAGCTGCTGATCGACCGTCGAAAGGCCGATAAACTCGGCCGCCTCAATGTTGTCGTACCCGAGGATAGCAAGATTACCAGGCACCTGAAGTCCCGCGTTCCGGGCGATGCGATAAAGGATCAGGGCCTCATAGTCACTGGCGGCAAAAACCACATCGGGAAGGAATTTTCCCGAAATAAGCTTACGGGCCGCCCCACGTGCATAATCGGCCCCGGTATAGTGAAAGCACATATGCTCCTCCGGTATCTCTATGCCTTCGGCGCCAAGCCTCTCGGAAAAGGCCTGAAAGCGGCTACGGGCTGAATCGACTACATAATCGGGATGCCCCCCTTCACCAAGGAAAGCAGGATGGCGGAACCCCTTACCAAGCAGGTACTCGGCGGCAATCCTTCCTCCCTCCTGGTTATCCGAAAGGATTGAGCAGACATATTTAATACGCGTTTCAAGGCTCACCAGAGGCATACCCCGTCTGCGAAAAAGCATAAGGGCTTCTTTGTCAACCGGAAGAGCCATAACAACAACGCCGTCGACCCGTTCCCCTGCCGAAAGCATTGCAAAAACAGAATCAAGCTGGCTGCGATTTTCCACCGAATAGGTGGTTATCTCATACTCGCGGGGAGATAAATGGCTGCTGAGCCCCCGAATTCGTTGGACAAAAGAGTAGGACCAGGCAAAGGGCGCTACCACACCTACCCGTTTCAAACCTATCCGGGCCCTGGCTACCGCTTCCGAGCTCGGAGAAAAATCGAGCCTTGTCATGACCGAGAGAATGCGTGAACGGGTAACAGGGGCTACCCGTTCGGGGTGATTCATGACCCGGGAAACGGTGGCAATGCTGACCCCGGCTTCCCGGGCGACATCATAAATCGTTGAATCGTTTTTCACAACATGCTCCGAATGTAAGCTCTTACATTTATCGGTTACTATACTGAGCGAAAGAGTATGGGTCAAGGCTCAAACGCTTGCTCAAAACCATACGATGATATAGCGTAGCCAAAAAGAGGATGGAAAATGGACCGTGTAGCACACTATATCGAAGCATTGTATGCAGAGAAAAAGGGGCTTAATAAAAAAGAGTACATAGATCAAACTGCACTCAAAGCCTTTATACCCGTTGTCGACGATGATGTTGCAAGGATCTTGCAGCTGCTTATTATGCTGAAACGTCCTGCCAGAATTCTCGAAATCGGAACCAGCATCGGCTATTCGACAAGTTCAATGGCAAAGGCAATACAAACATGGGACGGCAGGATAACAAGTATTGAATACGACGAACGGGTTGCGGCTCAGGCCCAAGAAAACTTTCGAAGAGAGGGGGTTGATGATGTGATAGAACTCGTCATCGACGATGCACGAAAGGCCCTGCCCCGTTTGGAACCGCAGTATGATCTCATTTTTCAGGATGCGGATAAACACCTCTATCCCGACCTTTTCGAAGAGTGCGTGCGCTTATTAAAGCCAGGAGCCCTTTTTCTTGCTGAGGACAGCCTCTTCCCCGTCATCGATTTGGATCCGAAATGGCACGACCTTATTCCGCCTATCGAACGCTTTAACAAGCTCATCGCCGGAGACGAGAGGATCGTCAGCACGATCCTGCCGGTCGGAGACGGTTTGACGATTGCCATTAAAAAGGCGCCGTAGTTTTTCCTGGTCGATTGAAATTCGCCGAGTGATTCGCCATACTTCCATCATTCCATCCCCATAAGGAGGTGACCCATGAATCGTGTTCTTATCATCGGGGCCGGCGGAGTCGGTCGGGTAGTCGCTCACAAGTGTGCACAACTACCGGAAACCTTTCATTCCATCATGCTTGCAAGCCGCACAAAAGCAAAGTGCGATCAGATAGCCGAAGAATTGCCGAGAGCGATCGAAACGGCACGGGTCGATGCCGATAACGTTTCGGAATTGGCAGCCTTGATGCGTTCATATAAGCCCGACCTCGTTATCAATGTAGCCCTTCCCTATCAGGATCTCACCATCATGGATGCCTGCCTTGAGGTGGGGGTACACTACCTCGATACGGCGAATTACGAACCCAAAGAGGTGGCTAAATTCGAATACTCCTGGCAATGGGCCTATCAGGATAAATTTGAAAAGGCAGGATTGATGGCCCTGCTCGGCAGCGGCTTCGATCCCGGCGTGACAAACGTCTTCACTGCCTATTTAGCCCGCCACCAGTTCGATGAACTTGAGGAGATTGAAATCGTCGATGTCAACGGCGGGGACCACGGAAAACCCTTCGCAACCAACTTCAACCCCGAAATCAACATTCGGGAGGTAACGGCCTCCTGTCGTCACTGGGAATCGGGACGTTTCATTGAAACCCCGCCCATGAGCGCATCAAAAGCCTTCACCTGCCCGGAAGGAGTGGGAACCTATACCATCTACCGTCTCTATCACGAGGAACTGGAATCCTTGATAAAGCACATTCCAAGCCTGAAAAAAGCCCAGTTCTGGATGAGCTTTTCCGAAAACTACCTAAAACATCTCGAAGTACTCCAAAATGTCGGCATGACCAGCATCGAGCCGGTAGACTACAAGGGAACAAAGATCATCCCCCTCCAGTTTCTTAAAGCCGTGCTGCCGGAACCGGCAAGCCTCGGTCCCGATACCAAAGGAGAGACCTGCATCGGTGTCATCGGACGGGGACGGAAAGAAGGCAAGAGCCGCGAGGCCTATATCTACAACATCTGCAGCCATGAAGCGGCCTATGAAGAGACCAACAGCCAGGGTGTCAGCTATACGACGGGCGTTCCGGCAATGGTCGGTGCAAAAATGATGATCGAGGGGAAGTGGAGTGGAAAAGGGGTATATAACATGGAGCAGTTCGACCCGGATCCCTTTCTCGACGATCTTGCAAGGTACGGTCTGCCGTGGAAGCTGACTATTTCGGATTAGAGGGATTTCGGCCGGAAGCGGTCCCCTCACCCTGTTTTGTCGTCGACAAAGCAGCCATCAGGAGAAACCTGGCAATACTTGACTCGATACAAAAAACAAGCGGTGCCCGAATACTTCTTGCCCAAAAGGGCTTTTCCATGTTCAGCCTCTACCCGATGATCTCGCAGACCCTTAAAGGGGTCTGTGCCTCGGGGCTTTATGAAGCGAAACTGGGGAGGGAAGCGTTCGGAAAGGAGGTACACACCTACAGTCCCGCATTTGTTCCGGAGCAGTTTGAAACGATACTCGAACTTTCCGATCATGTCGTTTTCAACTCTTTCTCACAGTGGAAACGATTTCGAAGCAGTTGTCTTCCCTTTGCAGGAAGGGTGTCATGTGGAATACGGGTAAACCCGGAAGTATCTACTGCCGCTGTTCGGCTGTACGATCCCTCGGCGCCGGGAAGCAGGCTTGGTGTCACGGCTGCCGAATTTCGGCCGGAACTCCTCGACGGAATCGAGGGGCTCCATTTTCATGCGCTCTGCGAACAGAATGCCGACGATCTTGAACGGGTCCTTAAGGGCTTTCATCACTCCTTTGGAACATGGGCCGGGAGGATGAGGTGGATCAACTTCGGCGGCGGGCACCATATCACAAGAAACGACTACGACAGAGCCCTACTCTGTCGACTCATTGAGGAGTGTTCCGATCGCTACGGCGTTGACGTCTACCTCGAACCTGGCGAAGCAGTAGCCCTTAACAGCGGCGTGCTGGTAGCCACAGTTCTCGATATCGTACGAAACGACGGCAGGATAGCGCTTCTCGACACCAGTGCGGCGACCCACATGCCCGACGTACTGGAGATGCCCTATAGGCCTGAGATTGCCGGAGCAGGAAAGCCGGGTGAGAAACGGTACACCTACCGTCTCGGCGGCAGCTCCTGCCTTGCCGGCGACGTGATTGGCACCTACTCCTTTGATACCCCGTTAGAGCCGGGCAGTCGCCTGGTCTTTGGGGACATGGCCCACTACTCGATGGTAAAGACCACCACCTTCAACGGAGTCCCCCTTCCCGCCATCGCCACCTATGATTCGGCGACAGGCACGCTGGAAGTGGTAAAACAATTTGGATTTGAAGACTTCAGGGAGCGTTTGTCATGAACTATCGATCGTTTCTCGGTGAGGAATTAACCGAGCAGCAGAAAAGTGAAGGACTCTTTCACATCATTCCGGTACCATTTGAGGCGAGTGTATCCTACGGGCACGGTACCGCCGGAGGTCCGCAGGCCATACTCGAAGCATCACAACAGCTCGAACTATGGGACGGCACAGGGATTCCCGCCCTTAGAGGAATTGTTACGGACGAGGCCGTTGAGGCAGAAAAGGCAGACGCCATGGTCGAGGCCTGTGCGGCAAAAGTGGTAGAGGCCCTTGGAAAAGGGAGGATTCCCATCATACTTGGGGGCGAACATACCGTCAGCGTCGGGGCTTTTCACGCCTTGGATCAATGGCGCAAGGAAACAGGCAACAAAATCGGTATTGTTCAGATTGATGCCCACGGGGATCTGCGAAGTGATTATCGTGGTATTCACATGAGCCATGCCTGTGTGATGCGCCGAGCCGTAGAGCTGGGATTCCCCATATTTCAGGTCGGAGTCCGCAGCATATCCCCCGAAGAAGTTACATTTCGGAACGAGCAGAAAGCAAAAAGGCCGGAGTCCATCGGCTGGCTGGACGCAGCGGAAGCGGCTAGGCGACAGGTCGATATCATCCCCCTCCCCGATGCCTTTCCTGAACATGTCTATCTTACGATCGACATCGACGGTCTTGATCCCGCCCTCTTCCCCTCTACAGGAACCCCGGAACCAGGCGGCCTTTCATGGTATCAGACCATAGATATGATTACTTCGCTGACCAGAAACCGAAATGTAATCGGTTTTGATCTTGTTGAGCTTGCTCCTGTTCGGGATCGCAACGCCGACCCCTTCGGAGCAGCCAGACTCATCTACGAAGTAATGGGCCTGGTCGAACGGAACTGTCGGCCGGAAAACAAGTAGGGATAAAGGTCTCTTTGCTTAGGTCCCGTAGGGATTTGAGATATCTCTCCAGCGGCCGGTCCTGTCACCGTCGAAATGTACTTCCAGCAATGCAAAATGGCCAAGACCGGCCGCCCATGAATCAAAAAAAACTTCACCCTTTATAGGAATCCCGCGGACGAGATCCAAGCCTCCTCCGCCATCTCCCCGGATCGTGCCGCCGACGATGGCCTCGTGCCTGCCTCCTTCGCTGTCCACGAGCAAAGCATCGGAGAAACCAAGCCATTGGCCCGCAAGCTCGGTCGAAACCAAAAAGGTACAGACCAAATGGCCGTTCCGAACATCGACAGCGCTCAGCCTGATCGAAATATCATCAATCAGTATCGTCGGCTCAAATCGAGAAGGCTCCACTGCCTCTCGAGAACCACCTGAGGCCATGGGAGGAGTTGTCTCGGTTATAGGTTTGCCGCCCACCTCAAAATGAACGGCACCGTGATAGATTTTTCCACTGTTGTTATCTTTCAGAAAAATTTCAATACGATGCTTCCCACGCAGGGCCGAAGGCGCTATGGTAAAAAAGCGTTCACGGCGGAAATGCCAGTCTATTCCCTCCTGAAATCCGCTGTAGGACTCGGTATCGGTCATATGACTTAAATGTCCGTTTATATAGTACTTAAAATTCCAGGAAACAGAGCCCTTTCCCTGCCGAATCCTTAAGTCGTTTACAACGATAAGCGTCTTGAAGGTTTCACCCGGTCGAAACAAGGGATCCACGAGCTGCTTGACATCTCCGGAAGAATTATCGTCCTCCTCTACGATCCAGAAGCGATCAATTTCATTTCCGACAACAGAGAAAGTTGCAAAAAAAAGAAAGAAAAATAATAAGACGAAGCGCCTGGGAGTCCTCATTACAATTGAGACACACTCCGCGACGGTATATACTCTATTGTTCATAAGGGCACTGTAACCCGTCACTGCTAAATTGGCAAGAAGAGTAGGATGTGAAGATGCAGGAATCAATTCTCATGGCTTTTCAGAACCTTTCGACCCCTTTTCTTGATCATTTGGTCGAACTGATCACCATGTTGGGTGAAGAAACTATCATGGTCGTCGTTCTTAGCTGGATCTACTGGAACGTTTCAAAGGAAAAAGGCTCCAACATCGTTCTCCTGCTGCTCCTATCGGCATCGGTAAACGGCTTTCTCAAGCTGCTTTTCGGCGTCCCGCGTCCCTATGAACTCCTCGAAACCATTAGAGCAAAGCGACTCGAAACCGCCGCGGGATACAGCTTTCCCAGTGGTCACTCACAGGCCGCAGCTACCTTCTATTTTGCATGTGCCGCTTCTCTTCCAGAACGTTTTAGGAAGGAAGCGGTAGGCTGCGCTCTGGCCATTACCGCTCTGGTAGCTCTCAGCAGACTTTACCTCGGGGTACACTGGCCGACCGATGTAGCGGTCGGCGTAATCCTTGGAATTCTTTTCGCCTTACCACTCTTTTTCGACCGTCCATCCATCTTTTCTCGAATCCCGATTATTGCCGTTGTCCTGTTTACCGCAGGGATAGTTGTAGCTTCTATCGACAAATCCATGGGCTGGAACCTTAAGGGAGTCGAAGCCGTAACAAAATCGGCAGGAATGCTTTTAGGTTTTGCCGTGGCTCGAAGATTGGAACAGCGGTTTGTTGCCTTCGAGTGCCATGCGTCACTTTCCAAAAAGGTCATCAGATTTCTCGCAGGGATGACTACGACTCTGTTTTTGCGCCTGCTCTTGAAGCTTTTTATTCCTGAAAATCCGATTGGCGACGGATTGGCCTACCTCATTATAGGATTGTGGATCGCGGTCTGGTACCCGGCTACCGCAATGAAGGTATCACTTTTCGAGAAGACCCAACGCCACCCGAGGGAGAGGTGAAACCGATGGTATGGATATCGGCGATCACCAGGATTCGGAACACTACCCTTGCCTTTATGGCACCACATCAATATACTTACAGTACGAAATAATTTCGTTGCGTTCAGGCGGTTTTCCTATTCTGTGATCATTTCCCGGACAGAGGAGGAAAATATGCATGATAAAAAACGAATTATGATGATCTCTACCCATGGATACGTGGCGGCCGACCCACCTCTGGGAGCTCCCGACACGGGAGGACAGGTGGTTTACATCCTCGAACTGGCCAAAAAACTGGGACAGTTCGGTTATGATGTCGACATTTGGACCCGACGTTTTGAGGACCAACCGGACACCGACATAGTAGACGAACATGTTCGGGTTCTGAGGGTCCCCTGCGGCGGAAAAGCCTTTATCCCGAAAGAATACCTTATCCGATCCATTCCCGAATGGGTTGAAAACGCAAGAAAACGCATCAAAAAAGAAAAGCTCACCTATAGTTTTATCAATAGCCACTACTGGGATGCTGGTGTTGCAGGCCAGCATCTGGCACACCAGCTCTCAATTCCCCATGTTCATACACCTCACTCCATTGGAACCTGGAAACAGAAACAGATGCTTACCGATTTTCCCGACAGTGAGGAAGAATTTGAAGAGCGTTATAATTTCACGGAGCGCATACGAACAGAGGGGCAGCTCTACCGCTCCTGCGATCTGATTACCGCAACAACCCCGATCCAAGTGGATCTCATCCAAGAAGCCTACGATATCGACCAGGAGAAAATACGAATGATCCCGCCTGGCTACGACGACAATCGCTTCTTTCCCGTCGGGCCCTCTACAAAGGCGGCACGAAAAGAACGCCTCGGCTTCGGTCCGGCAACGATTTTTGCGGTCAGCAGGCTCGCTCATAATAAGGGCTTCGATCTGTTGATTGATGCCTTTAGTGTTGCCGTACAACGAATTCCCGAAGCAGAGCTGGTCCTGGCGATAGGATATGAAGACAGAAATGAAACGGAACAGGCAATCTACGAAACACTTCTCGAGCGGGTTTCTCAATATGGATTGGGAAAGCAAGTCAGGTTTACCGGTTTCATCGCCGACGAAGATCTTCCCGATTACTACCGTGCGGCAGATCTATTTGTTCTCTCAAGTCGATACGAACCCTTCGGCATGACAAGTATTGAGGCAATGGCAAGCGGGACCCCGGTAGTTGTGACCGCCCACGGAGGGCTCGCCAGGGTTCTCAGCTTTGGGGACAACGCCCTCATTGCCGACCCCTTCGACAGTGAGGAGTTTGGAATAGCCATCTATCAAGCCCTACACTACCGACGTCTTCGCAGACGACTTTCAAGCAGAGGGGCGGCACTTGCACGATCCAGATTTACCTGGACAGGGATTGCACAGCAGCTGCTTGACGCCGTCGATACCTGTACAGATGCGTTTGAGGAGGATGAATGAATAAGAAAGCGGCACGACTTTTTTCTTCCGACCTTGACGGAACATTGATTGGCAAGCCGGATGCTACGGTCTCGTTTAAGCGAACATGGGAGGGATTGCGCAGGAAAAAAGGAAGCGCCGCCCCCCTGCTTGTTTACAACAGTGGCAGGCTGCTCCCGCATACCTTTGAGCTGCTGAAGCAGAGCGACCTTCCGGATCCCGACTATCTCATCTGCGGAGTAGGAACCCTTATCTACGACTTTCGGAAGCGGGAATTGATTAAACGCTTCGCCGAAACCCTCAATACGGGATGGGATCTGAAAACGGTCAGGACTTGCCTCGATTCATTTTCCGATACCGAGGAACAGCCGCCCAAATATCAAAACGCCTTTAAATCAAGCTGGTATATCCATGACGCCACACCAGAGCGCCTTCAAGAAATCAAAGATGCCCTGCGAGGACTCGGGCTATCGGTCAATGTGGTCTACTCATCAAGCAGAGATCTTGATATTCTTCCCCAGTACGCCAATAAGGGAAATGCCCTTGCCTGGCTTCTGAAACGAATAGAAATCGAAGCCGAAGAGGTCATCGTCGCCGGAGATACCGGCAACGACAGCTCCATGTTTACCATCAGAGGTGTCAGGGGAATCATTGTCGAGAACGCTCAGCCGGAGCTGTTTTTGGCGACTATGGAGTTGCCAACCTATACGGCTGGGAGGCCTTTTGCCGATGGGGTTCTCGACGGGCTTCTCCACTACGAACTCATCGAAGAAATTGCGGATATCAGCGATATAGAACTAGTCCACAGCCAATTCGATCCCAGATTCCATAGTGTAGTGAACTCAGACGCTTTTAAGAGCCTGAGTGAATCACAGCACGGGCTGATCAATGAGGCCTATCAGGAAGCGATAAACGCTTTAAAACGCTGTATTACGCCAAAAGGTTTTTCTGCCTGCAGCCTCGATGACAATATCCTCGACGCTACCGATTCAAACTACAAAAGTATATGGGCCAGAGACGGAGCGATTGTTGTCATGAACAGCCTATCCCTCAAGGACCCTGATATTCAACGATGCCAGCAAGCAACCATGACAACCCTGCTTTCCCATATCACGCCAAGAGGACAGGTGCCGAGTAATGTTTCAATCGACACTGGAGAGCCGGATTATTCCGGTATTGGAGGCATCGCCTCAATCGATTCCGGGCTGTGGCTGGTGATCGCCTTCTATCATTTCATACGAGAAACCAGAGACTACCAGTTTCTTCGCAACTGGGCGGGTGAAATCAAAAATGCCATGAATTGGCTTGAAGCCCAGGACAGTAACAACGATTCGCTTCTTGAAATCCCGGAAGCAGGTGATTGGATGGATCTTTTCGGAAGAAGCTATAATATCCTATACGACGAGGTCCTCTGGTACAATGCAAATCTCTGCCACGGCAGAATTGCCGAACTATTGGGAGACTTCGACACCGCAGGGCAGCGGCTGCGGATGGCCCAACAGATCAAAGAAACCATTAACCGCAAGTTCTGGCCCTCGATACATAGCGATGCCATCAAAGCTTTTTCCGATCAGCAATTCTCCATGGGAGACACATCCTATCTTCTTGCCGAGATTACCCCCTTCGGTTTTGACTGGCGCTGCGATGTTTACGGCAATATTCTTGCCGTCCTGTTCAATGTGCTATCCGCCGAGCGGGCAAAGATTGCCTTCCAGTTTATGTGGGGGGTCGGGGTGAACGAACCGGCTCCGGTGGCCAATCTTTATCCGCCTGTCAATGCAGGGGATCCTGCTTGGCGCACCTATTATACCGTAAATTTACTCAACCTTCCCCACCATTACCACAACGGAGGTATATGGCCCTTTATTGGGGCCTATTGGGTGATGTTCATTAGCCGCCTCGGCCTCAGAGACCTTGCTCAGCAAGAATTATTTCGGCTTGCACTGGTCAATCATGAAGGAATTGAACATGAGTGGGAGTTCAACGAATGGGTACATGGCAGAACCGGCAGGCCGATGGGAAAAAGATATCAGGCATGGTCTGCCGCCGGTTTTATCGGGGCCTATTATGCGCTGCAGCTTGAAGCCGATAACTCGGAGCAGTAGCAGGAGCTGCAACCACCATTATTCCGGACAACTACCGGGATATCACCCAAAAAGAGGGGCGGTACCGATCAGTACCGCCCCCACATAGTTCGAAACGCCTTCATTCCAGGAATCACAAAAGGCGGCTTATATCACGTTTCACGTAGCAGCGTATTCCCTCTTGTTCAAACTTCTCCTTAAGCATCTTCAGATCGGCCACAAGAACATCTATTTGATCATCCTCCATAACGATATAAAACATAACATTCTTCTCCGGCCAAATAGCCGAAGCTTCTCTTCGACCGTGACGGCCACGCCCGAAAAGGGGAGAAAAGAGGGAAAAGTTATCCCTGAATCCGCGGGCCTCCAGTACCTCGATGATATCTTCTTCGATGGATTGGTTTGCAATGATATTCATTTCAATCATTTGTTGCCCTCCTCTTTTTTCTTCTTCCTAAACCACTTGCGGTCCCTGTTGATGAGCGAATAGACCACTGGGGTAACCAAAAGCGTAAGGAAGGTACTTGCGACAAGTCCGCCGACGATGGTTTGACCGATGGCCTGAATAGATTCGGTACCCTCAGCCCCAAAAAATCCCATAGGAACCATTCCGAGAATGGTGGTAAGACTCGTCATCAATACCGGCCGCAATCTGCTTCTGGCACCGGTCTGGACCGCCTCCATCAGCGGCACCCCCTTGTGGCGCAATAGGTTCGTATAATCGACAAGCACGATTCCGTTGTTTACAACGATTCCGACAAGAACAACCATTCCAACGATCGAAAAAAGACTGAGCGGTTGGCCCAGTAGGGTATAGACCAAAACAACTCCGATAAGCAGCATTGGGATCGAGAAAAAGATAATAAAGGGATCGACAAGAGACTCAAACAGACTCGCCATCACGGCAAAAACCATGATGATGGCTATAACCAGAACGATGACCAAAGGCCCACCCATTCGGGATATATCCTCGGCCTCGCCGCTGAAAGAGAGCGTCACGCCGTCGGGAACCACAAAAGAGGTGCTAAGATACTCCTGGAGCATCGCATTCACCTCGGTCGCTGTAGTATCGGAGGTGATATCAGAGGTTACATGGACAACACGCTTTTCATCCTCGCGATCGATATCCTCAGGTCCCGCCGTCAACTCGAAGGAGGCGATATTGGAAAGCGGGATCGCTTCACCCGAGGAAGAAATGATGGATAAAGAGTTGAGTACCGTCTCACTGTTTCGGTCCTCTTCCTTCAAGCGAACCAGTACATCCAGCTCATCGCCGTTGAGCCAATAGGTAACCGGAGCATCGCCGTCCACAAGGTCGCTCACCGCAGAAGCCACATCGGAAACCGTCAGGCCGAGGGCGGCGGCACGATCTTTATCAATAACGATACGGTATTCGGGGGCTCCGTTCTCAAGAGAAGACAGAGGATCGACGATTTGCGGCAGATCGCGAATAAGATCACGTATCTTGGACGCGGTTTCCCCAGCAAGGGTGAGATCGCTGGAAACCACCTCGATATCGACGGGGTCGCTGGTCCCCCCAAATCTCCGTCCCGAAGAAAATTCGAAACTGGCGTTGGGTATCTCATTCAGGTAGGGCCGCAGTTTCTTCTTGATCGTCGTAGGGTTGTCGATCTGATCTTCAAGGTCCGGCAGCATGATCTCGATACTACCTTCATAGGTATTGGATGAAGTAAAGCCTCCCGATCCCACCGTTATGATGATATTTTCATAACCTTTGATCTCTTTTTCGACCGTCTTACGCATCTCCATCAAAACGGCTTCGGTGCTATCAAGTGCCGTACCGACGGGCATGGTAAGATCGATGGTAACCTCGTCGTCAGAGTCGGAATTGGGTTGAAACTGGAGCCCCATGGTGGACAATTGTGCGAGAGACAGAAGAAAGAGAACGATTACCAAAGTCAGGACAAGGGCCCTGTTCCTCAGTGCAAAACGAAGTGCCGACGCATAGCCGTTTTCAAAGGCGGTGAACCCTCTTTCCGATATGTTATCCAACTTTCGAAGCACAGGATTTTTCAGTGGTTTCTGTTTTCGGGAATAGACCTTGAGGTACGTACTGCTGAGGGCCGGAACAACCATGAGCGCAACAGCAAGGGAGGAAAGCAGAGAGATAACGATGGTAAAGATCATATCCTGGAACATCTGGCCAAGCATCTCAAGATCGTCTTTCCAGATGATCATAGGGATGAACACACAGAGGGTCGTCAAGGTGGAGGCAACGATGGCTGTGACCATCTCTCTGGATCCCAAAATTGCGGCAGCATGCAGCTTTGCTCCACGTTCCCGATATTTGTAGATATTTTCGAGGATGACGATGGAACTATCAACAATCATTCCCAGGCCAAGAATCAATCCGGTGAGGGATATCATGTTCAACGTCAGATCGAAAAAGAACATCGCTCCGAGGGTTATTAAAAGGGAGATGGGAATCGATATACCGACGATCAATGTACTTTTGATGTTTCGCAGGAACACAAAGAGAATAAGCATGGCAAGAATAGCACCTTGCAAGGCCGAGATGTAGACCTGATTCAAAAGGGTGGAGATCATGGTTGTCGTATCGTAGAGGATCTCGACCTTTACCCCTGAGGGAAGGGTCTTATTGATCTCGGGAAGGGCCTTCCTGACCGCATTTGCAATCTGCACGGTATTGGTATCGGTCTCGTTTCTGATCACCACCGATACCGAAGGAGAACCGTTTACATAGACCCTCGTGGTTGAATCTTCTTCGCCAAGATAGACATCGGCAATATCTTCAAGCCTGACTACGTTGGAACGATTGACCGAACCTGAGGAATTGTTCGTATCGATACTGGCCACAACGGTTCTGCAAATATCGTCTAAGCTACCGAAACGTTCATTGATGCGCAGGTTGTACGACATTCCTCCTTTTTCAAAGTCTCCGCCGCTAAGGAGCACATCCTGGGCTTCAAGGGCCGACTCTACCGTCGAAAAGGAAATACCGTATGCCTCCATCCTGTTGAGAGAGAGGTCGACCTTCACCTCTTTGGTCTCACCCCCACGGACATCTGCCGAGGCCACGCCCTTGATACGTTCCAGTCGCGGCTGGATGGTGTCCTCGGCAAGCTGTGTCAGGACATCGGAGGTTTCCTCTCCCGAAACCATCAATCGCATGATGGGCATCGAGCTGCTGTCGAATTTCAGAATCTGAGGGGATCCGGCATCGTCGGGCAGCGCCGAAGTAACACGCTCAAGAGAATCACGTATGTCGTTTGTGGCGTCGTCAAGATCCGTGCTGTAATCAAACTCCAGACGGATAAGGCTCGATCCCTCACTCGAGGTTGAGGTGATCGATTCTATTCCGCTTACATTGGAAAGCTGTTTTTCCAGAACACTGGTAATACTATCTTCAACTTCCTCGGGACTGGCGCCGGTATAGGTCGTCCGAACCATGATCACGGGAAAGTCGGTGGAGGGAAACATCTCAACAGCAAGATCGGGAACCATAAAAAGGGAGAGCCCGACAAGCAAGGCCGTTACAACCAGTATGGTGACGGGACGCCGTACCGATAACTCTGTAATATTCATCTATTCCTCCACGGCATCCGGGTCGTTGACCATCCGCACAGGAGAACCATCGGTTACGGAAGAGACCCCCTGGGTAACCACAAGCTCGTTTTCGGAAAGGCCTGAAAGAACCTCGACCATTTCATCCGATTTCAGTCCCAAGCTTACCACCCGACGCTCCACACTATTGTCGTCCTTGACGACATATACAACAGAATCGTCGTAATAGCTTGAAACAGCACCGGACGGGACCGCGATACAATCACGGCTTTCCCTGGTGATAAGTTTCATCGAAGCAAACATTCCGGCTCGAATACGGGAATCCTGATTGACTATCTCGAGTTTGACTTCCATGGAGCGAGATTCGTTATCTACGACGGGATTAAGCTGAACAACCCTGGCATCGAAAACCGTGTCAGGAAAGGCTTCGAGAAAGACCTCTGCGTGGAGCCCCAATTTGAGATAGGTAATGTATCGTTCGGGCACATAGGTTACAAGAGAAAGTTTCGTAAGATCACCGACGACGGCCACCGAAGTGGAGGTGGAAACGGTATCTCCCACATTCACATTCACATCGATGATCGTCCCTGAAATCGTCGACAAAATCGGGCTTCGGCTGTAAAACTCGCCGGGTACCGACGGGTCAACAATGGCGACCACATCGCCCTTTTTCACGAAATTGCCGGGATCAACGTTTCGCACTACGATCTTTCCGGCCACATCCGGATAGATATCGACCGAAACATCGCTTACGACATCACCATTTACACGAATAAATTGACTTACGGTCTGTCTTGCGGCATATTCGGCCTCAACGGCGACCGTGGAAGATTCTCCCGATCCATCCGAAGATTGCTGCTGTGCAGTAGGCGCGCCACCTGCCCCAGGACCTCCCGGCATGCCGCCTTTTTGTCCTGAATCGGCACCAGAGCCTTTAAGTATTAATGCGATACCTGCAAAACCTGCAGCTATTATCAACAAAAGTATGATCTGAATTATCCGATCGCCTTTTTTCGTCTCCATGCAATCACTCCTTATCCGCTTTGTTCAACTCATCCAGAGATTCAATACCAAGGGCTCCACGTAACGTAATAAGATCACTCATGTAATCATATTGGCTTTCAAGAAGGTTTTGCCGAGCGGTCAAAAGATCCTGCTGAGCATCATCAAGGGTAATACGGTCGCTTTTTCCACGTGAAAAACTTTCTTCGGTCATCGCGTAGGATTTCTCCGATAATTCCAGATTCAACCTGGAAAGCTCGATATTTTCACGATCTGTATTGATCGAATTAACGACATTGATAATCTCCAGACGAGCGTCCTGGATCAATTGATCAAAAGAGAGCTGGGCCTTCTGTATAGAATCTTCAAGTTCTTTGATTTCCAGATCCGTAGATGAACCGGGAATATAATTATCCAAACCCAAAGAAACTCCAATTGAAAACGCAAGTCCGGTTTTCTGGGAAGAATCCTGCCACGTGCCGGAAGAAAACGGCTTGGAATAATCTTCCGACACAGTGGCAGAGAGAGAGATCGATGGTAAATGTCCGGTCTTCTGAGAGTAACGAAGTGAACTTTCAAGCAGTTCCAAACTATTTTGCTGAGCCTTGATATCCGATCGATTCGCAAGATACTGCTCAATCAATTGAAGGGCGTCCAACTCATAGGTATCAACTTCGAGAGAACCTTCCAGGGAAACTTCTTGAGAGGGGTCGAGTCCGAGAATGACCAGAAATTCTTTTAGGCGATTCTGATATGTGGCTTTAAGAGAACTATAGGTGGGTTTCAAATTCGCAACATTGACCCGCTCCTGAAGCACATCCAATTCAGGAACCAGACCATTTCTAAATTTTTCCTGAACCTGCTCATATCTTCGCTGAGCAAGTTCAATATCGTTCTTCTGTATCTCAAGATTTCCCCGACTAGTGAGGAGATAATAGAATTCGCTCTCTACATCCATCTTGAGCTGTAAAAGGGCATCATCATAACTGATTTGAGAACCTTCCAATTCAATTTGAAGCTGCCTCATCGACTCCTTGAGCCCGGGAGAAACAGTATAGGTCAACGAAAGTCCCGGACTTACTCCAAGCTTTGTCTCATCCGTATCATCAGAGTAGCTCGAAGAACTACTCAGCGAGAGAGAAGCTGAAACATCGGGCAAAAGGAGGTTCCAACTATTTTTCGCACTGCGCTCGGAGGTTTGGAGAGAGATGGACTCTTCCAGGAGTCCGGTATTGTTCTTAAGAGCAAGGGCAATACACTTCTCTTTGTCGAGAGAAAGGGTTTCCGCCGAAAGCTGCATGAGGGAAAGCATCGTAAACATGATTACTCCCGTGGCCATGCGTTTTCTCATATCATCACTCTCCATTCATTAAGGTTTCAATGATAGTCTAATAATTTACCGGTAAAGCGTTGTAAAAGCGAGGTAAAAGGAGTGTAAAGTATGTAAAAAAGCCGCCTGCTTACGTAGGCGGCTTTATCTATTCATCTTTGGTCGGGCCGTATTACGGAATCCAACTATCGATGAGGTCGGAATGATCGCTCATCCACTGACGTGTAACAACTTCGATATCGTCATCGGACTCTTCAATTTTGACCATCAGGTCTCCAAGCTGAGCCTCATCAAAAAACATATTCGATAGAAATGTGGCAAGGGTAGGCTTATCTTCGCGGATGTTTTTGCGGGCCATAATATGGATATTTCCTTTTCCCCATACCGTTTTATCCGGGTCCTGCTGTAGAAACTTCAGATCCCACTTTCCAAACATCCAGTGCGGGGTCCAGCCGGTAACGACGATCGGCTCTTTTTTTGCATAGGCATCCTTTAAAGCGGCCGCCATCGCGGGACCACTGGAAGACATGAGACTGAGATCGAGATCGTAAAGCTCAATAACCTCTTCGGTTGTCTTCATAACACCGGCCCCGGCATCGATACCGGTAATCTTGCCGCCGAGATCATCCTTGATGGAATTGAGCTCGCTGATCTTGTCGATCGACATGTAAGCAGGGACAACAAGTCCGCTTTGGGTTCCTTCGAAGACATGTCCCAAATCTACGATATCGTCTTTGTACTCATCGTAATAATCCTTATGAAGAACAGGGAGCCACGTCTCCATAAAGGCATCTTTGTCTCCCTGTGCAATGGAAACATACCCCGGGGCTACGTCGGTGGCAGTGATGGTGACATCGTAACCCATCTTATCCTCGAGCACCACCTTCGCAAGATTGGTGAAGGCGACCCCTTCCGCCCAATTAACATAGACAAGCTCCGCCGTTTTTTCCTCGGCAGAAGCTGCACCTTTTGCCGAAGCGGATTCGCCCGCTTTCTCATCCTTCTGAGAGCAAGAGACTGCAAACACGAGGGTCACGGCCATCAGTGCAAGCAACAATTTGTTAGTAAACTTCATGAAACCTCCTGAAAAAAATTCATCACTATATCCTTAACGCCGACGGGTGCCGGCGACTTTTCCAAGTGCCTGGGTTACCCTGTCGAGGTACATTGCGAGTATGACTATGGCAATTCCCCCTTCAAAACCCTGATCAATTTTTAACTGTGTAATTCCCTTAAGGACCTCATTTCCAAGGCCACCGGCACCAATCATACCGGCGATCACTACCATGGAGAGGGCCAGCATGATGGTCTGATTCACCCCGGCAAGGATGGTGGGAAGGGCAACCGGTAGTTCAGCCTTAAGAAGCATTTGATGGCTTGTGGCCCCAAAGCTTTTGGCAGCCTCCTTAATCTCCTTGGGAACCTGACGGATACCGAGGTTGGTAAGTCGAACCGAAGGAGGCATGGCAAAAATCAACGTGGCGATAACACCGGGAACCGGCCCAAGTTTGAAAAAGAGTACGGCGGGAATCAGATAGACAAAGGCCGGCAGGGTCTGCATGAAGTCAAGGACGGGGCGCACAATGCGCTGTACCGTATCCTTTTTCGAAGACCAAATTCCAACCGGCACGGCAATGAGCAAAGCAAGGATGACGGAGGTCACGACAAGTGAGAGGGTTTCCATAGTTTCCCCCCACAAGCCCATGATCCAGATAAGGGAGAACCCTATAAAGCTCAGGATTCCTGCTCCACGACTAACAAGCCACCAGGCAAGAGCCGCAAGCAAAAGAACCAAAACAATCGGTGGCGGAAAAGAGAAGACAGCCAAGAACGCACTTAGAACAGCTTGAACAATAGCACTTACACCATCGAAAAAGCCGTCCCAATGGAGGGTCATCCAATCGATAATAGCCTCGAACCATCCACCGACATCCAAAATATCTCGTAACGTCTCCAATATCATATGTCCTTTCCTCCGTTTCCGTTCTGTTCAATGAACTCACTGAGGATAACAGGACCACCGTCGTCGTTTTCGTCGCTCACCTCGGCGATAATCGCACCCCTATCCACGGCCCCATGGAAGACCCCATCCTCGTCGATCACGGCAATAGGATCTTCTGAATCGAACGCCACGGGAAGTAGCTCGGATATTGGGGTTGTAGGGTGAGCCGTGTAGACCTGGTCGAACAAAATCGATTCAAGGCTCTTCACCTTCTGCTTCTGGAGACGTACCGTATCGTCGATCTTCACAATACCAAGCAATTTTCTGTCCGAATCAACAACGACGATACGATCCATGGAAGCCTTTTCCATCAACCGTGTTGCAGTCCCCGGACCATCTTTATCAATATTTACAACCTGTGCGTTGCGCATGATTGAAGAGACGGTGATGATCTTTGACTTATCCACATTCTGAACGAATGCCTTCACATAATCGTCTGCCGGATCGGAGAGTATTTCCTCCGGGGTTCCGATCTGTCTGATAACACCTCCGGGACCAAGAATGAGTATACGGTCGCCAAGTTTGAGGGCCTCATCAAGGTCGTGAGTGATAAAAACGATGGTCTTATGCATCTTGGCCTGAAGGGTTAAAAGCTCATCCTGCATCTGTGTCCTGATAAGAGGATCCAGAGCACTAAAGGCTTCATCCATCAGAAGCACTTCAGGATCGTTTGCAAGGGCCCTGGCAAGCCCGACCCGCTGCTGCATACCACCAGAAAGCTCGTCGGGCATACTCTTTTCGTAGCCTTTTAAACCTACCAGGTCCAGAGAAGATAAGGCCTTCTCCCTCCTGGTCTCTTTGTCCATGCCGCTGATTTCGAGTCCAAATTCCACATTTTCAAGCACCGTCCGATGCGGAAGAAGGCCAAAATGCTGAAAAACCATCGAAAGGGTATACCGCCGGACCTTTCGCAACTGCTCTTTGTCCATATCGAGAATGTTTTCCCCATCGATCAGAATCTTTCCCGCCGTGGGATTTATCAGACGATTCAGGCAACGGATAAGCGTTGATTTTCCACTTCCCGAAAGCCCCATAATGACAAAGGTTTCCCTCTTTCCAATTTCAAAGCTGACATCGTTGACAGCAACGACACAGCCGCTCTTTTTGAGAATCTCCTCTTTTGTCCGCCCCTGCTCAAGAAGGGGAAAAACCCGTTTAGGGTTCGGACCAAAAATCTTGTAAAGATTCTCAATTTTAATCTTTACCTCATGTTCCATTCAGTGTCCTTATCTATACTGTTCATATCATTTCCCGGATATTTCTTCTCACATAATATATAATTATACATATAAGGTCAAGTAAGGTGCTTTATAACTCTTTTATTTGTATAAACTTATACTTATGTTAATTATTTATCTCTATTTACTCTATAAAATTATTTTCAATTCTATTATTTATTTGTCTACTTATTAGAACCCAATACTATTCCTTCTTGACCTTTTCGGCAAAGCCCTGAATACTTTTCTGAAAGAGGAAAACGCAATATGACAGAACATAATGAATCGATGCAGGGCTTCGACGGAGGGAAACGATTCCTCCGCGTATGGTCGGCCGAGGCCTTCAAACAGAGGGCCCCGAAGGGGACTATTTTTATTTCCCACGGCTATGCCGAGCATTCGGGACGATACCGGGGACTTGCCGAAGTGCTCACCTCATCCGGTTTCAAGGTTGTAGCCTTTGACCATTACGGACACGGACAATCAGGCGGGAGACGGGCGGATATTCCTCATTTTGAACGCTACCTCGACGACCTGATGTTGGTCATACAATCTCAGGAGAAGAAAACGCCCGGGCTTCCTGTTATTCTACTCGGACACAGCATGGGAGGTGCCATTGCAACGGCCTTTGCCTGCCGTCACCCCGACAAGATCGATGCACTTATTCTCTCCGGCGCTGCAATACGCAACGAGGCAGGGGTCTCCCTTCCCCTGCGGTGGGGTGCAAAGGTGCTTGCAACTTTGGCACCGAATATGGGTGTACGCCCTTTCGATACGGCAGGAATCAGCAGAGACACTCGCGTCGTAGAGGCCTATGTGGCGGATCCATTGGTCTATACCGGTCCCATGAAGGCGCGGATGGGCAGGGAAATGTTAAGGATATCCAAACTAACGAGTGCGGAGAAACTAGCGCGAGTTAAGGTGCCTGCCCTTATTATGCACGGAAGTGCAGATAGAATCGTTGCCCCCGGATGCAGCACATTGCTGCTTAAGGGCCTGGGATCAACAGACAAGAGACTGGAAATTTTCGACGGCTTATACCACGAGATTCTCAACGAACCGGAAAAACAAAAGGTCTTCGCCGCCATCTCCATCTGGCTGGCAGAACATTTCTGATCTTACTTCTTTCCCTTGGCCTTAGAAGCCGTATTGATAATTTCAAGGACCTCTTCCGAAGAAAGTTTTTCGATCGCCTCCGTCTCTCGTTTGTCATCCGGAAGACGAATGTTCTTTGCACCGCATTTAATATACGGTCCGTACTTTCCGTCGTATACGGCAACCTTGCGCCCTCCATCAGCAATGGCTCCAAAATCCTTCAGAACGGAAACGCCCCCCCTACCTCGCTTCGGTTCGGCAAGAATCTCGAGGGCCCGATCGAGGCCTATCGTAAAAAGATCGTCATCTTTCTTCAACGAACGGAATTCTCCGTCATGGAGGACATAGGGTCCGAAGCGACCGTCGTTCACCAAAACCTCTTTGCCGGTTGCCGGGTTGATACCCAGTGCCCGAGGAAGACTCAGGCGCTGGATAGCAAGCTCAAGCGTGACCTCCGAAGGCTTTAGCCCTTTGGGAACGGCAGCACGTCTAGGCTTGGGATTGTCGTCACTCTTTTCACCAAGCTGGACATAAGGGCCGTACCTACCGGTCAGGCAGTAGACAGGTTCACCGCTTTCAGGGTCGCTGCCAAGGGGTTCCGGTCCGTTTTTCTGGGCCCGAATCAACTCCTGGATCTCCTCTTCACGGAGATCCGCAGGAGCGATATCTTCCGGAATGGAGGCATGGACCTCTTCACCATCATGGTGCTGCACAAGGTAGGGGCCATATTTACCGACCTTGATGCCCTCCGTGATATGCGGCAAGTCGATGGTACGCGACTCCTCGGGTTTAATCGCCTTTTCACGATGCTCGACCCGCGCTTTTAGTCCGGAATCTCCCAAATAAAAGGAAGTCAGGTACTCAAGTCGATTCCGCTTTCCCACGGCAATCTGGTCGAGAGCAGCTTCCATGTCGCTTGTAAAGCTATATTCGATCATTTCCTGGAAATGGCGCTCAAGGAGCTGCACAACGGCAAAACCGGTAAAGGTGGGAACCAGTGCATTTCCCTGCTTACGCACATATTGTCGCTCAAATAGGGTGTTGATGATGGTAGCATAGGTAGAAGGACGGCCGATCCCAAGACTTTCAAGCTCCCGCACCAGGGTGGCTTCGGTAAAGCGGGCTGGGGGCTTGGTCTCATGGACAAGACTTTCAAGCCCCTTCAGGCTAAGTTCCTGTCCCTCGGCCAGAGGAGGAAGAAACGTCTCTTTGTCGTCGAGAGCCGCTTCGGGGTCATCCTTGCCCTCTACGTAGACGCGGATAAATCCGGGAAACTCGATTCTCGTTCCTGTTGCCGAAAACCGCGTCCGTCCGGCATCGATCTTTGCAGTGACAGAGACCTTTCGTGCCTCGGCCATCTGACTGGCAAGGGTCCGTTTCCAAATCAAGGTGTACAGGGATTTTTCCCTGCCGGAAAGAGCCGTTTCATCGGGATGACGGAAACGCTCTCCAGCCGGACGAATTGCCTCATGAGCCTCCTGCGCCCCCTTGGATTTTGCAGCATACTGACGGGGGGCTTCAGAGAGATACTCCTTCCCATAAAGCTCCTGAACCGCACTACGAGCCCCCTGAAGGGCCTCGGCGCTAAGGGTCGGAGAGTCGGTTCTCATGTAGGTGATAAAGCCCTGCTCATAGAGCCTCTGAGCGGTGCGCATGGTCTCCCGTGCCGACATTCGCAGTTTCCGGTTTCCCTCCTGCTGAAGGGTACTGGTGATAAAGGGAGGTGCAGGCCGTGTCTTGGAATGCTTCTCCGAGAGCTCGGAGACGGCCCACCGGACATCGGCAAGCTCCTTTTCCAGGCTTCGGGCAGTGGCTTCATCAACAACGACAACATTCTTTTTATTTGGCAGCAGCTTACCAGTGGCAGGATCGAAGTCTTTACCCCCGGCAATTCTGCTGCCGTCGAGGGATTCAAGTTTCGCCTCGAAACTCTTCTTTTCATCCTCAGGAAAGAGTTCAGCCTTTATATCCCAATATACAGACTTCACAAAGGAAATTCGTTCCCGTTCCCTTTGAACAATGAGACGCAGGCCGGGGCTCTGAACCCGACCGGCAGAAAGACCATAGGCAATTTTCTTCCAGATAAGGGGACTTAGGGTATAACCGTAGAGACGATCGAGAATACGTCGAGTTTCCTGGGCATTGACCAGGTCCATGTCGATAGCGCGTTCATTCTCCAATGCCCGTTCAATCGCCTTTTTGGTAATCTCATGAAAAACCATGCGTTTCACCGGCACCTTGGGTTGCAGCACCTCGGTAAGATGCCACGATATGCTCTCTCCCTCACGATCTTCATCAGTGGCAAGCAGCACGAGATCAACCTCTTTGATCCGTTTCTTTAGCTCGCGGATAATCTTACCCTTCCCCCGGGGAATGACATATAAGGGACGGAATTGATTATCGATATCGATACCGAGGCGACCCCATTCCTCCTTCTTTAACTCTTTTGGAATATCTGAGGCTGATTGAGGAAGATCACGAACATGACCGACGCTTGCTTCAACAATGAAATTCTTCGGAAGAAAGCGTTTTATCGTGCGTGCTTTCGTTGGAGACTCGACAATTACCAGTGTTTTTCCGTCCATATATTAAACCTGTCCGTAAAAATGAAAATATGTTTGCACATAACTATAATTTTTACCGGCAGGATGTAAAGGGGGAAAGAGGCCTATCGGTCGATGATTCCGCCGCCAATCACCAAATCATCCCGATAAAAGACGGCTGACTGGCCGGGAGTGACAGAGGCCGGCTCTTCCAGTTCAACCAGAAGTGAACCGGATTCGGGCAATCCCTCAACCCGGCAGGGGACTTCTCCTGAGTTATAGCGTATTTTAACCATGCATTCGAAAGGAGGAGCATCAGGGAGATCCCAGATCACCTCGGAAAGGCTAAAACGTTGGGTACCGAACTCCCCTTTACGGGCGACAACAACCCTATTGGCATCACCATCAATTTGCGAAACATACCAAGGCCCATCCCCAAGGCCAAGCCCTTGGCGTTGACCAATGGTGTAATGCAGGTAGCCGCGATGCTGCCCCAGCCGCTTGCCGGAATTATCCACAAGATCCCCCGGACGATCAACAAATTCGGTTCCAAGACGATGGCGAAGGAAATCAATATAGCCACCGTCGGCAAAACAGATGTCCTGACTCTCCTTTATGCTCTTGGTCGGGAGATTTTCACGGAGGGCAATCTCCACCACCTCTTTTTTTGTATATTCACCAAGGGGAAAACAGACATAGGGAAGAACATCCCTTGGAATTCGGTAAAGCATATAAGACTGGTCCTTGGAGGGATCAACCCCTTTGCGAATATAGGAAACCCCGTCCACCACCGCGGTTCGGGCATAGTGGCCAGTGGCGATACGCGGCCTCTCAGTTTCACGAAGAGCCCCCTCTTCGACGAGAAGCCTGCGAACCTGATGATAAAAATCACCGAAACGAAGCCGTTCATTACAGCGAACGCAGGGATTTGGGGTCTCTGCACGGCGATACGTTTCCACAAAGGGATCAACGACACTTTGCCGGAAGGAGCTTCGCATATCCAGCAGGCGATAAGGAATACCGAGGTCCCTGCAGATTACCCGGGCCCGATAAATCGTCTTGGTATTGCAGCAGGGAGAGTCATCCTGGATGTAATGGGTGGCACCGAAGATCCTGCCTGACTGCCTGGATAGCATCCAGGCGGCAACGCTGGAATCGACACCGCCACTGAGAGCGATAACCACAGCATCGTTGTGTGTATTGGTCATGATGATTTCTTACCAAAATTCTATGATTTGGTAAAGTCAACGACTGTCCGGAATCGTGGTGGAAAATGAATAAAATCTCCTTTTCTCGTAGTTACTTATAGTAAGAACGATACAAAAAAGGACGATTGACTATCTGCCCTCTTATGCCTGGGCTTAAAGGTAAAGGAATCACCACGATTCCGGACACTATGGGCAGCTCTCCCGCTCAATCAACTGCGGCTTGACAATAAGCTGCATAGGCGGATCCCCCGCTCCTTCAATTAACTCTACAAGACGAGCACAAGCAAGTCCTGCATGCTCCTCCCGAGGCTGATGAATAGTAGTGAGCGGTGGATGAAAAACCGCACCGAGCTCAGTATCATCGTAGCCGATAACCGGTATATCACCAGGAATAGAAACACTAAGGCCTTTCAACGCCTCAATACAGCCGATGGCAACAAGATCCGCCTCGGCAAAGATACCGTCAATTTCATGCAGGCGATCTTGCATCTCAAGTATCGTGCGATACCCAAATTCGAATGAAACCATTCCTTTTTTCACAAGTCGAGCATCAAAAGGGATTCCTGCCTCGGCAAGAGCACGTTTATACCCATCAGTACGCTCTTGAAACTGCGGTTCGACAGAATCTTCACTGAGGCAGAGAATTTTTCGGCACCCCGATTCAATCAGTCTACGCGTTGCAAGTTCGCCACCATAGACGTGATCGGTAAAAAGATAATTCATGTGAGAATAATCATAGCTTCTCGGTTTAAAGTGAAGTACAACAAAGGGAATCCCCGATTTTTCGATATATTCCCAATCTCCGGGGTCAATCTCGGGATGGACAATTAACAGGCCATCAATCTTTCGCCGACTGATAAGTCTTCTTATATTACTTTCACCGGTGTATTCGTTCTTGGCAAAAGTGGCGATGCTGTCGATGGAAAAACGATCGAAACCATGCCGAACCCCTTGAATCAACATCCCCATGTACAGCGAATTTCCGAAATAATCAAAGAGTTCGGGGAAAATTACCGCAACGCTTCCCGTTCTTCCGGTAGAAAGACTGCGGGCACTTGAATCGAAAACAAAATTCAATTCTTTGGCGATTTTCTGTATACGTTGCTTTGTGGCCTGAGAAATGAGAGAACTATTGTTAAGGCTTCGCGACACCGTCGAATGGCTAACACCGGCGATTCTCGCAATATCTTTAATTGTTACCGGTTTGTGCTCTTTCTCCATCTTCCAGCTCCTGATAAAAACTTCGTCAGTATAGCGAAAAAAACGTTTCATTTGCAGCAATAATCGAAAAAAGCGTCCTTGCACACGGTTGCATAACCAATTATACTACGAAAACTCATATATCGAAAGGAGTAAATAATGAAGAGCTCGCCCCACTTCGCAGGTCCTTGGCTACTCGAACAGGGTGTACACAATGAGGAAGGAGTCGTTGCAATGGGTAGCAACTTCCTCTGTGCAAACGGATATCTCGGCTACCGGGGAACCTTTCCCCATTGGCGAAAAGAATCATATGTTGCCTGTGTGGTCGAGGATACCTGGGACAACGCTGATGGTACCTGGAGCGAACTCTCTTCTATACCAAACGGCCTCTATTTTCGGGTAGAGAATGCAGAAGGAAAAGCCTTACAAACCTCAACTGCTCCCGAGGCAAAAAGCTTCCTACGTCTTGATTTGGAAAAGGCACTGCTATCAGGTTCCATGGATTTCGACCTTCCCGAAAGCGGGCGCATGACCTGCTCCTTCACTCGGCTGGCAAATATCAGCGGCATCCATCTCCTTGCTCAGCGCATAGTTCTCTCCGCAGATACCGATTGTTCCATAATCGCGGTTGTCGGTATCGATACCGATGTGTGGAGCCTCAATGGCAATCACTTTGCAACCCTTGCAAAGGCGCAAAGGGCTACAAACGCTGGCCCAGGCATCGATATGAGAACAGGCCAGTCCGGTATCGATATAGCCCTCCGCCAGGCACTTCTTCTGAATGGAACAAAACCAAAGGAAGGGACCAATTTTACGATACAAGAAGGCATCATGCTGCGCCCTTTTCACCTCGACCTCAGGGCAGGCGAAAGCGTAACCATCGATGTAGGTGTAAGTATCTACTCTTCCCGGGATCTCCCCACTCCCCAGGAAGAGGCGGAAGAAGATGCAAAACAGTTTTTAGAGCAAGGTTTTGATGCCATACGAGAGGAACACGAGGCCTGCTGGAAAAAAATCTGGGAGCGTTACACTGTTTCCGTCGATAGCGATGATGATGCCTGGGGCATACTCAACTTCAATACCTATCATAACGTCATTGCCACCCCCGCCCATAGTGACCATCTTCCCATCGGAGCAAGAGGACTCTCCTGCCAGGCATATCAGGGGGCGGCATTTTGGGACCAGGAGATATTCAACCTCCCCGGACACCTCTACGCCCAGCCGGAAACCGCGCGACGGCTTTTAATCTACCGCTACAAAACCTTGGACGGAGCAAGGCGCAAGGCGGCCCGACTCGGTTTCGAGGGGGCCTTTTACGCCTGGATCAGCGGGGACAGCGGGGACGAGCTTTGTCCCGACTATTTTTTCAAAGATGTGCTGACAGGAAGGAAAATCAGGAACCACTTCAACGACTGGCAAATTCACATAAGTCCAGATATTGCTTATGCCATACGAAGCTACCGCATTGCCACCGACGATCACGCTTTCACTGTTGGAGAGGGGGCGGAAATCCTCTTTGAAGTTGCCAGGTTTATCGCCAGCAGGGTGGTCTGGCTTCCCCGCAAGGGCCGCTATGAGATCCACCAGGTACTAGGTCCCGACGAGTACCATGAGAATGCAAACAACAACCTCTTTACCAACGTCCAGTGTCGTTTTGCACTTACCGAGGCCCTTGAAACTCTGCAACGCTTGAAACGAGAGCAGCCAAAGCGCCTTGAGGAGCTCACATCGCTACTACAACTTGAAGAACAAGAAATCGCACTCTGGAAGGACATCGCCGACAAACTCTTCATTCCTGGCATAGATCCAACGACGGGGTTACTTCCTCAATTCGACGGCTATTTTGATTTGGAGGATATAGCGCCCTCCGAGCTTGCCGGACGCCTGAAAGACAGTAATGAGTACTGGGGCTGGCCAAACGGCATTGCCTTCGAAACCCAGGTGATCAAGCAGGCCGATGTGATACAGCTTTTTTACCAGTACCCCCACCTGTACGATAAAGAGACAATGCGTCGCAACTATCGCTATTATGAAAAACGGACACAACACCGCTCATCCCTGAGTCCGGCAGTCCATGCCATTGTCGCCGCCCGCCTCGGTTTCGCCGATGAGGCCTACCGTTATTTTCTCGAGGCAGGGCTCATCGACCTCTACAATTCCAAGCCGGCCATAAGCGGCGGGACCTTCATCGGCGGTATTCATACCGCAGCATGCGGCATCGCCCGCCAGATGGCAATCCAGGGCTTTGCCGGCGTAGAGGCTTACGAAGGGGGAATCCGCTTTGAACCTGCCTTACCTGAAGTGTGGAAAAAGCTCTCGTTCCCCTTTTATTACCATGGTAACAGAATCGAAGTTACTGTGGGAAAAAAGCAGGCCCGTTTCGAACATAAAGGCAAGGGAAAACCGATACAACTCCTACTGCCTGAAAAAGCGGTGGAGCTTAAGGCGGGAGAAAGTGTGGAAGTTTATTTGTAACAAAGAATAAAAGCCGCAGTCCTGCTGCGGCTCATGAAAGAAGCGAAATACACTGCAAAAAAGAATTTTCTATATAGCTTTTGTCAGACGAAGCAGAAATTCCGCAACCAGAGCGGACCCCACGAATGTACCGGAAAATACGAGAAAAACAACAAATAGTCCCTTCCAGCCGACCTTTTTGAATTTACTCCAATCTTTGCCCACCGCTATCCCTGCAAAAGCTAATGGAGGGGTGGCGGTAGCAAGAAAAGGAATCCTGTTTGCATAGTCAATAAAAGAATTGGTCCAGGGAAGAAGACCTGGAACAGAAAAGATGACCCCTAAAACAGCCACCCACCCGACAGCGGGAAAGGGAATAGGAACGATATCGGCAAGAAGAAGTCCACCAAGAGAGAGAAACGAAAAGAGAAGCAGCCCCGGTATCACTTCCAGAGGAGAGGTATGATAGCCAACTCCAATTCCCAACATGATCAGAAGAGAAACAACCAGCAAGATACAAAACGTTGAAACAAACCTCAGAGAATAAGCGGAATCACTCATATGTTTTCTCCTCATCTTTTTTCTTTCCGATAATAGGCGACAACCACGCATAGAGGCGGTTGGTAAGAGGTAAAAAAATAAAAATTGACATATACAATCCCGTTGCAGTCGTTAGGACCTGGCTGGCCCCAGCATAGGCCAAGATATCTTTGGCACGATCGGGAAAAACGGTGCTAAGGGCCCCACTGGAAGCAGCCATCATACTGCCGCTACCAACCCCGGATGCAAGTGCCCACGCTTCAACATGGAGAGAGGGAATCATTTTTACAAAAACGGGAACCATCAATCCATAAAACAGGGTTCCCAACAAGGTTCCGACAATGTAAATGGTCATAACGCCTCTTCCCTCATCCGAATCGATACCGTAACGTTCGGCAATAAGTGATACATTTGCCTCCCGGCCAATAGAGTGGGTCATTCCCACTAATTCACGGCGAAACCCAAACAAAAGACCAATAGGTAGAGCAATAAGAATTGAACCGACATGGCCGAATTCCTGAAGCAAGATAGCAAGCCCCATATCCGATAGCTTAGAAAGGGATGGTCCAATAGACATACCAAGTTTCGCTATCAAAGGAAGGATCGCTAACAAAATCATGTTCTCTGCTTTTTGGCTCTGTTCTTTTTTCACCACTTTCAAAAAATAAGAAAACATTCCCAAAACCATGGCATAAAGCATCGGAAACAGTGCTATTGACAGAGAAGCACCTAAAGGGATTTTGACAATTCCTATCAATTCCGATACAACAACGATACCAACGACAGATAGTATGAGCCGGCTGTCTTTTACAACTGCGAAAAAACCGCCCAATGCTCCTGAATCTGTACCTTTGCCTCCTTTCATGCAAACCTCCTATAATGTTGTAATTCTTCTATATAGTAAATTTTGTAAGCGCTTCGTAGATCGCCGCATATGTGACTGCAGCATTGCGAATTACCTTTTCATCAATTTCGAGCGAATCACTATGGAGGCCTCCTCCCACAGGACTCCCATGAAGCATATACATGGCCTGCCCTCCCCGCCTCCGGACAATGTTTGCCATTGCCACAAAATCTTCAGAAGCATTGACCTGCGCCGTAGGAACAGCAGTTACACAAGAAAGCCCATCGATTGCCCGCTTTCCAAGCTCTATCAGCTCAGGAGAGTTATGGCCCGCTTCAGAACTCACAACCAATCGACTCTCCACATGCAAATCATAGCTTTCGGCTGCCCCCTCCAAGACTCGCTGTACTCTCCGTTGAAGATACGCATCAATATCGGAACTTGCTGCCCGGACTTCTATCCACAATGAGGCGCGGTCCGCTACATTATTCCAGCTGTCGCCACCGGTAATCTTACCGACATGGACTACAGAAAGGCCATTTCCGTGTCTGGCAATGGTGTGAAGATTCAAAGCGGCACTACAGGCTCCGAGGATTGCGTTTTTACCGAGATCCGGTCTTCCTGTAGAATGGGCCGATGCACCGTGAAAGGTGATTTCAGAACGTGATACCGACAGCATATTTGAAACATGAAAAGCAACAGCTCCAGTTTCAGCCATGGTTGCCGCAATATGCCCGGCCATTAAATAATCAACATCGTCGACAACACCTGCGGCAACCATGGATTTAGCACCCGATAGCCGTTCCTCATCCGGCTGAAAAATCAATTTAACGGTACCGCATAATGAGTCGACTCTTTGTGAGAGATATTTTGCTAATAGAAGTCCTGTTGCCGTATTTGCATCATGGCCACACATGTGTGCATATCCTCTATAGCAAGAGACAAAACCCTCTTTGTTAGCTGCCAGTTCAGGATTGCTTGTTTCTGTTATTTCTAAGGAATCAATATCAAACCGATATGCAATCACAGGACCAGGTTGTTTTCCCTGAATAATACCGACAACACCGGTCAGCCCTCCTTTGGCAGGACGAATATACTGTTCATCAATACCAGCAGAAAGGGCATTCCCATACGCCTCATCCATGGTTTCGGGAGCAGGCAAAAACAAACGCGAATGAGGGTCAATTATCTTATCACCCAACAAAACCTGATACCCCCAAGATTCAAGCTTTTTTGCAACAAAGCCCGTAGCATAAAATTCCAACCACCCCGATTGAGGGTGGCGATGTAAACTTCTTCTCCATTCAACGGCCTCGAAAAATAGGGCCGAAATATCCGTCTCCACTTGTTGCGTCTCACTTGCCATCTTTGTGTGTTCCTTTCTCGCATATGCGCATTATCATCGGTATAATTAAGGAACTATTCCTTAATTATACCGTAATTTATACCATACACTATCCATCCTGTCCACATTTTTCTACCTGAAGATACTATGAAAGAGATTGATCGATCGCTACAAATTGATAAATCCGTCCAGGACGACCACTGGCCCCAATACTCTCTTCACCTATAGCCTTAACGAGGCCAACACGGAAAAGACCGGCCAATATGCGACGAACATTACGATTGGTTACTCCCATCTGCTGCGCTATTTCAGCCGCAGAAAAACCAGCAGGACTTAAGTTACGGGAATAAGCTTGTATTTTTCTATATGTCCTGATACTGACCTTTGCTTCACGCAGACGACGATTCAGTACCTCATCATCGGATGAGGTACCATACTGCAACGTTCCAGCCTCATTATCATATTCGATGATTTCACGCCCATCTTCTACAACAACAATGTGTCTCCCCTGCCGGGAATGCTTTAAGGCCTTATATGCATTAATCTGGGCAGCAAAAACAGTTTCACCATATCCAATACCGATAGTAATGGTACTGTCCAAGTCAAGGGCGATTGAAGTTTTTACATCCTGAAGTTCACTGATTTTTTGTTCAATACGCCCTCTTGAAGCAAAAATTTCATAATGGCCGTTTTCCTTATAAACAAGATACCCGCCAATTCCCTCACTGTACATAAGCAGCATATTGCGAATTTTCAATTCTAAAAGCTGAAGTTTATAAGGAGTTTGGGCCTTCTCAATAAGCGCATCAAAATCTTCTATCTCAAACATTACCAAACTCGACTGCGTATTACGGAAATAGGAACCGCGGATTTTTTCTATAAGAAGTTCAAGCGACAGGCGAATTTCAAGCCGTGATGAGTGCACCCCGTATACAGGAACACCTTTCTGCTTGAGATATTTGTATACAAAAGGGATTGTTGTTATTACGTACTGTATCGCTTTGCTTTCCCACAAATCTTGATGAAATTTGAGGATCTCTTCTTCGACTACAGGAATCTTATAGCGCTTCACCTTAACATCATGTCGCGGGAGGCCCAATTCATTCAGCACCTCTTCAATATCAGCAGCATCATCAATAAAATCAATCGATAACTTTTCCAGAAATGAATGACATTCAAATGCCATCTTCAAGAGTTCCATCAAAAGTCCGGTTTCCGTCACTCGGCAATATACAAGATTTTCAACAGGGCCTACATGATGCTTAGCAACTGCAAAAGGCAAGGGGCCGGAAAGAAGCCAGAAAGGAAAGGCTTCCATATGTTCATCGAGAATATCTGCAATTTCCTCCAGCCGTTCAAAGACAAAAGGAACAAGCTCCAGGTCATCAGAAAACTCTTTGGCTATCTCAAGGATCCTTTCCGATGACCAAAGAGGGGCTATAAGTCCAACCTGAAAACGCACTCAAAGCTCCTTTGATGGTTATCACATTGCATCAGGAAAGCGCTGCCTGCATTCCCCGGTGCCAGGCACTAAGGACCCTTTCAATTACCTCATCGATCTGCTCATTTACACGTTGGCGGGCCGGATCGGCAAGATACCATGCTACCGATTCTCGAACGCCTTGATGAAAGGGGATGGTTGTTCGAAACTCGGGCACAAGACGTTTGAGCTTGGAACAGTCGAAAAGGGCCGAG